>JBCDFI010000408.1:0-5251 GCA_039178155.1 Cyanobacteria bacterium P01_H01_bin.105
ACCCGACAAAATTGTCTGTTTAATAATGGCGAAATCAGCCAGCAGTGGAGCGACGGATTCTACATTGTAAAGTTCTTGAGCTGCGTTAATGCCGACCCACTTGCCTTTAATATCGCTGGGATGGGGAACAATTGCGATCGCATCATCGTTCACCATATTCAACATCAGCTGCAGCCGCTCTTCAATCGTCAGCGCTTCTCGCTCATCGCGCGTCAAATCGTCTTCATCAATTTGTTTACGGTGGGCCGATCTAACGATCTCTCCTAGGGACTGATTTCTCATCAACGTTGAAAACGAGAAATGCTTTTGCTCTAACTCCAAACCAGCCAGCTCTTTGAGTGGGCGATAGCTGACTAGCACAAACGGCTCTTCATTCCAGTTGCGATTATTCAGCCATAGGGACATAAATGTCTCCATCGCACTTTCTCGAATACCATCGTGCTGATATGTCGTCGCCCCATATATTTTAGCCACCGTCTCTTGAGCTACAGTGTCTAACGGCTTTTTACGTCCTCCTTGCTGCACAGTCATCGTTTGTAAGCTGTCTAGTGCAGACGGCTGAAATTGACTAATAGGGGTCGCAATCAGCAATAGCCCGAGACATAAACCAATTGCAAATTTGAGAAGTTTCATCGGTGGTGAATTGCGAGAATTATCGGCGATCAACAGAAAGTGAGTTTGGCCCACCAGGCAATAGGTTAGATATTATCGACTAGAGAAAAAGCTGAGAATTGGAATGGGGGTAACAGGGGTGATTGTATCGCCTTCAGGCTTTTCAGAGTCAGGGGGGGCCAGTAGACCGCCTAAAAATTTAAGTTTTTTGGCAGCCGCCCGACCGTAGAACATGACCGCTACCCCGACAGTCACCATCAGTGACCCCAACCAAGTCAGACCGGTTACCCACCAGGGCTCACGTTTAACCTGCAGAGTAGATTGAGCCAAATCACCTGGATTCCAAGAGGCCTGGGCAACTTTCCATCCCCTAAACCAAGTAGGATGGTTCATCCACACCCGTCGGTCAGCGAGTGTACCTGTTTGTGGATCCATCAGCGTGACTAAACTTGTCCACATAGCAACAGACTCGCTACCCTCATTACGCTCCACAATAAAGTCATTGAGCTTGAGAGCAAAGGGTAGCTGCATTAGCTTGGGGCTAAAAGCAACATACCAATCACCTGCTGCTGTTTTAACTGTGGTCGGCTCACCCCAGGGAACCCAGGTAGAGCTGCCATTGGGGGTTTCTATCTGTAACGCGGGCTCCCCTCCTTCAGCGCCATCAGGCAAAGGGACAACGCTACGCTCGACCTGTGCTCTGGCTACATACTCTTCCAGTGTAATTTCAAAATCGGCCCAGCCTGGTGTGACTGTCTGTCCTATAGCCCATGAGCCAGATTCAAATCCTTTAGATGATTTGGCAGCATAATGTAGCTCTCCTGCAGCATCAATCACAACTTTAAAGAAAGCTTCTGGCTGCGCATCGGCAGAGATTGCATAGCTGATGTCTAGGGCTAGAGGAGTATCACCAGATATCTGATTACGAATAGGCGCAAACTCCGGATTACCAAAAATAAACCAGCGCTCAGCCACCTCACCTACTGATGCCTCTAGCTGCACGGCTGGATTCCGTAATTGCTGAGTCACAGTTTCCGGTTGACCGGAGCCATCTAAACGAAAATCAGGCCAAAAGTCTTTAACCGTAAAACTTATATCTCCTAAAATAACAGTTTGATTCAAACTAGATTTCACATCAATAGTCTGAGTACCGTTGGACAAGTCAAGTTGTAACCTTCCCCACAAAGGCTCTGATGCTTGAGTAGTTTTTTTTAATGCTTGCTGTAATTCTTTATCAGAGTGGACCTTAGTAACCTGTAGCTCGGCTGGGCCAATATCCATTCTGTTGTAGGTTGCCGGGGCTACTGCCAACCAACGTTCCAGAGTTTGCCCCATACGGGCGCTGCTTAAGGAAAGACGCATAGCCGGGTTGTCAATGGCAGCACCGTCAGAAAAGTGAACAGTTTTGATTGCATGATTGGTATAGCCTAATAAGGCTAAATCACCTACATGATCAGGCACGACACTGCCATCTCCCTTGATAAACAAAGAGGCTTGCTGTGTCTCCTGACCGGGCGCTGCGACTTCCAAAAGGTCGCCTTCTACACGCAATGTACTAACAGGACCGCTGTCGGTGCGGGCTAACAGCATGCCCTCCACGCTCAGGTGAATAACAGCCGCCGAGCCTGCAATAATCACCACTAACCCCCAGTGAGCCATAGCAAAACCCACTTTTCGAGCACCTTTCCAGGGATAACGGAGCAGTGTAGAAAGACTGAGGTTGACAGCCAACAAAAACATTAGGCCGCCGAACCATGGACTCTTATATATTTCTTGCTGAACAACAGATGACCCCACTTCTGATTCGTAAAAGGTGGCACCGATTAAAATCGAACCGATAACAACTAGCAGAGGAACGGCCAGCCTAATCGAACCGACAAATTGAATTACTGCGGAGTTCATGGGCAAGCAAGAAGCGAGAAAAATTATATGTATGTCAGCCGAGAACACAGCTCATTAGCCAACAACAATGTTCGATTATCTTTACCGTGAATCGAAGTCTTTTTTGTATACTTACGCACATAAAATCTGCATTTCTTGCCTTCAACCTCAGCATTATTCAAAAAACGAATCGATCTGTTTCCATAAATGCACATAACTGCCGACGTTCACAATATTTTGAGCTTAAAAATCAAGCATCCATAGAATTAGCTTAATAACTGAAATCCTTTTATTACAAGAGGTTCACTTCTTAAATCTCAGTCGCAAAACTGTTTTATTTCAAAAAATACTTTACTAAAAGCAAGTCAATTCCATTTCTGCAAGTGATGAATGCATTAAAAGAATTTAGTTGTCATTTTGGTATCTGATGTCACAAAAAAATAGTTGCGATCGCAATACGGTGATATTCGCATGGGTAGATACCGATCCGCCGAATGTAGTCTTTAGTTATTAAACAGAGTGCGTTAGAAAGTTGTTCAGATTCCATAGTGTTGTTGCAATTGCTCGTCGAGTGTCTTTGATGCTCTTACAAAGTATCAGTACATATGCCTGAACCCTCAGAGGCCATCATTTACTGTTGGTTTTAGTGCAATGATTAGGCTGTTTGAGTAGTTAAAAGATCTCCTTTCTGATCTTGCACGATGATTTTTGGTTTTTTGAAACAAAGCTTGTGGTGAAAACTTGTTGAGGTGAGACCAGTTAGAATGCCCCTAAATGTCGAGTTATTAGAACAAAGCTTCGAACTTGTTAAGCCCAAGGCTGATGAGTTTGTAGGCAGCTTCTATAACAACCTTTTTACAGACTATCCAGCCGCTAAACCGCTGTTTGAACATTCAGATATGGTGAAGCAGCAGCAGATGCTCAAAGGTGGTCTAGTGATGGTGATTGAGAACCTCAGGAAACCCGAGGTTCTGAGTAATGCGCTCAAAGGCCTGGGTGCGCGCCATGTCAAGTACGGCGCTCTACCTGAGCATTATCCCCTGGTCGGCAACAGCTTGTTAAAGACCCTTGAGCAGTACGCAGGAGATGCTTGGACAGCTGAACTCAAAGAAGCCTGGACAGGTGCCTATGGTGCCATCACCAAGCTAATGCTAGAAGGAGCCGACTATACTCCGACAGACGTGGCGTTGGAAAATGTGCCTACTGAAGAAGAGGGTTTGAAAGTGGAATTGCTGGAGCAGAGCTTTGCTTTGGTGGCTCCCAAGGCCGATGAGTTGGTTTCAACGTTCTACAACTATTTGTTTACAGACTATCCAGCTGCTAGGACCCTATTTGAGCACACCGACATGGCCAAGCAAAAACAGATGCTCAAAGGTGGTTTGGTAATGGTAGTCGAAAACCTTCGCAAGCCAGAAGTCTTGAGTAAAGCTCTCAAGGGGTTAGGCGCACGTCACGTAAAATATGGTGCTTTGCCAGAACACTATCCTCTGGTTGGGAACAGCTTACTTAAGGCCCTTGAACAGCATGCAGGTTCTGCTTGGACTGCAGATATTAAGGATGCTTGGGTGGGAGCCTACGGAGCTATCACTGAGTTGATGCTTGACGGGGCCGACTATGAAAAACAAGAGATTCAGTTGGAACCTGTCATTGATACGTCTGTCGAGGTGCCAGAAGGTATCGGTATGGGAAAGACAGCTGGCATTATTGGTGGCGGTGCCGCTGCTCTCATTGTGCTATTGATTGTTTTGCTTTAGTGGTAATTGCTTCGTTATCTGATGGCACGCTTTTTTAAGCCACAACTAGGTCGATTCTTCTCGCTTAAGACAGGCATTGTCTTGGCACTAGTAATACTACTTGTTTGGGTTTCAGCAGCCTTTGCTTTAGACAAGAAGGAGATTTTTCTGCCGGGTGAAACATCTGAGGGACACCATATTTTTGAGGCATCCTGCGCTTCTTGTCATGAAGGATTTAAACCAGTCAGCAATGAGAACTGTACCCGCTGTCATCAGGCTGAGCTAGCTGACGATGTCCATGGCACCAAAAAGTTTCGCGACCCCCGTTGGGCAGAATATCGCGAAAGAGTCGATGTGTTGACCTGTACGGCCTGTCATAACGAACATGTCCATATGTTTGGTCGTGGAGTTAATCTACAGCCTGATCTATGTATGGCCTGTCATGAAGAGCTTACCCTTACCCAGCTCAAAAGCCATGAAGGGTTTGCTGCTGATGGCTGTTGGACAGCTGGATGTCATAACTATCACGACCATCGCACAATATCTACGGGCTTCTTGCGCCAGAATATGGGGGCTCCATCCATGCTGCCTGTGCAAGAGCTACCGGATCGAGTGGTGACCACATCGTTGGAGACTGCACCAGCGCCAAATCTCCAAAAGGAATTTTTGGGGGGAGGTTCGTGATGCGTCAGGTCAATAACTTACTGCTTTACCCTTTCGTTATTATGGCGCTGATAATAGTGCTGGTCTTTAATGCTGGTTTTTCTGAGGGACTCGTAGCCAGTGCAGCCACAGAACAGGAGTTAAATGATATCACTACTCAGTGGCAAACTAGCGTTCATGCCCTCAACGATGTCAACTGTGCTAGCTGTCATCAGAGTTCGGAGACAAAGGAGTTTGTCACGGCTCCTAACCATGAGAGCTGCCAGTCTTGTCATGAACAATCTGTAGATACGTTTTTGCTCAGTAAACATGGCATTCGCCTGCTGGAAGAGAAGTCTCCCCTTACACCAGCTATGGCTAGG
>JBCDFI010000409.1:0-5243 GCA_039178155.1 Cyanobacteria bacterium P01_H01_bin.105
CCGTGCTATTCGTAAAAACTTTTCGGGCTCGGCTGCTAGATTAAACCGCATGGCGGCAGGGAGCATGATGCCATTGGCCAAGCCGTGGTGGGTGTCGCATATGGTGGAGAGGGCATGGGCACAGGAATGGGTGACGCCAAGACCCTTTTGAAATGCGATCGCACCCATCATCGAAGCATTTAACATGCCTGAACGGGCGCGTAGGTGGGCTGTCTGGTCAACGATTTCTCCAGCGGCCTGTTGTTGAGCAAACGTTACACTGTCTTGCAAATGCTGAGATACCAAATAAATTCCCTCTAAAGCAATGCCGTCGCACAGAGGATTATTCCCCTTAGCTAAAAAAGCCTCAATCAAATGGGTTAGAGCATCCATACCGGTGGCGGCTGTAATCTTAGCCGGTAGCCCCAGCAGTAATTCTGGATCTGCCAGTACGACTTTAGGCAACAGCTGTGGATCAAAAACAATCTTTTTAGCATGGGTGTTATCGTCTGAAATGACCGCGCTGCGTCCCACTTCGCTACCGGTACCCGCCGTCGTTGGCAGCGCCACAATAGGCGGAATAGGCTGGTTGATGGGTCGTGTACTAGCCCCGTCTTCGTAGTCAAACAGGTGACCTGGATGATGAGCCATTAGGGCAATGGCCTTGGCCACATCCATGGGAGCACCGCCGCCCACGGCAATAATACCGTCAGCATTGTAGTCTTGGTAAACAGCGACCCCCGTCATCACCTGAGATACCACCGGATTACCCCATAGGCCACTAAAGGTAACCGAGGTCATATCCGTGAGGGAGTTTTCTATAGCGCTAAACCAGGGTAGCTTTGCCACATCGCGGTCAGTTACAACCAGTGGGCGTTGAATACCTAAACTAGAAAGTTCTGCTGGTAGCTCATGGCGAGAGCCCGGTCCAAACCGTATTTTGGTTGGAAAATTGTAGGTATTGATGTTAGAGGTCATGATGTTCCTCAAATATTGATGTACTGACTCATCTCCCAGTCAGTTACCTGGGAACAGAACGTACTCCATTCTTTCTGTTTGAATTCAAAGAATGTTTTGGCTCCCAGCTCTCCGAGGGTCTCCATTAGTAGCTCGTTTTTCTTAAGCGCTTCAAGGGCTTCATAGAGATTTGTCGGTAACGTTTCTAAATCGGGAAATTCAGCTCCACGGGCAAATAGATTTTCATCAATTCGCTCTCCTGGAGCGGTTTGTTTTTTAATACCATCTAGCCCTGCAGCCAAAAGTCCTGCCAAGGCCAAATATAAATTCGCTGAGCTATCAATCAATCGACACTCAAATCTTCCCGCTTCAGGGATACGCAACATATGGGAGCGGTTATTGCCGCCATAGGAAATGTAGCGGGGAGACCAGGTGCTGCCCGAGGTAGTCGTACTCGCGCCCAATCGACGATAGGAGTTAACAGTCGGTGCAAATAAGGCAGTTAGCCCCTTAGCATGGTTTAAGACACCACCCAGAAAGGCATAGCCCACGGCAGATAGTCCGCCTTCATCTGCGTCTTTGGCAAAACTGTTGACACTACCCTGCCAGAGACTATTGTGGACATGCCCGCCGCTGCCAGTAATATTGCTAAATGGCTTGGGCATAAAGGTGGCCGTATATCCCTGCTGCTCGGCTAGGGTCTTGACCATATACTTAAAGAAAACATGGCGATCGCAGGTTGTGCGAGCATCGCTATAGGTCCAATTGAGTTCAAACTGACCGTTAGCATCTTCATGGTCGCACTGATAGGGCTCCCATCCAAGCTGTTCCATGTAGTCTACCAGGGTAGAAATCAGATCAAACTGACGCATTAGATTGATCTGATCGTAGCAGGGACGCTCTGCCGTATCTAAATCGTCAGCGATGGCATACCCTGATTCTGTCTTTTTGAGTAAAAAGAACTCGGCCTCCACCCCTGCTTTGTAGGTGTAGCCCAGCTCGCTACACTGGTCTAATACCTGATTGAGAATTACGCGTGGGGCAGCCGAAAAGGGCTCACCCTTAAAATAGACATCACTAGCCACCCAGCCAACGGTTGGCTCCCAAGGCAGCTGGATTAAAGAGTCTGGATCGGGAACAGCCGCAATTTCAGGAGCATCGGGACCTAATCCTAGATTGGAAGCAAACGAGCAAAAAAATGCTCCATCTTGTTCGACTGAGGCAATTTTGGTAGCGGGTACTAGCTTCGCTCGGGTGCCCCCCAACAAATCGGTATAGGAAACAAGAAAGAATTTAATGCCGAGTTCTTTAGCTTTCTCAACCAGTGACGTTGTCTGCGTGAGCGTCCCTACCATGATTTAGGATCCCCTAGCGTATGCCCCCAGTAAAACAGCACTGATGAGAAGCTTTTGTAACTGTAGATACCGTCTAGCCAGAGGCTCTATAGGTTTAACCGCTGCTGGTCTGGTAAACCTATGTTTTTATTATTATTTTTCTCAAATTGGTTATAACATCTTATTATTTTAGAATTCTTTTAGCAAAGATATCAGTCAGCTTGACAACAGTTTTGTTGGCCAGATTATCGTTACTATTGGCAAAACACGACATTATTTTGGGATTGCGATCGCAATGAAGATCCTGGTTATTCAAAACAGTGTTCGAGACCCGATTGGCATTTTGGGCGACCATCTTGTCAGGTTAGGGGCAGAGCTTTTAACCTGGCTACCCGAAGAGCAGGTTGCACCACCGGTCGGTAATTTTGCCGGTTTGATTATTCTAGGCGGGCACATGAATGCCCATGAAGATGACAAATACCCCTATCTGAAACAGGTGGTTGACTTTATCCATCAGTTCCACGCTGAGAGCAAGCCGATCATGGGCGTCTGTTTGGGCTCTCAGCTGATTGCCCGTGCCTTTGGCTCTCAGGTCTATCCCCACAGCGAGCCTGAGCTTGGCTTCTCGCCGTTGAGCGTGGTAGAGCCTCTGGCTCCAGAGCCCTGGTTACAGGACTGTCCTGCGAATTTACACATTATGCAGTGGCACTTTGATACGTTTGATTTACCTGGGCAGGCGACGTTATTAATGACAAATGATATCTGTAAGCATCAGGCCTATCGTATTGGCACCAATGTCTACGGTTTTCAATTTCATCTGGAAGTAACACCGGAGATTATTGCAGACTGGCTAGCCGCTAAAAGTGACTGGATCGATACCCACTATCCCCAGCTAGACCAGCAAATACAAAAACAGATAGACGTCTATGCCGATGGCGCAGCCGCATTTGCCAGACAGGTGGCCCAGGGTTGGTTAAAGCTGTGTCCAGGCAGCCAGCCTGCGCTGAGCTAACGTTCTTGGATGATCTTCTCTTTCAAATTCACTCAGACAACATCTTTTGGCCTGAGACAACAAAAATAAAGTCTGTTTTTTCTACTCTTCTTTTTCCGTAACCTCTTCACCATGTATCCAGAAATCAAACCTCTCTCTCCAGAGCTACAATCACTTCAGCATTCTCTTCAGGCTCAGGGCGTTAAATATGCCATGGCTAGCTTTGTTGATATCCACGGTATGTGTAAGGGAAAAGTTGTCCCCATGAGTCATTTTGATCGCATGATCCAGGGCTCGGAGTTGTTTACTGGAGCAGCTTTAGATGGAGTGCCTCAAGAAATTAATGACGATGAAGTAGGCACGATGCCTGATCCAAGCAGCGCCACCGTACTTCCCTGGAATTCAGAAATAGTCTGGTTTGCTAGCGATCTGCATTTGGTGGGTCAGCCCTTTGAAGCCTGTTGTCGCACTATTTTGAAAAATGTTTTAAAGCAAGCGGCGGACATGGGCTTTAGTTTTAATCTAGGCATTGAAACGGAGTTCTTTATCTTTAAGGAGACTGAAACAGGCTTTGGTCCGGTTAGCGATCGCGATATTCTGCCCAAAGCAGCCTATGCGCTGCCCACAGTTCTAGACAACTATAAAATTTTAGACCGTATCGTCAGTGCTATGAACGATCTCGGCTGGGATGTGTATTCCTTTGACCATGAGGATGCTCAGGGACAGTTTGAGACAGATTTTACCTACTGTGAGGCGCTAAAGATGGCGGATCGGCTAACGTTCTTTCGCTTTATGGTGAAAGAGTTAGCCCGTGAAGCCGGGTATTTTGCTAGCTTTATGCCAAAACCTTTTGCCAATCAGACAGGTAGCGGTGCCCACTACAATATGTCTCTAGCGGATCTAGAAACGGGTAAAAATCTGTTTGAGGCTCCCGACGATCCTCGGGGACTATCAAAACTGGGCTATCAGTTTATTGCGGGTGTGCTAAAACATGCTAAAGCAATTGTTTCGGTAACCTGTCCGACGGTCAACAGCTACAAGCGACTGGTGCGCAAAGGTAGCATGTCTGGATTTACCTGGGCACCGGTTTATATTTGCTATGGCAACAACAATCGCACTAACATGCTCCGGATTCCATTAGGAGGTGGTCGGGTAGAATGTCGAGCGGCAGATATTTCGACCAATCTCTATTTAGGAGCAGCGATGATCCTGGCAGCTGGTTTGGAAGGAATTCGAGAAGGGATGGAGCCGGGTGAGCCCCATACGGAGAATATGTATTTATACTCGCTGGAGGAACTGAAAGATATGGGAATTGAGATATTGCCCAAGACATTGGGAGATGCGATCGCAGCTTTTGCCGCCGACCCTCTCAGCAAACAAGTCATGGGACCGCTGATGTATCAAACCTACATAGACGTCAAAACCCAAGAATGGGAAGAGTACCATTGCCATATATCAGATTGGGAAATCCAGCGTTATCTAAAATTCTTTTAACGAGGTGAGCTAAGCCTTGGATCTGACAGAAATGATTGATCCGTCAGACTGTGCAAAAATGCCATGAGGTCTTGTTTTTCAATGTCAGTCAGTGAAAAACCTGCGATAAAAGAACTTTTTAGAGGATTTTCACGACCCACACCTGCATAGGGACCCGACTCAATGGTACGACCCCCGGCAGCGTAGTGTTCAATGGCCTCTTCTAACGTGGCGATACTACCATCGTGCATGTAGGGCGCTGTTACCTGGATATTGCGCAGGGTGGGTGCCCTAAATTTACCCATGTCAGTGGCTCGTTGAGTAATCTCTTGTACACCGATATTCTTAGGAGGATAGGCCCCCCGACCGTCAATATTATAGAGCCCAGTATTGTGGAAGGCGATTTCGGTAAACCCTGAGCGCTCATGATGGGTAGAATCGCTAAAATTAAGACCGCTGTGACAGTGGAAACACTCTAGACGCTCACTGTTAAACAGAGCCTCTCCTCG
>JBCDFI010000410.1:0-5240 GCA_039178155.1 Cyanobacteria bacterium P01_H01_bin.105
GGCGTTGGGAGATCGCACCATCGGCATAAACAGCAATGATGCGCTGACGTAAATCAGTGGAAAGAGGCTTCATCTAAGGGAGATTCCAAGAGTCTTTAGATACGCCTCATATTGTATTCTAAACAACTAGGAACCGCTATAGTTGATGCAGACTTATCAGATATCACCATAGTTAAAGTGGATTTGTCAGGAGCTGAGCTGGTGAGTACAAATTTGGAAGGATCTTTGATTCTTGATGTGGCCCTGTCGAATTCTGTCCTAGGAAAAGCAAATATATCGAAAAGCTTTTTCGGAGATACTGTCTTGCGAAGAGCTGTTCTGCTAAGTGCAAATTTAGAAATGGCTATTTTAATTAGGCCTGACTTATCATGGTCTAATTTGATTGATGCAAATTTGTATCAATCAACTCTGATTGACGCAAACTTACAAGGCGCTGAACTAGGGAATGCAAATTTGTCTGAGGCTATCCTCATTCGTGCAAATTTACAAGGAGCTAATTTAATAGATGCAAATTTGAAAGACGCAATCCTAGACCGTGCAAATTTGTTGGATGCTTATGTCAACGAGGAACAAATAGCTCAATCTTTACTCTGTCACACTAAATTGCCTGAGTATATCCAGCTAGATCCTGATCGTGATTGCAAAGAATCGGAACGTAGAACTTTGCTACGGTTTCCGTCTGGAAAATTCTTACCCGAAGAACCATCAACCCCACAAAAAAGCCTCTACCGTTATCGGCAGAGGCTCTAGAGAGTTGTGTGTAGGGAGAGTCTGAGTGGAAAAAGGGTGCCCTGAGAATGAAGCTTTTTCACAGATTACGGAGTCTGCACCGGGCACCCAAGCTTGTCAGCCCGAGTACCGCAACAGCTCAGCAATCTGTTAGCGGATGGACTTAGTTTGAGCATCCAGGGCATCCAGGCGAGTGGCTTGGATATCTTCGATAGCCTTGGACTGGTTGTTGAGGTGCTCAAGGCGCAGTTTGCGGACGGAGTTTTTAGTGCGACGGTCGAGTGCTTCGAGACGTGCTTCTTGAATATTGAAGTTAGCGGGCTCGACAGCGGATGTAAAGGTTGCGATCGCATCTTCACTGATGAAGGGGTGAGTGGTGCAAAATCATCCCGACCAGAATGGGATAAGTGCCTTGATCAGCTACGCAAAGGTGATGTCCTGGTGATATGGAAGCTGTATAGAGCTGGTCGATCCACTAAGCATCTAATCGAGGTATCAGAATTCTTGGAGTTCAAAGGTGTAGAACTGCGCTCCATTCAAGACCAGATTGATACTTCAACCGCTATGGGCAAGTTCTTTTTTCGCACCATGGCCAGTATTGCCGAGCTAGAACGGGACATTATTAAAGAGCGTACTGAAGCAGGGTTGAAAGCTGCCCGTGCCCGTGGTCGCAAAGGTGGCCGTAAGAAAACAGTGACTAAAGGTCAGGAGCTAGAGGCTAAGCGATTGGCTGAAGCTGGGGAAATGCCTATTACCGAGATTTGTAAGCAAGTGGGCATCAGTCGCGCTACTTATTATCGTTTGGTTGGTTAGTTAAGTGCCGATAATCTGGCTGACAGCCTCTACTATAAGGCACTGAATCTTAACAAATACCAGGCAAAAGCATTTTGCTGAAATCACTACATTTATAAATAGAATTGGATATTTCTCAACATGAAGCATTCGATATCGAATCTCTTTAAGATCTCCAATCCATTCTTCACGTTCATTTCGGGACAAAAGAAAACCGATAGGTTTACCTATCCATCGGATCGCCCAAAGGCTATTTTTGTAGCGCGTTGGTGGCAAATCATTATCGCGTTTTATTAGTTTTGACATTCTTCTAATTCCTTGTATCAGACATTGGAGATTGCAGTCTATGTTCTAACGTGAGAATGATTATCAGCAGCACATAAAATCTAACTGCTGATAATCCAATTCCAAGCATCTGAAAGTAGGATCTGCACTTTGCTAAAACCGCGTTCAAAGCACATCTTGAGTGTTGCTATGTGGACATACCACTTTGGACGATTTTCCTCATGAATCATCTGATACTGAATTTCTTTAAGATCGCCCAGCCATTCTTCTTGCTCATCAGGTGACAAGAGTGTGCTTATTATAGACACGCTTTTACTTAAAGCCCAGGACAAAACAATCAGTTGCAATACCACTATTGAAGTTGCAATGAAGGAAGCAGCTAAAGCCAGCCAAAAACTTGAAAATCCTACCTTAAAGAGTGTTAAAGTCAGTTTGACTAAAAAGAAGAGTGTGATGGTGATAGATGGTGATTTGTCACCAAGTAAATCTCTGAGTAATGATATTCCAACTTTTGTTTTCGGAAGTACTTTTTCCATACGCCGAAATAAGCATTCTGTAATGATCGAGGGCAATACTAACAGTAAAGAACATACGTTCAAAAAAATAAAACTAATCGTTTTAAATTTGGGTTCGCTTCTCCATGTCTCTATGAATACCTCTTTAACTAAAGGCATAAGTTGTTTTGCCCACCAAAGCGTATAGATGCTCTTTGCTGTCAGAATTACAAGCACAGTCCACAATACTTGAAAGAGCCGTATTAGAAGCCAAAGCTTATTGGGTATCCAGGCTGTGATGCCTACTAAAACCTCTATAACTTTTGATGTAGATTCTAAGTCCTTGGTGTATTCATTATCAGTGCCTTCCATGGCTTAGATACCTCCCACAGGCTGAGAATAAACAGTCACTGCTTGACGGATAGCGCGTGTTTCAGCCAAAACACTACTCCCTGTTCCAGTCAGGGAGTAGTATCTACGTCTTGCACCCTCACGTTCTTCCGTAGCTTCACCCCATTCAGATTTGATAAACCCTCTAGCTTCAAGACGCTTAAGGATCGGATAAAGTGAGCCCACAGGAATCGTCTTTTTACAATCAGTTGCTGTCTTGATAGCATCGGATATTTGAATGCCGTACATCTGACGGAATTCGATGACACTCATTAACAGCTCCTGTGTAGCTGTTAAATCTGGTTTATTTTTCATGAATAAGGACCTGCCCTATAGAACATATTTGCCTCAAGTATACACTTGTAAGGTAGCTTACAAGTGTAAGGTTTGTTTTTGATTTTGTGTGCTCCTTTTCTTAAGAAAACTTCTGACGACACCTCAAACTCTATTCAATTGGAATCCCGTGCTTATTCAGTAACTCGTGCCAATGCTCAAAATACTGCTGTAATTTGCCACAGCTTGTTACAGATAGTTATAGATAGCCACAGATTATAACTACTCCACCGTCCACCAGGCATCCAAAGTCGTAGAACCGGATGCAACTAGCTGTGAATTCAAAGGACTCTACGTTGAGTCGCATCCACACATAACCGGATCCAGCTAACACCGCATCACCACGACCCTGAATTACTGCTATTGATTTAGAGTTGTTTAGGTCCCCCACCCCTCTTCAAAAAGCGAGCGGTAACCGAATCTACAGCTACCGCTCAAGCGCTTATTGATATGGTTACCGACCGCTTCCCCTATGGCGGGTGAAGCCTGGTTTTCGATTCGTGGTTTTCATGTTGATTCAGTGACATAGCTTGATTTCCAGGAATGTAGTAGATGCAATGATGTTTATTGGATTGGAATGCCATGTTTCTCAAGTAGCGCGTGGCGATGTTCGAGCACTCGCATTTGACTTTGGGAGGCGGCTAACAGTTCTGATACATGGGCGAGTGCTGAATACCTATCCGCGACATCAACCGCAATTTCAAGCAGTGCAGAACCGGACGGATCATACGACTCAATCAGATGACTAATTTGGTCTTTTAGGGTTTGATAATTTTCAGGATTTTGATTCATTTTTGTGTGACAAGTCAGTGATTTTCATGGAACGTAGATGCAGTGATTTATTGAGTAAAAATGGGCTATAGACTAGTCGATTTAACTTTTTCAATCCATACTTGATTCGCAATTCTAAGATCGTGCGTTATGACTAATCCAGGAACCGTATTTGACTTCATGGGAATACCTTCAAGTTAAGTGTTTTTCTGTCTTTTCAAAATCACGTAGATGCAACCTAAAAATGCTGGGTGAATCTTGGGTGATGCTCTGGGTGAATCTGGGTGATTGGGTGGGTGAATCCTGGGTGGGTGAGCTGGATGCCTTGATTTCTCGTTCACCCAGGATTCACCCAAGCTAAAAATTCACCCACCCACCCAATCACCCACCCAGTCATCCAAGTACTTCTTAAAGACGATAAACAGTGTCATCATCTTTGCGTAATAAGCCATCATCGACTAGGAACATAACAGCCGTTTCTACCCGATCACGTTGACTACTCCCTTGAAAGTAATCACAATTGCCAACCGTATATCGAAGCTTCTGGTTTTCCTTCAAAGATTGCATGGAAAAACTATTGTCAGGACGTCCTTCAAACCATTCAATTAAAGGAAGTAATGGGCTATTAACTGCCTGCATTTGAGCTTTGGCAACGTCCCATTTTGTAGGCTGTTTTATTGAAGGGAATTCCTCGACAATTTGACTTGGAAAATCATCTTTAGCGAGTTCATCAATGAGTGCATCATGCTCAGCTAGATAGCTGTCAGTCACCTGGGTATAGGCTTCCAAATTGGGATAGTGCAGGATGAATGGTTCTTCATCTGGGAACGTGATCCGTGCCTTGCCCTTCGCCAATAGCTTGATATGCACCTCCCCTTCATCCCGCATCTTGCGAGTACCGGTCGCACCTCCACGAGCAGTATTGGTGTCCCCATGGGCAACACTGATCGATTGGTAACCCGCTTTTCTGAAGTCACTCAGGGATGCTTTGGTAAATGCCTTGCCCTTGGTGATGTGCTCAGCCCAATTGGTTAACTCCTCACAGACGATGGTGACGATATTGGGCTGATAGTTAGGAACCGTGGCATACATCTGATAGCGAGTCTGGATATCTTCCAAGCACTCCTGAATAAATTCATCTATCTCGGTATAGTCCATGCCCTTACCAATCACCTCACAGCCCCTCCAAGCTCCATAGCGGTAATGCGGATCGAGGACGATTTTGCGGTTGGTGATCAGACTGAGCAGGTAATTGACGGTGGTCGTTTTGCCCGTGCCCTGTCTGCCATAGATAAACACACTGGGGAATTCAGCTTGATTGACGACACGGGCAAATACCGCTTGCCAATCCTCACGAATCGATAAGCCGCCTGGTGCTTCAATTTTTGAAGGTGTATATAAATCAGTACTTTCAGCCGTTTTGCTCGCCACCGGCAGCGCTTGAAC
>JBCDFI010000411.1:0-5233 GCA_039178155.1 Cyanobacteria bacterium P01_H01_bin.105
ATGAGACCGAGAAGGATTTGCTCAGTACCCACAAAGTTGTGACCCAGGCGGCGGGCCTCTTCTTGGGCGAGCATGATCACCTTAATGGCTTTTTCTGTAAAGCGTTCAAACATGGCGGCTTTTCATCACCTGGCTTGTGCGGAGTTGACCTGATTCTAGCACAGCCATTTTTGGTGAAACTGTGCCGGTATTCACGACTTGCAATGGCTCTAGCCGTAAAAAAAGACTCACTTCGACCAATCTTTAAAGATGTAGGTATGCAGTCGGGTTGAATTTGCCTTGGTCGCGCTAGCTACATCATGCACCACTGACTACTGACTTACCTAAACAAGTTTTAAGCCTGCCATAGCCTTGGTTTAGGAAGCAAACACTTGATTTTCGCTAATTTGACCCGTGATTTTTCTGTGGCATTACGGACGTGAATATTTGATACATATTAATGAGTGATTGTTACATCTGGGCACCAATGGTATCGATACTTACCAAATGTCTCTTTGCATTCCTTTTTTAGTAGTTCCAACTGGTGTTGATATCCAGATGTTTGCAATTGACTACGCCATAAAATCAGGGCATCTTCGTCGTCTTGGTAATAGCGTTTGCGACGACCTGCCGTTTTAAAGCCAAATTTTTGGTAGAGCTTTAGGGCACCGTGATTAGATGCACGGACTTCTAATGTGGCGTGAGCTAGAGCACGGTGATGTGCATGCTCTAGCAGCTGAAGGAGCAAAAACTGTCCCAGGTATTGCCGATGGTAGTCGGGATGAATGGCTACGGTAGTAATATGGGCTTCGTCCAAAATGGCCCACAAACAACCTAGGCCGATCACCGATTGATCGGCTAATAACACCAATAAATCACTGTTGGGGCTCTCAATTTCACGCCGATAGCCGACCTCAGTCCAAAGACCACCCAAGCAAACCTGGTCGAGTTCTAACACCGCAGGCAGAAGTTCATTGGTTAAAACTTGGCAGGTTAGGGATGTTGTCATTTATGAAGATGTGCAAAAGCCTGGGCAAAAACGCTGCTCTAATGACCAGATTAATTTGAGGTTTTCTATTTTTTCTAGAAGAAGCCAAGTCAGTGGTGAATTGTACACTGGAAGCTTGCATTGGGTGATTGCACCCGTTGACGCCCCCTGATGATTATCTATGGTTTCCACACTGCCTTCTGCCAATCAAGCAACGCCCTCTAGCCTAAATTATTTGGAGACTGGCGGGACTGACTCACCTAATCAGCGGCTTTTACCTCTCAGTGCTCGGGTCAATCAGCAGGATCATTTGGAAGTCGGGGGCTGTGATGTTCTCGATTTAATCCAAGAGTTTGGTTCACCGCTGTATATCTTAGATGAACTAACCTTACGGACGGCCTGCCAGCAATATCGCCAGGCATTTGATCAGTTTTATCCTGGGGAGACGTTAGTCATGTATGCGTCTAAGGCATGGAACTGTTTGGCAGTATGTGCGATCGCAGCCCAAGAAGGTCTAGCCATTGACGTCGTTTCGGGTGGAGAATTACTGACCGCCCGTCAAGCCGGAGTCCATCCAGAGAACCTATACTTTCATGGCAATAACAAATCCTACAGCGAACTACAGCGGGGAGTCGAGGCAGGCTGTCGCATCGTTGTCGATAACTGGCATGAGCTTAAAACCCTAAGCGCACTGGCTAGTTCAAATACCCCGGCCACCATCCTGCTGCGTCTTACCCCCGGCATTGAATGCCACACCCATGAGTACATCCAAACCGGCCATATTGACAGCAAGTTTGGCTTTGACCCCGACCAGCTAGAAGAGGTCTTTGCCTATGTAGCTCAGCAACCTACCCTTACCTGTATTGGTCTCCATGCCCATATCGGCTCTCAAATTTTTGAGCTGCAGCCCCACCAGGACTTGGCTGGGGTACTGGTGCATTGGATGGAGACAGCTAAGCGCTATGGTTTACCCATTAGCGAACTAGATGTGGGCGGCGGCCTAGGGATTCGCTACACCGAAATCGACGATCCACCGAGCATTGCCGACTGGGCACAAGTCGTTTGTGAGCACATGGTACAAGCCTGTCAAAAAGCCAATGTGCCGCTGCCCAAACTAATTTGTGAACCCGGTCGCTCCCTGATTGGTACCGCTTGCATCACCGCTTACACCGTCGGTGGACAAAAAACCGTTCCAGGTATTCGCACCTATGCAGCCGTTGATGGGGGTATGTCTGACAATCCTCGTCCGATTACCTATCAGTCGGTCTACCGAGTTTTAGCTGCTAATAAAATGTCCGCTCCCCTGAGTGAAACCATCACCCTAGCCGGTAAACACTGTGAATCAGGCGATGTCATTATTCACGATGCCCAGCTGCCGCTGCTAGCAGCGGGTGATATTGTCGTAGTTCCAGCAACAGGGGCCTACAACTACAGCATGGCCTCCAACTACAATCGTGTTCCCCGACCTGCGGCTGTATTGGTCCATAGCAGCCATGTCTCTTTAATAGTAGAGCGTGAAACCGACGCAGACCTACTCCGCTACGACCGACTCCCCAGTCATCTCAAAAACTGAGGGGCTCAATAGACACTCACCATGACATCCAGTCGAGTCGTTACCTAAAATAGAAGCCAAGATGCTATCGGTCATCTTGGGTAGTCTTTAGATTAGTCGTTCCTGCAGCACTCATTATCTACAGTGGTTAACCCATCTGTAGAGCCTTATCCTGTAGATCTTGTTTTTTGGAACTAGGTGCATCCTGAGATCTGCTATGGCACCTCGTAAGTGCAATTAGAGGCAAGATGGCCTAACTGTGTAAAACCGCAGGGCACTATTCAACGCAAGATGCAGAATATCGTAGCCCACTGTTACATACACTGAACGGTTTATGGGCTGCCGTCGAGCGTCTAACACGTTATCCAAACCCTTATATTGAAAACCCAGATTGGGGCTGACACTTGCTAGGTCTGTTCGTCCATATCATTGATATCGCCCTTGTTCTCGTACTCATCTACCTAATGTTGGTGGTTATTGGCGAACGCCGTAACTTATGGATGATTCGAGGGCTAATTGTGCTGATGCTAGCAGCGGTTTTTAGCCATGAGCTGCAGCTATCGCTGCTGGGCTTTGTGCTGACCAATCTATCCTTTGGTGCAGCCGTCGCCATGGCTCTAATGCTGCAAGTAGAAATTCGCCGTTTTTTAGAGCTGTTGGGCCGAGGCGAATTTATGCAGCTGTTTTCGCCCACGAGTACCCCCACATCTAAACCGGACAGCGTTATTGATGAATTGGTGGATGCTGTGCGTGAGCTTTCCCAAAAACGGACCGGTGCATTGATGATTTTAGAACTCGGTCCGCCAATTGATGAGAATGACTTTTCGGTCCCAGGGGTGCGGCTCAATGCAGAGCTATCTAAGGAGCTGATCCAAACCATTTTTCAAACCAGTACTCTGCTTCATGATGGTGCCATTCTCATTCGAGCCTCTCGGATTGTGGCTGCAGGGGTAATTTTGCCAATTTCAGAACGGATTGCATCACGTCAGTTGGGCACCCGTCATAGAGCGGCCATGGGCATTACTGAACGTATTGAAAACTGCTTGTGTATTGTCGTTTCTGAAGAAACTGGCTCTATTTCCATTGCCCAGCGGGGGCGACTCAATCGCCCCCTCACCAGTAATCGGTTGCGAGAACTACTGCTGGATCAATTTACCCCTCACCGCGAAAGCGACACCGTTGCACCTGAGCTGCTAAATCTGGGCCGCCGACTAACAAGGCTATGGAAATGGACTCTTCAGCTCGTGAAGCGTTAGACAGCAGGACTTCCTAATTATTCAGACTGCTAAAAACTGGGCGAATTAAGTAAAAAAGCTTAGAGACATGGCCCATCTTAAAACTAGTTATGATGTAATGACACTAAGCATATATACGCAGTGAGCAGAAGGTATTCCTATGTCAGCCAGCCAATCTTTTCAAGAAAAAGAACGAACTCCCTTATCAGAGCGGGAATTACAAATTGTTGAGCTAGTTGCCGCTGGCTTGACCAATCAAGAGATTTCAACTCAGCTAGCCATTAGTAAGCGCACGGTTGATAACCACATCAGTAACGTTCTCAATAAAACAGCGACAGGCAATCGGGTAGCCCTTGTCCGTTGGGCCTTGAAGTGGGGCAAAGTGTGTATCGACGACGTTAACTGTTGCAATTTACCTAGCGCCAATAATCAACAGGAGTTGGCATCTTAAACTCACCCATCATTTGATAGGGTGGGCATTGCCCGTTTATTTTTAACTGTCCACGTAATGAGTAATATCCAGGCCCTGCGAGGTACTCGTGACATTCTGCCCAATGAGGTAACGGTGTGGCAGCATGTGGAAGCAACCGCTCGTGATATTCTCAATCGCGCTGCCTATCGGGAAATTCGTCCACCCATGTTTGAGCAGACAGAACTGTTTGCTCGGGGTATCGGTGAAGCAACCGACGTTGTTGGTAAGGAGATGTACTCCTTTGAAGATCGCGGTGGACGATCAATTACGCTGCGACCTGAAATCACGGCGGGGTTGGTGCGGGCTTTTATTAGCAACAAGCTCTTTGCTAGTGGAGGTATACAGCGGCTGTGGCATACGGGGCCAGCCTTTCGCTATGAGCGTCCTCAAAAAGGTCGTCAGCGTCAGTTTCACCAACTGGATGTGGAAATTTTAGGCAGTCGCGACCCCCGTGCAGATGTGGAGGTAATTGCGATCGCAACCGACATCCTTCATGCCCTAGGTTTAAAATCCCTCACCCTCGATCTAAACTCAGTGGGCAGCGGTGCCGACCGACAGGCCTATCGCGATGCCCTGGTCAACTATCTCACCCCCTACCAAGACGAGCTGGACAGCGATTCTCAGGAGCGGCTTACCCGCAACCCCCTGCGTATTCTCGACAGCAAAGACGCCCGCACCCAAGAAATTATCAAAGATGCCCCCAGTTTGCTTGACCATCTAAGCGATGACTCCCAGCAACACTTTGACCAGGTGCAGCAGCAGCTTAGGGACTTGGACATTGACTTTACTATTAATCCCCGACTAGTGCGGGGTCTCGACTACTACACCCACACCGCCTTTGAAATTATGTCAGCGGATCTCGGAGCCCAGGCCACCGTCTGCGGCGGTGGTCGCTACGATGGGTTAGTTCAGCAGTTAGGGGGTCCAGAAGTGCCTGCCATCGGTTTTGCCATCGGTCTAGAACGGCTAACCATTTTGCTACAGCAGCTCCAAAGTATCCCAGAACC
>JBCDFI010000412.1:0-5214 GCA_039178155.1 Cyanobacteria bacterium P01_H01_bin.105
GACTGGGTTCGTGAGTACACGTATCCAGCCGTCCGCTCCCTAAATACGCCTAGTCTTAATCGTGATCTAGGTGAATTACAAAGTGAGCTGCCAGATACCCAACGCTCATCACCAATAGCTTCAATTATTGAACTAGAAGATAGTCAACAGCGGCAGGTCCAACAAGCTCAAATCAACACCGTACTAACAGAAGCCATCGAGCAGTTAGCTCCAGCAAGCCAGACCATACTGCATCTTTATTACCATGACCAGCTAACCCAAGTACGCATTGCCCAGCAGCTAGATCTAAAACAGTACACCGTCTCTAGACGTCTGACTCGGATTCGAGAAACCTTATTGGGGGTACTGACAGACTGGGCTCAAACAATGCATATTTCTCCTTCTCCAGACCTAATAGTTAGCATGAGTGTCGCCCTGGAGGAATGGTTGACGGTTCGTTACCGCAATCCAACCTAGATTTGTAATCGTTTCCAGGAATGGAGTTATTCCGATGAGTTTCGCATTTGCCCAGCCCACCGAATGGTGGATAGAGATTCCACCAGATATCCAAACCCAGTGCTGGCAGAAAAGTCAGATATTAGCAAGCCCTACACACCGTCAAGAATTCTATCTAAACCAGCTCTGTCTACAAGTTTTTCTACCCTGGTTTCAAACAGAATATGCACCAGAAGCATCGATCTGGCCTGATCGAGAAAGTCTGCTAAGTATTTGGGAATTAGTAGGCGGCAGTAGCCTAACGCTAGGCACTAAACGGCTGGTACTGATTCCTACAGATACATTAGATAGTAACGGATTAGATGTCCCCCAAGAATGGGTAGATATTCCATCTTGGACTGCCGATTATTATCTAGCCGCTCAGGTTGACCTAGAAAATCGATGGATTAGGGTTTGGGGCTACACAACCCACCAGACCCTCAAACAGAGTGCTTACTATGATGTACTCGATCATACATACTGCTTACAAAGTCAGGAACTAGCGTGCGATCTCAATGCCTTCTGGCAAACCATTCAACGGTGTCCCGATACTGCTACTCAGGCTGTGATCTCGCCACTGCCGCCCCTATCCCATACCCAAGCACATCAGACCATGCAAAAGTTAAGTCAGCCTGACAGAATGTTTCCTAGACTCACGCTCCCGTTTGAATGCTGGGGGGCCTTCCTAGAGCGCTCAGACTGGCGACAGCAGCTCTATCAAAAACGGTTAGTACCTAATAAGGTGACCGATGCTCAAAGCGAGACTAACCTTAACCAATGGTTTCAGAATCTATTCGCAAACGAATGGCAGTCCCTCGAAGCTGTTTTGAGTTCGAATTATCCAACCTTTGCCCATAACTTCAGACGAGCCAGAGACACCAAAGGATTTTGTGCGCCGCGAGTTAAGTTCATCACATTAAATACTGAATTAGAACCCCAGACGGTAGCATTATTAATGGTGTTAAATTCAGAAACCGATAGTCGCATGGGTGTGCGCGTACAGGTGCATGCCGCTGTAGAGGGTCGCTGTGTACCAAAAGATTTGGTCTTATCTATCTATTCCAAAGATGATGAGATATTGCAGTCTATCCAAGCTCGTGGGCAAGAAGATTATATGCGGTTGCCCCACTTTAGATGTCTGCCAAGTACACAGTTTCGACTGAAAATCACCCTCAACGAGGACGCCTTTAGCGAAACTTTCTCGGTTTGATAGTCTCTAAGATGCCCCTATGAGTCCACTTGTCGTTCTAAATTTAGGCCCAGGGAATTGTCAAGTAGGATTCGACAGTGTCACAGTCCAGCTGCTGTTTCCAGACAGTCAGCTACCTGTAAAATATCGCGGTCGTGGCAGCTTACCTGTGGCAGAAAACCTGCCCAAACTTTACGAGAAATGGCGTAACCTCTACGAAGCACTCAATGATCGCTTTCGCTCTCGATTGTCGGCGAAGGATTTTATCGAATTTGATCCAGAACCGATCACTAACGTTTCTAGAGCCGATTTTCGCTCTCTAAGCACGCAATTAAAGCATGAAATTAATGAATGGCTAAAGTCTCCTGGCTTTCGTAACATTGATCAACAGTTACGAATGAAGCTTGATACTAAAGAAAATATTAGGATCATTATCGAGACAGACGATCCTCTTCTTCAGAAACTACCTTGGCATCTTTGGCAGTTTTTTGAGAGCTATACAAAGGCTGAAATCGCTCTGAGTGCTCAGGAGTATGAGCGGGCCACATCAGCCCCTACCAAGCTCAGTCGTCAGATGAGAATTTTGGTGGTTTTGGGACATAGCGAGGGCATTGATATTCAGCCGGATCGCTTAATGCTTGAAGATGCAGAAGCTGAAACGGTCTTTCTAACAGAGCCTAAACGGTCTGAACTAGATCACTATTTGTGGGAAGAGGACGGCTGGGATATTTTCTTTTTTGCTGGCCATAGTACGAGTCAGGCAGTCGATGAAGCCGGGGTACTGACGGAACAACTATTTATCAATCCGAAAGAAAAGCTATCAATTGACCAGCTGAGAAATGCACTCAAAGCATCTATCAATCGCGGTCTCAAACTGGCTATTTTTAATTCGTGTGACGGTTTGGGGCTAGCTCGGGCATTAGCGGATCTCAACCTACCCCAGCTAATTGTCATGCGGGAACCGGTTATAGATCCAGTCGCTCATACATTTCTCAAGAACTTTTTACGAGTT
Source organism: Cyanobacteria bacterium P01_H01_bin.105 (assembly GCA_039178155.1). Classification (GTDB taxonomy): domain Bacteria; phylum Cyanobacteriota; class Cyanobacteriia; order Phormidesmidales; family Phormidesmidaceae; genus Leptothoe. Next base: position 2,676 of record JBCDFI010000412.1, read on the forward strand.
TTTTCTCGTGGTGAACCGTTTTATACAGCAGTCCGTTCTGCTAGAGAACAGTTACAGGGGCTAGAGGGAGAATTTCCAGGCGCTAGCTGGTTACCTGTTATTTTTCAAAATCCTACAGAAGCTCCTATCGCTTGGACACGGATATCAGAGGAGCCTCAGCAAAAACAGCTGCCGTTGCCTGCAGAGCAACAGCCTAGGCTGCCCGTTGTCAAGCCGCCGCCCCCTCGCGTCAACTGGCGTCATGTGTTGGTCACAAGTTTAGCCGTTGCTCTGCCCATCGTAGCCGTTCGAACGCTAGGGTTATTACAACCATTAGAACTGAGTGCCTATGATCATTTAATGAGGTCTCGTCCCATAAACTCGGATCAGCCTAATATTGACGAGCGTTTGCTGGTTGTGGAAGTTAAAGAGGAAGATACCGATCGGTACGGATATCCCATTAATGATGATGTATTAGCTAAAGCGCTAGAACAACTACAGCAACATCAGCCTAGAGCTGTTGGGGTTGATATGCATCGTTATCAGGTAAATGAACCTGGCCGAGAGGAACTACTTGAGCAGTTTAAAAAATCTCCTAATCTGATTACAGTGTGTTCCTTTGATAAAGATGATCGAGAGATTCTGGGCCACCCTCCCGAATTCTCTCGTAATCAGGCTAATCAACAGGTTGGATTTAGCGATCTAGAAACCGATGATAAACATCAGCTTGGCAAGCCGACTGTGCGCCGTCAATTATTATCGTATGATCCCCATTTAGGCCCTGTTTCTTCTACATGTTCTACACCGTATAGTTTGAGTCTAAACTTGGTACTACGCTTCTTTGAAGCAGAAGGTGTTAAGCCGCTAAAGGCTAATGCAGAACAGAATTGGCAGATGGGTTCTGTTGTGTTTGAGCGACTAGCTGCGCGTACCGGTGGATACCAACAGCTGGATGGAAAAAGTAGTCAGGTTTTATTGAACTATCGAGTCAATTCGTTACCGGCTCGTCGCGTCAGCCTGAGTGAGCTGCTTGACGGAAAAATCGATGACAGCGTAATTCGCGATCGCATTATTCTCATGGGGGTGACCGATCCTATCGGTAATGACTATCGCGAAACACCCTACGGTGAGCTACCGGGGGTTTGGGTCCACGCCCACGGTGTGAGTCAGGTGCTGGGTGCTGTGTTAGATGAGCGCCCTTTGATCTGGGTATTGCCCCAATGGGGTCAGTGGCAGTGGGGCGATATGCTCTGGATTTTGGGATGGTCAATGGTCGGTGGCTTAATGGTTTGGCGCATTCGCTCCGTGGTGCTTGTCGGTGTCTGTGGAGTAGTTGTTATTTTTGGGCTGCGTCAAATCTGCCTTTTGATTTTGGTTCAGGGGGGGTGGGTACCTTTTGTGCCAGCACTGTTAGCATTAGGTGGAACTGCTGGAGTTTTGTTAGCGTATAAGCAGGGTTATCTGCGCACTATTACTGAACCCATGCTAAATCGTTTGGTCTGGAAACGTTACTTGTAAAGAGGAATTAGAAGATGCGATCGCAAAACCGTTTAGCCTTCGTCAGTTTTACGTTGGCAGTACTCTTAAGTCAGATAGCACTAGTTCCTATCGCTTCTGCTATTCCTAACCCGATTGACAATGGTCGGGGTCGCAAATCTGACCTGCCAGATGTTCCAGCTACACCACCCCCACCCCCATCGGGCAGTCGACAGCCAGGGGGAAGTCTCAGTGGCGTTCAATCTGTATGTCCTCCAAGGCCCCATGAGCTAACGGCTATTACCCCGGTAAATGCTCACGGTAAAACCCTCTCACAGCAGCCTACCTTTTGGTTTTATATGCCCTACACGGCAGACGAGGTTCAGACGGGCGAGTTCTCCATCTTGACCCGAAATGAAGACCAACGAGTTTACGAAACCTCATTTAAGCTTCCCGAACAACCAGGATTAATCAGTATTACCTTGCCAGCTGATGAGTCAATTAACCTCCAAGAAGGCCATTACTATCATTGGTATTTGAGCGTATCCTGCGTGTCGAGCCAAGAGGTTAAAACCAATTTAAACATCAATGGTTGGGTACAACGATTTGAGCCTACGCCAGAATTAGAAGCGCAGGTCAACAGTTCATCGCCTAACGTTTGGTACGACGTGGTCGATAATCTGGCGATACAACGGCAAACGTCGCCTGCGAATGAATGGGAACAGGCCTGGATTGAACTGCTGGAGTCCGTCGAGCTGGATGACTTTATTCAGGAACCTGTGATCGGCCCCGTCATCCTGACAGATGAGTAAAGCAAATTTTTGATAGCTGGGCTGCTGGCGTAGAAGATCGTACTCTACAGCCAGTTGCCCACGAGTACATACGTTGCCCATATGTAGGGTGCTCTATAGCCCTCTAACAGCGATAGCTGGGCGTTTTGCAGGGCCTTAGCTCTACTAATATTTGGCTGTTTCAGCTGTTCATAAAACTGAATCATGAGTTCGGTATTTGGGGTATCTTGGGCCTCCCATAGGGTAGATAGCGTGCTGCGTGCCCCTGCCCGCACGGCAATACCAGCTAGACC
>JBCDFI010000413.1:0-5213 GCA_039178155.1 Cyanobacteria bacterium P01_H01_bin.105
CAGGAAAATGATAAATCCAAACATGCTGTTGCCAGCTTCGTCATGTTCGTGGTCGGTTTGTTCGTGGGCAACAACAGTCTGTTCGTTGAGTACGGGATCAAGTTCGGTGCTACTCATGGGCTACCTCTAGCGCGTCAGCATTGGAAACAAGCGGTTCGGACTTACCATAGCCGTAGGGTTCAGAAACTACGACCGGCAGCACTTCAAAATTCTCGTGACTGGGAGGAGAGGATACGAGCCACTCAATTCCAATCGCCCGCCAGGGATTATCAGGTGCTTTTTCGCCCTGAATCCAGGAGCCCACCATATTGAGAATAAAGGGCAGCGTAGACATTCCCAATAAGAATGCGCCCAGACTAGCAATCACATTCCAAAAGGCAAATTCTGGGTCGTAGGAGGCTACTCGTCGAGGCATGCCCTCTAGTCCCAGGGGATGCATGGGAAAAAAGTTGAGGTTAGCGCCGATAAACGTGAGTACAAAGTGGAGTTTTCCTAATCCCTCGTTATACATACGCCCAGTCATTTTGGGAAACCAGTGGTAAAGAGCGGCATAGACGCCCATCACCGTGGCTCCGTAAATCACATAGTGAAAGTGACCTACCACAAAGTAAGTGTTGTTGACATGGATATCGACGGGGACTGATGCCAGCATAATGCCGGTGATCCCGGCAAATACAAACATTATCAGCCCGCCTAGGGCAAACAGCATAGCGCTATTCAGTCGAATTTTACCGCCCCACACCGTGGCTACCCAGGCAAACACTTTGATGCCTGTGGGCACCGAGATCAGCATGGTGGAAAACATAAATAGCATCCGCATCCAGCTGGGGGTGCCGCTGGCAAACATGTGATGTACCCACACCACCGCACTCAGGGCAACAATGATTAAAGAGGAAATGGCGACTACTTTGTACCCAAACAGGGGTTTACGGGAATAGACGGGTAGCAGCTCTGAAAAGATACCAAAAATCGGCAAAATAATGACATACACGGCTGGGTGAGAGTAGAACCAGAAAAAGTGCTGGAACAGAATTGGATCTCCACCCTTGAGGGGATCAAAAAAGCTGGTACCCAGGCTCAAATCAAACAGCAGCATCACAGCTCCAGCTGTTAGCGCTGGCAACCCAAATAGCTGAATAATTTGGGCGCTCATCACGGCCCAAACAAAAATCGGCATCCGGAAAAATGTCATTCCAGGAGCCCGCATCTTGACAATGGTGGTAACAATATTGACCGCCCCCATAATGGACGAGACCCCCGAAAGAGCCACCGCCAATAGCCACAGAAACTGACCGTTGATCAACGCTCCCGTAGGATTCTGCAGACTCACTGGTGGGTAGGCCCACCAGCCTGCTTGGGAGGGACCACCCGGTGCTAAAAAGCTGCCCATCAAGACTACGCCAAAGACTGGCACCATCCAGAAGGCCACTGCATTTAACCGGGGAAAGGCCATGTCCCGTGCCCCGATCATCAGAGGTACCAGATAGTTGGCTAATCCTGCCAAAACTGGAAAGGTCCACAAAAACAGCATCACTGTGCCATGCAGGGTAAACATGGCGTTGTAGACCGTGCGATCAACGAGGTCTGCTTCTGGAGTAATCAGTTCACCCCGAATGACCATGGCAAACAGACCGCCTACCAAAAAGAAGAAAAATGCGGTGACGATGTATTGAATACCGATCACCTTGTGATCGGTGCTAAAGCTAAAAAAACGTCGCCAGCTTTCCGGCTCGCCGAGATTGTTACTTGGTTCGTTGACTAAAACATTCGCCATAGGACCTACTCTTATTTGAGGGGTGAACCAGAATAGTTAACTAAGGGGGGAGCTGCCGGAGGCACCGTTTTCCACCCGGCGCTAAATCCTTTTTCAGAGGCTCGACGATAGTCTTCAAAGGCCTCATTGTAAGCGATGATTGGTGGTTGAGCGGCGGCTTGGGTTAGCCACTCCTGGTGGGCTTCGGGGGACTCAACAACAACATCTGCCTGCATTGCTGCAAAATAAGTGCCGCTGTATTGGGAGTCTCTCAGCCGATATTTACCTTCTTGGATGGGGGTAAATTCAAACGTAATCTCTTCATTGGGAATGATGTCTTGTTTAATGCGAAAAGCCGGAATAAAGAATCCGTGAATCACATCTTCAGACTTGAGTAGCAGTGTTGCCCGTTGATTGTTGGGTAGGTGAAGCTCTGTACTGCTGACGTTTTGCTCTGGGTAGCGAAACTCCCAGGCCCACTGGCGAGCTAGAACTTCGATGGGTTGGCTTGCCGGGGCTGTGGCTACGTTAGTAGGAGCGGCTTCTGCCGTGGCCATGTGCATATGCTCCATCGGCCCCAAAATAGACATCTGGTCATAGATCTGAAAACTGTAGAACGCAATCCACATGACCAGTGCAAACGGGATCGCTGTCCAGACTATTTCTAAGGTGACGTTGCCCTCAATCGAAGGACCATCGCTAGCGTCGTACTTGCCTGCTCGCTGGAATAGCACTGCATAGGCTAAAGTCACAAACACCCCTAGAAAAATAAATGTACCTAAAGCCACTAAAAAGCTAAACAAGTTATCGACTAGCACCGACTCTGCTGATGCCTGAGGTGGCATCCAACCATAGGCCTGCTGGCCCATCCAAACGCTAATCAATGCCAGAATGCTGGCGACTATCGCCAAAATTAAACCCGTGCGCAGCTTCATGAAAGCACCGTTTTGACAGATTATTTCAACAGTAAATTTGGATTTTGTCCGATCTCCAATAGCCGATCGGCACTAATGTGGACGCCAAACTCAGCGGCTAATTGGGCTCCTAAGGTACCGTGAACAAACATTAGGGCAAAAATTCCTAAGCCTGCTAGAAGATAAGACCATTGCACCTGGCGGGCGCGATCGCGATTCCAGACAAACCGCTGAAATCCACGCCAGACAGTCATCCCTACAATCAGCAATAGCAGGATCACACCCCCTACACCATGCCAGAGCATTGTCTCCATCGCTTCTAGGCCCCAGGCGCTTTTCACATCCGCCAGGGGCTGAGCCAACATAATTTCATAGAAACCTGCTGCCACGGTAAAGAACGTCACAATCGCTGCGGCCAACATGTTATACCAACCCACGTCAAAAAAGTTAGAACGTGCGGCAGGTATGGCCAGCAGCTTAAAAACTGGCTTCTCTAGGGGAAACAAAACACCGACAATATCAAACCCGATGGCCACAATAAACAGACCGAGGGTGAGATGAACCAGATTAGGATGGATCGGCACCTGATAGGGTAGACCGTTGGCTCCTAAATCTAGTTGATCAATCAAACTTGGATTCATTGAAATACACCCTCTCTAGCCGCTTCCACTACAGGAACTGTATGCAAGCCATAGACCCACACCAATAAGTCACCTAAATAAACCTGGAAGAACACTAGGCCTAGCAGCAAAACACCCGCCCCCAAAAATGGAGCAGGTAATGCTTTTGGATCGCGGGTGCGAAGAATATAGCGCCACCCGGTGATCGCTGCGATAATCCCCGATAGTGTCCAGCCAATCAGGGTATGTAAATTTAGCGTGGGTTCCGCCGCCGTGTAGGGCTCAGCCAACCCCGCTTCAACTTGACCAAAAATAACCGCAATAAAGATAGAAACAGTCGCAAAACATAGATTCCACCAGCTCACCTCATAAAGGCGGACATTATCCGTAAAATAGCCAATAATGTCGCACAATACGGCAAACAACACCATAGCAATAACAAAATGCACCACAATCGGATGCATCGTGTCGGGATAAGGCAAATTGTGGTCATTGAGTGGAGGCAAATACTCAAACATATTTCAATCAAAAATGATAGAAATTATCATGCTAAAACAAAGCACACAAACCTGAAAAAGCGAACTCAGCCTGAACTTTTACCATCAGTGCTGCGAATACAATGATATTTAAGACAATCAACATTAAGAGTGCATGAACTTGCTCTTCTCCCAATCCGTCCAGGTTCATTGTAGTACTCCTATTTCAAATTATGGTTCTCGATTAGCATGTGCCAACTATGGTACCAATATCGACTGATTCTGAAACGATGTGGGGCTATGTCAAACGACAACTTATCTATTTATGAAGCAGTAAATATTAAATTAAAGAGAAAATAATCAATCCGTTATGGGCGTGAGGTGATGGCCTCTGAAGTGTAGCTACAGATACTATTGACGCTGAAATATTGATCAACAAGTCTTAATGTCTATGGGGCTATTAGAAAAATGTTTATAGAATCCATAGATCCAAAAATCTACTGCTTCAAACAGGCCATCTTCAATTTGATTTTTCTATTTTCCCGAGGTTCCTGATAAGCGTTTAGTCAAGATTAAAAACATATCTTTATTAAGACTCCGGATCCATGACGGATAACGTCATGGTGAGCCCCTTTATTCCACGAATAGGCAGATGTGATTTTGTAGGGTAATTTCCTGTGAGACTTAAACGCTTATTTGTGTGGCTTTTTCCGATGGCGCTGTTGGCGTCTTTGTTATGGAGCGGTGTACAACCTGTTGCGGTGGTCGCTGCTACCGATGAGACGACGATGCAGCTTCTGTCCCCTAGTAATAGGATTGTTAATCAGACGGCGGCAAAGGAATTTATCCTTCCTCCTTTGCCCTATGACTATGATGCGCTAGATGACTATATTGATGCTCAAACAATGACCGTGCATCATGATCGACACCATGCTGGCTATGTCAGAAAATTGAATGGTGCGATCGCAAATCATCCTGAATTTCAAAACTATTCAATAGAAGAGTTGGTCAGTAACGTCCATAGTCTGCCCTTAGATATTCGAGCCACCGTGCGCAAGAACGGCGGCGGTCATGCTAACCACAGTATGTTTTGGGAAATCATGACTCCCAACGGCCAAGGGCGACCTACAGGAGCCCTGGCTGCAGCGATCAATGACACGTTTGGAGATTTTGAAAGCTTTAAACAAATCTTTAAGAGTGCCGGTACAAACCAGTTTGGCAGTGGCTGGGTGTGGTTAGTCTTAAATAAGAACGGTCAACTCAGAGTAACCAGTACCCCCAACCAAGACAGTCCTCTAATGGATGGCAACTATCCCATCATGGGTAACGATGTTTGGGAGCATGCCTACTATCTCAAATATCAAAATCGTCGAGGAGATTACCTCAACGCCTGGTGGAATGTAGTGAACTGGGAAGAAGTCAATAATCGCTTTGAGCAAGGCAAAGCCTA
>JBCDFI010000414.1:0-5193 GCA_039178155.1 Cyanobacteria bacterium P01_H01_bin.105
AGTTTAGCGCCTTACGGACAGATTCTCTCCAGGGGATATTTACCCAAATGCTGGTAATCGGCAGCATTGCCTTTTGGGGTTTCCAGGCGTGATCAGGCACACCGAGGGTGCCCATCAGTTTTGCGGGCTGAGTCAGATACAGCTGTCGCAAAATCGGGTTTGCCGTCGTTGCCGATTGTCCCATGGAGGAGGCAATCCACAGCATATAACTAGGGTTTTGCTCAACAAAGTGGATCAATCGACCCAAGAAGCGAGAAAACTGGTTCAAGGCAAAATCAATTTCATCCCGGTATCGTGCCACCCATGTCGATGAAAACCCAAAATTCTGGTAGTCCTCTGGAAATGCTGCCGCCCAGTAGCGATGCATGGCGGAGGCGACATGATTGGTAAAGCAGGTGGCAAAGTCAGGACGAATCTCTTTGAGCTGCTTAAAAAATAAATCAAAGTGCAGAACAGCTTGATAGGTGCGGCGACGATTTTTCCGATAAGGTTTCAGACGCTCTAACCCCAGTTGTCTGACAAGCGCTGCTAATGTGGACGGCAAAATCCCCAAACGTCTAACATTCGTTAACAATTCAAGGGATTGTCTCACTGGCACCATACCAGATACATTGCGTGCAGAATGACTTGCCAGGGATAAATTTAGCGCTTGAAAGCTGGATAGGTGGGCCGGTATACAATCGGGGCTAAGGGCAAAGCTATCTGGCAGATAAAAAGCATAGTTGTCTGGCTTTTGGGGTAAAGGAGAGGAATGTAGCGAACCAAGCACCCCTGTTTTCACACCATGTCGGGATAATATTTGCCAAATTGGGGGAAATTGCTGATCTAATAGAGTAAGATTTTCTCCCAAGTTAGAAATACCGTGTCTGCAGGACGGAACGCCTCGATGGAGGGTTGGCCAGGAAATCCACGGACTCAAAACACTGTCATCAATATGAGTTAGATACTGGTGAAACTTCGGTAGCGCCAGCGCTAGATCCGAAGTAGGATTCTGCTGAATAAAATTGTCAATTATTTTGAAAGGGACTTCATTGAGTTCGATAAAAATCACCTTTCTCGGAAATTCCACTGATTTGCTTCCCATAGCCATGGAGTCATACAGAACGAATTGAATAAAACAGAAAACTATCTGGAAATAACGGATTTACGCTTGCGCATCCCTTGATAAGCGGGCAGCCAGGTTAGCTTTTCGCAGAGCTTAGCGGGATAACGAGCCAACAGCCTCAGCAAATTCGTTGGAATATTCTGTTCTCTACAAATTTGCAGAATTTCTTGATTATTTGTCCAGCGATTGGCCAAGCTACGATTACTTAATCCCCCTGGTCTCATGCAGACTAAGATCTCTGGCAAATAGCAATATTTCACCTGGTTGATCTTGATAAACCGGAGTAATAATTCAAAATCTGAAGCCAATTTATAGCATGTCTTAAAAAGGCCATAGTGTTCATACACCTCACGTTTAATAAAACAGCTCGGATGGGCAGGCATCCAACCCTGGGCAAATAAGTCGGGGTGAAATCGATGGGAGCGATAAATTCGAAGAATGTGATTTAGCCGACAAGGATCAATAAATACAATGTCTCCAAAGACAATATCGGCCTGGTGATGTGCGATCGCATCAACAGCTAAGCGTACAACCCGATGATGATGGTAAAAATCATCTGAATGTAAAAAGCCAACAATATCTCCCTGGGCTATTTTGAGCCCCTTGTTCAGCGCATCATATACACCGCCATCGGGCTCAGAAGTAAAATAATCAATCTTATTTCGATAGTTGTCTATGATATCAACGGTTCCATCAACGGAGCCACCATCGATCACAATATATTGAATGTCAGGATAATCTTGTCCGATAACTGATTCAATCGTGTGGCGGATAGTTGCTGTTCGATTTTTAACTGCTGTAATGATAGAAATACGCATTCGAGTTGGTTGGCGAAAACCAGACATATCCATTACGGGAAGTAATCAAGTCTAACTATCTGGAGAAATCTTAACTTTAATTGATAACAACTACTGCAAATAGCAAAACTCAAATATAATGAAGTCTCTTACCCCAGCGAGCGAATAGTAAGGATACTACTGTTTATCGCGTTAGTTGTCCTCAGTAATAACCTTGACTCGTACTTCTCATTCAGGCACTGTTATTGCAGCCCTGCGTTATCTACCACGCCTCATCCTATACAGACTACCGCTCTTTTTAGGGATTTCGGGGTTCATTTTTTTGTTGGCTTGCTTCAAAAGTGTCATTCAGCCTTCTCTCTATCGCGAAACCTTAACGCTTTTACTCAATCCAGATTTTCTCGCAGTACCCACTAAGTCACTGTCTGAGGGAGGACAACGGCCCTACGTTCCACCAGAATTTCGTGACTTTCAAACAATTATTGAGCTACTTGAGAGCTATGAGGTGATTGCACCGGCTCTGCCCAAAATTCAGCGATTTTTTCCTGATGAAGACTATAAAACACTACAGAAGCAACTTACGATAAAACATCTACCCCGTAGTGAAATTATGGAGATTAGTTTTCAAGCGACGAGTTCTGAAAAAGTTGAGCAGGTCCTAGAGTCCTTGGCAGAGGCTTACATACTCTATGCAAAAAAAACTAGTCTGCGTAGCATCGATCAGGCAACTGCCTTGGTAGAAGAACAACTCCCAATTGTACAAGCGCGAGTTGAACAGTTACAGGAAAAATTAGAGGATTTTCGACAAAGCCACAACTTTTACGAGCCGCAACAACTCAGTCAGCAGCTGAGCCAACAGCTTAGCGAGTCAACGAGTGAAATGCGGACCGTCGATCTTTCCATCCGTTCTTCAGAAGCGCTGTTAAATGAACTAACCGAGCGCTTACAGGTTGATGAGAATCTAGCAGCAGCAAATGGAGTGTCTCTATATTTGCTGCTACTAAATAGTTTAAAGTCCGAGGACCAAGATCAAGCACGGCTAGGACTCGCTGCTCTTTCTAGCCTCGATGAAGATATTAAACATCCAGGCGATATTGTTCAGCTAGATAATGTCCTTGAATTGTTGCAAGCTGAAAACGATCTAACAGCACTGACACAGCAGAAGGAAGAATTAACGCAAGTTACACAAGAGATTAACAAAGATATCCAGATGTTAGCCTATTTAGATAACGAGTATACAGACCTACAACGCGATCTACAGATTTCAACAGATAGTTTAAATCGATTACTTTCTGCCAGAGAGGATTTACAACTTGAGCTTGCGAAGAAAGTGCCGCCATGGGAGATCATCTCTGATGTAGAAGAACCTGATCAGCCTGTATCATCAGTACCTCGCACACTTGCTTTAGGATTATTTGCAGGCATTCTTATTGGCTCAGGAACAGTGCTAATAGCCGATCAGTTTGACGAAACGTATCGTTCAGTTGAAGAGCTTGAAAACGACGTAGATATACCTATTTTGTTAAGACTAAGATATCCCCTTGATTCATTTAAATCACACGAAGAACTCTATTCGTCTGCTAAGTTTCACAGTTCACATGACCTGCTAGATTCTTTTAGGTTATTAGAAACCAATCTTAAACTACTGTACCCTGACAGGCACCTCAGCACCTTAGCAATTAGTTCTGCCGATAACACTTCAACGTTGTCGTTTATACAGCACCTGGCGCTAGCCTTCTCTCGATCAAGCCAACGTGTGCTCTTGATAGATGCTAATCTAAGTGATTATGTTCAGACTGGGCCAATAGACCATGACAGAAGTAAGTTAGCCGATCTGCTGATCGACGCTGACATGATTTCTCCAGCATCAACGATTGAACTCACTGATCATCTCTCCCTGTTGCTCGCGGGGAAACCTATCAAAAATCCTATAGACTTATTTTCAGCCAACTCTCTCCAACCGCTTTTAGAAAAACTTCAAACACAGTACGATGCGTTGGTGATTGATATCCCACCTATACAAAGTTCAGCGGCGGCACGACTAATTTCTAGTCAGTTAGAGGGCTTAATATTGGTCGTTAGGATTAGATTAGTCAAACAAAAAATATTTCAACAATTAATTCATGAATTGAAGCAATGCGGAATTAACATTTTAGGTATAGTAGCGATCCATTCTATGTAGACATTGAGTGACCTTAAATACTAGTAGTTCGTTATAATTTAATTTTCGGGTAAAGTCTCTTGAGTTTGGCATGTGCATCCTCAGTGGTAAATTGCCAATCAATGCTGTTCAAAAGATCTGATCCTATTCTTTTTCTTAGCATATGTTTCACTGAAATAGTTAAAAAATGTACGCCAGGTAATACTTAGGGTTTGCACTACTGATTATCCTCTTCCAGTTGGAAGGGGATTTCTGTTTAATACATTCTTCGATTAGTTTATAGAATTAGACGGTCGTGATTCAGAAAAACGTGGAGTAGGTAGCAATATCGTGTCAAGATCAAGTCTGGGTGGCTAATCCAGCCCTTTGAGCAGCCATATCTTCTGTGAGTGAGGACGCCATATCCAATTGAAATAACTCACCACCAGCCGAACGGTCATCTGGGTCTGTGCCCATTGCTTGTCAAACTTGTTCTGTCGTCTGTGCCAACGCCCTGTCTGCAAATATGAGTTCGGCTCGCCCGGTTGAATGTGGGCATTTTGATCATATCGGCCAGCAAAGGAGAGGCCGACAGCCAACCAGACTTAGCAGGAAAAGTCTGGTTCTGAAATAACCCAAAATGATGACGCCTGGACTCTCAGAGTGGGCATTGTTTATCAGCCAGTAGATTTTCTGTCGCTGTTTGCCAGCTATTCTCAATCCTTACCCCCAACCTTGATCCCACCTCCGCTGGGGCTCCCCTCGAACCTGAGGAAGGTGAAGAATTTGAAATCGGTATTAAAGCTGAATTATTGAAAGGGAACCTGTTTGCAACCCTAGCGCATTTTGACATTACTCGTCAAAATTTTGCCACACCTGACCCTCTTGATACATTTTCATCGGTGGCAACGGGTGAGCAGCGCAGTCAAGGAGTGGAACTAGATATGGTAGGAGAAATTCTACCCGGCTGGAATATGATTGTATCCTACACCTACATCGATGCGAGGGTGACAGCAGATAATTTGATTCCTGATGGCAACGGAATTTTCAATATACCCGAGCACAGCGCTAGTCTGTGGACCACTTATGAAAGTGTATCAGGTGATTTACAAGGTCTTGGATTTGGGCTTGGATTTAACTTTGTAGGAGAA
>JBCDFI010000415.1:0-5169 GCA_039178155.1 Cyanobacteria bacterium P01_H01_bin.105
CTTGATAATAGTATGGACTGTAGCTTCATCCTTGACAGAGCCAGACAGAAAAACCGCACCATTATCTACATTGACCCTTAAGTTGTCTTCATTAGATACTTTGGAACTGATAGTTTGGATCAGATCTTGATCGCTTTGAAATCCTGTTTGTTCCTGTGCTATGCAAAGGCCATTGCACTGATCTCCTCTGGGTGAAATATAGAGCTCTTCCTCAAATCTAAACATCTCCTGGTTGGGCCGTTGATGACTGATGTTTGGGATAGAAGATATCGGTTGTGGAAAAGCAATTGCGGGTGAGGCCATGATTGGAAACGTTACGATAACGGCTCCGAATAGCGCTATCAAAGTCTGGCCTAGCTTTTTTTGTTGTGTGCGCAACAGGCTCACAAGTGTGGTTGCGATCGCACTTGTAAAAACGACTGAAACGATAGTATTCATTGCTCAAACTCCAAAACTTAAAAAACATTTAAACCAACAGATTTATTCCATTAGGGTGCTCTCCTGTTGCAGTCGAGGTTTCAGCAGAGATTCGACTGAACAAGAGACTCTGAACGTGGATCACAATTAATGTGTGACTGGGTTATGTTTAAACTATAAGTTGAATTAAGAAAAACTACATTGACATAAGTCAATTAAGGACTAGTTTTTTGCTTTGAAGACTTTGGAGATCATATGATTCAGTTATCTCAGGAATTAAGAGAATTGCTTGGGAACAGCGAACTTTTGCAAAACCTTTCAGGTGAAGGATTTGATCGCATTGCCCAGAGTGCAATCATGCAGACTTTTCAGAGCGGAGACGTACTCTTCTCTGAAGGGGAAAAATGCCAGGGTATCTTTCTTATTCTCTCGGGGCAAGTAAAGGTGTTTAAGGCTTCTAGAACAGGTCGAGAACAGATCATGGGCTTGTTAGGTGCCGGAGATTGTCTGGCTGGCGTTCCTGCTTTTGATGGACATTGCTATGCAGCATTTGCTGTGGCTTTAGAGTTTGTTGAACTCTTGTATTTCCCCCGCGAAGCCTTTCTAAGGCTACTGCAACAAGATGCCATGCTGGCCTTTAACCTATTGACTATTTTCTCGCGCCACTTGCGCAGGTTCTCCCAATTAATCGAAGATCTATCTCTTAAAGATGTGTCCGGTAGACTAGCGACTTATATCTTGCTGCTTAGCCATCAGGCCGCTAATAGCAGGGGTGTGGAGTTGGCGATCACGAAAGGACAACTGGCTGCTTTTATGGGTACGATTCCGGAGACCCTTTCTAGAGCATTGCAAAAAATGGGCCATGACGGTCTGTTGACAGTAGATGGCCCTAAAATTAAGATTCTTGATTTTCAGCGACTGCAAGCCTTGGCGGGAGACCATACCCCAAATAAATGAGAGCAAAGCAGTTGATCACACCCACCAGGGTTGTTCATGAGTACGTGGGTCAGTCTCGTTCCAGGGATAGATCCAGATGGCATCATCCTTAACCACCACATGAACTATCTTGAGAGGAAGAGGCGCAGGCCCCCGCACAACGTTACCTTCTGGATCGTAAAGAGACCCATGGCAGGGACATTGAAATTCCTGATCTACGGGGTTCCAGGGGAAGGTGCAACCCAGGTGAGTACAGTTATCAACAATCCCCCTAGTCCCCAGAGAGCCATCGTCTTGGACGATCAAATACGTCGGTTCGCTGGCCAGTCCTGCAATCAAGGCACGAGTTCCAGGCGGGTTAGCAAGGATTTGACTGGCTGGAATCGGATTGCCCAGTTTATCTTTGGCGAGAATCCCGCCGCCCTCAGATACTTCCCGAGGCGGGATGAAAAACTTAGCGATAGGGTAGAGGGCTGAACCAGCGGTTGCAGCAACGGTTGCCCCCGTCAAAAAGTTGAGTAGTTGCCGTCGCGATAAGGACGGTACCTCATAAGGAATTGCGTTTTCCATGATTTAATTCAAATTCAGTTCATCTCATCATTCAATACATGACCAGATAGCAATATGGTACTTCGATTGTCTTTTGTTTTTAGTTGCCTAACAAGAAAACAATCTTTAGGGAGGATGCATAGATTTTATTCTATGAATAACATTATATAACTATTTGGTAGTATGGTTGAGAAAGGGTTGTCTGGTTGTTGTCAAAGGAAGGGCCTTATAACTTCCCCAAATTTCTGACTTATCATCCTATTGGCTAGCGTTCAGAAGTTTAGAGAATTTTATTGCCGCCATGGGACTAATGAACAATTAGAGGAAAAGCCTAAATCAAGAAAATGGAGGATGAAAGAGCGCTATGGCCAATATTGTTGTAATTGGGGCCGGTCTGGCGGGGTTGCCTGCAGCCTATGAGCTACGTCACTTGTTGCCAAGCAATCATCGGGTAACGCTAATTTCTAGCGAACCCAAATTTACCTTTATTCCAGGGCTGATCCAGGTGGCTTTGGGGCTGAAGCCGTTGAAGCATGTACAGTTAGATCTATCGCGGCTGGCGCAGCGTCATCATTTAGATTGGGTGCCTGGTAGGGTGACAGCCCTTGATCCTCAGACTCGCTCTATTACAGTCGAGGGAGAGAGAACAATTGAGTATGATTATGTTGCGATCGCAACCGGTGCTTCTCTGGCGTTTGATCAAATTCCCGGCTTAGGCCCCCATGGAGGCTACACCCAGTCTGTTTGTACCCCTGACCATGCCCTTGTAGCTCATCAAGCCTGGCTTGATTTTCTCAGCAATCCAGGGCCGATGGTTATCGGTGCCGCTCCGGGGGCGGGCTGTTTTGGCCCCGCCTACGAATTTGCCCTGATGGCCGATCACGAATTACGTCGCCGAGGACTACGCGATCAAGTACCCATTACCTATGTCACCCCAGAGCCCTACGCAGGGCATTTAGGTGTCTCTAATGTGAAAAATGCGAGAGAACTGACTGCTAACTTAA
The DNA here is from genome assembly GCA_039178155.1 of Cyanobacteria bacterium P01_H01_bin.105. GTDB lineage: Bacteria > Cyanobacteriota > Cyanobacteriia > Phormidesmidales > Phormidesmidaceae > Leptothoe. The sequence goes on from JBCDFI010000415.1 coordinate 2,907, forward strand.
TGCACGAAAGAGATATTACGATCATTGAGAACACAGCGATTACCGCTGTGGATGAACAGACCGTCGCTCTGGACAACGGACAACAGTTACCATTCAAATACTCGATGATCTTACCCGCCTTTCGCGGAGCCAAATTTATTCAAGCCGTGCCTGGTTTGGGAGATGCCAAAGGATTTATTCCAATATTGCCCACCCAGCGTCATCCAGACTTTTCCAACATTTATGCCGCAGGCGTCAGTGTTAAACTAGTGCAGCCCGACCAAACCCGTGTGCCCATCGGATTGCCCAAAAGTGGCCAAATGGCTGAAGCCATGGCCACCGCAGTTGCCCATAACATTGCTGTTGAGCTAGGAGCGATTCAAGGTTCTCTCAAAGTGCCAACATTAGAGGCATTGTGTTTTGCAGAATTCGGCGATACCGGTATTGCTTATATTGCCGCTCCCGTTCTGCCTGATCCAACAACCGGCAAGCGAAAGCGATCCTATGCTATTCGTGGCCCATGGGTTGTCTGGGTAAAAGCAGCCTTTGAGGAATATTTCATGGTCAAAATGCGTACAGGCGTTGGCATGCCCTGGTTTGAAAACCTGGGATTACGCATTCTCTTTGGTTTACAGATGCTGAAGCCAACCACCATCAACTATGAACAAACGGCAGTTAATCCCTAAGCGCTCCATTGATTGCGATTTGGCCTTTGTTGATACTCAGCCTATGGAGACTCAACCTAATCCGGTGGACATCTGTCCAGTCATGTTAGAAAAACGCTTTGAGCAAATAGCACAGCGATTTAAACTATTAAGCGATCCCAGTCGGTTGCAAATTCTCTCTGCCATTTGTAATCAAGAACGCAATGTAACTGAGATTTGTAAGCGCACTCGTTTAAATCAAGCTAATGTCTCTAAACATCTGCAGTTGCTTAAATGCTCAGGTGTTGTTGCCTGTCGACGAGTGGGTAACTGTCGCTATTACCGGATCATCGACAACGATTTACTGTCCCTCTGTGCCAAATCTCTATTAGAGATCGACTCATTAAGTTTGCCTTCCCATATAGGAGACGAGATCTATGTTCAGAATCCTAGCCAAGACCATACTGGGCTTCTCGCTAATCGGACTTGTTATTCTCGGCTATCCAGCGATTGCTCAGGCTCAGCCAGAACCTGCCCAGCTTGCCAAAGCTGTTCAAGAGATTGAAAATTTAGATGCCATGCGTAGCGAGCTAGCGGCTTACTTGGAAGATGCTGCAGAACCACCGACGGCTGAAACCATGAAGCAGGTGTGTAAACCCGTCGGTATGAAAGCCATACAACTCAGCAAAGAGAATGGTTGGCAGGTGAAGCAAATTGCCAAAAAATATCGTAATCCGGCCCATAAACCCGATAATCTGGCAGCCACTAATGCCCTGTCTACATTTGAGCAATCCCCAGAGTTAATGGGATTCTGGGAGAAAGAGACTTTGAATGACCAATCTGGCACTCGCTATTATCGTCGCATTAACGTGGAAGCAAGCTGTTTAGCCTGTCATGGGCTCCAAGATAATCGTCCCCAGTTTGTAAAGGATAACTATCCCCAAGATTTGGCCTACGACTTTAAGGTGGATGATTTACGCGGTATGTATGCGGTATTTATTCCCGATTCAGTGCAGCAATCGGTTCAAACTGCACTGAGTGAATAAACTTGGAGATAGGCATCATTAGGAGATTTTATGATGTGGCAACGTGTACGCCAGCTGATTCTTTGGCTGATTTCTTTCAGCATACTATTAATCCTGCTCCTGATAGGGGTTGAAAATCTTGCAGTGCCACAAGCCGCTGCCGCGATTCGCCAATTAGAAGAGGCTCCTGGGCAACTTGTCTATCAGTCTCGCCAGACCCTGCGCGATCAGCACGGTAAGAGTTGGCAAGCGATCGCATTTAAACGCATTCGTCCCGATGGCAGCACCTTTTTCTATCTCCGACTGGTGGGCTTTCCAGGCATCACAGAAATTGAGCGATCGCAGCCCCTGGAGTTAAACGATTCCTTAGGTAACGCCCTCACTGCAAATGAGGCCTCTCAACAAATTTTCACGGACGCCGCTGTACCTGAAGCCAACGTTGGCCAATATGATCTAGCTCCAATTGTCTCCAAATTACAAGCCGCCATTCCGGTGAAGCTGACGTTACCAACAACTCAAGGTAAGTCAGTGGAACTCCTGGTATCACCAGCCCTTGTTCAGGAGTGGCAGGCGCTGTTTACTCAATCATAAACAACCATCGATTCTAAAATTTGA
>JBCDFI010000416.1:0-5158 GCA_039178155.1 Cyanobacteria bacterium P01_H01_bin.105
CATCCACTTTTATTTTGAGGACTAATCTAAATTGTGACCTGTTAATTCGACAAAGATATCCTCTAAGTTTGAGGAGCGGGTCATCATGCCGGTTTTGTCGGGTTGCTGATCGAGAAACTGATTGGCATCTTGGAGAGTCGGAAAAAAGGTATAGTTCCAGCGATCGTTGTTTGTTTGGATGACGATACCTTCACCATGGTGCGATCTCAGCTCTGCCAGGGTTCCCATTTCAATCAGCCGCCCTTGATCCATAATGCCGATGCGATCGCACAGATACTCTACCTCCTCCATATAATGGGTGGTCAGTAGCATCGTCATACCCTGCTGCTTATTCAGATCGAGGATAATTTCCCAAAGACGACGTCGGGTTTGAGGGTCTAGACCTACGGTAGGCTCATCCAAAAAAAGAATTTTAGGTTTATGTAGCAGCGCTCGGGCAATCTGTAAGCGGCGTTTCATCCCCCCAGATAGAGTTTTGACTTTATCATCACGACGCTCGGAGAGTTCCACGTAGGCCAGCCACTGATCAATGTCTCGCTGGCGCTGAGGATTGGGCAGGTGGTGCATTCTGCCATGGAACTCCATATTTTCCCAGACCGATAAATCGCCATCGACGCTAGTTTGCTGAAGCACGACACCAATCTGACGCCGTACTTCGGCTTTTTGCCGACGGACATCGTAGCCAGAAACGACGATGTCACCCTGGGTTGCTCGAGTCAGTGTCGTCACCATCCGAATGGTGGTGGACTTGCCCGCACCGTTAGGCCCAAGCAGGCCGAAAATTTCACCCGGTTGGATAGTCAACGAGAGATCGTTGACCACACAGGTGTTGTTATAGACTTTGTGAACGTTACGCAGGCAAACAGCCGCCACCATGGGATGTTTTAGAAAAAATTAAGTTGATGGATACAGTTGTAAAGCATTGATGCCCATGAGAGCAAAGATTAGCAACCAAGTTTTATTTATTCACCAAGACGATGTGCCTCCTTACAAAAAGCAGGGTTCGGTGGTGCGCAACAGCTATTTTTGGGCGCTGAAGTCGATTGCAGACCGAGCAGGCTTCAATAAAGATTGGGAGTTTGACGAGACGGTATGGATCGCCCTAACCCGCATGTTGATGTCGTTTACAGAGTCAGGCTACCTGGGATATCGAGAGACCGTATTGGAATTTCAACCCGATGCTAGAATCCCGCCTGAACTCAAAACGGTAGCAACGTGGGCGGAGTTTGAGGACTAGGGACAAAAAAGGACAAGCCGAAGCTTGCCCCTTTGTTCTCTGACTGTATGAAAAAAGTTTGATTCTGGAGATATCTCTTGTAACTTATCTAATCTCAGTCCTACATTAGGCCCAACTGAGACAGGATGCCCTGACCAGTCATAAGCTCAGTAGCAAGACCGATTACGAAACCTAGCATAGCCAAACGGCCATTCCAGTTTTCAGCGAGCTGAGTAAAACCAAACTTTGCGTTATCTTCTGCCATGATTCGAAGTCCTTCAGACGAAACGTTAAGGTGGGTTACACCTATGTAACTAAATGTTAATCACTATTCTTTAAATCGACAACGGCAGTTTGGAAAAAATTTGAATGAGTTTTGAATAAAGGGTTTGAGATGTTTGTGGTGAACTTTTTTACCTAGTGGAGGTACGGTTATCCGTTGGCGGCTAGGACAATAACTATTCCGAGTATGAGAGCTGCGATCGCAACCGCTAAGACTACTTTCCAGGCTGCCACAGGTCGCTCACCCATCACTGTCCCTGTTTCAGCGTTGATCATTACTTGATAGGTTTTGCCACCGTAGCGATAGGTCGCCATCCAAACGGGTAACAAAATATGTTTGAAGGTTTCCTTTGAGTAGTTCGTAGACACCGAATGAATACGCTGCTCATCGCCACCAATGTCAGAGCGTATATCCCTACGAATAGTTTCTGCCATGGTAGTTTTAGCGCGTTCAAAACCTTCCTTAACAGGCACCTCGTAGCGCTGGGCCTTAAAACCCGCTAAGTACTCGGCACTGTAGGGCTTTAGCTTTGAAACTGCCAGTGTGGGCCACAGTCGACGTAGTTTTTGCTCACTGATGGCTCGCGTCGCCGGTATCAGCACATCGTCAAAGAATCTATGTACTTGCCCCGAGGCTGAATACCAACGTGTTCGCCGTACCTGGCGACTCTTGGTTTCCCGCTCACCTTGGGCATTGGTCGTCGTATAGGTTTCCGTTTCGTAATAATGCTTGCCTCGTTCACCTCGATAGCGACTGTTGGTCTGAGCATCGTAGGTCCAAAACGGCAGGTAAACCCCTGTAAGAGATTGATTCTGGGCCAGCTGCTTGAGCTTTCCAGGTAAAAATATGGCCTTGAGATCTTTTAAATCCCAGCGAAAAGCTAACCAATCCCGTAGCTTTCTTAAAGCAATCTTACGCCCCACCGTGAACGGGACTACCCCTGATGGAACAAGGGTAGGATCGGCAGTATGACTCGTTTGAGTGACAATGCTAGTGGCGCAAAACGGGCACTTACCCGCAACGTCCGGCGGTTCAAATGTGATCGTAGCCCGACAGCCAGGACAGTTGACTGCCTGGGCTGTGATCGCTAGCTGAGCAATCTGAGTCCGATTTGTTTCGATAAATGCAGCTAGATTATGCTCTTGCAGGGTGGCACTGAGCTTAGTAGCTGTTACCTCAGGCATCGCCTCTGCCCGACCACAATAAGGACATTGAAGCTGCCCTAGGTCTGGATCAAAGGCCATGTCAGCCTTGCAGCCAGGGCACTGGTACTGGTTAACAGCGGGCGTATTCACCATGGGATGAGGACTCCGATTACTAAGCCCCTGGTGGCGGTGGCGGTACGCTGCTCAACAATGCCTGTAGCTCGGGCACTGTATTTGCCGGTTGCCAGCCAGCCATACCTTGTTTCCAAACGTTGGACTGAGCAGTTAGGCCATTGGCTAAGAGCTGAGCCTGGGAATAGGGTCCAAAGTTTTGACCATCTCGGGTAATGTACCAAGTAGCTGTTGGTATGGGCGGCGGTGGTGGTGCTACTGGGGCCGAGGGAGCCGGAGAGGCTTTTGCAGTATCTGTGCGTGGGGCCATGGCATTAGCAATCTGTTGCCCCATGGCAATGCCGACACCGAGGTCAAGACCGGGGCTGGCTCCACCCGGATTTTTGGCCGATTGCTCGATGGCATTAGCAGCCTGGTATTGGGTATATTGCTGCATATTGCCCAAGATGCCGATGGAAGCGCGTTTGTCGAGGGCCGCTTCGACTTCGGGGGGCAGAGAAATATTTTCGATTAGCAGCTGACGCAGTGCTAGGCCAAACTGCTCCATGTTAGGCTCCATAGCCTCACGTATTTGCTCACCCATGGCTTGGTAATTGGCCGCCAGGTCAAACAAAGGAGTCTGGTCTTGGCCAATTGAGCTAGCAAAGGCCGATACGATCATATTGCGCAGGTGATCGCTAATTTCGTCAGTCTGAAAGAGGCCATCGGTACTGATCAGCTGCTCTAGCAGGGTGCGAGCGTTGTTAACGCGCATAGTATACGTGCCATAGGCTCGCAGACGTACTGGCCCTAATTCAGGATCTCGAATTGTGATGGGGTTGGCTGTACCCCACTTGAGATTTGTGAAAATTTTAGTGTTGAAAAAATAAACTTCAGCCTTGAATGGAGAATTAAACCCGTACTTCCAGCCCATAAGCGTAGTGAGAACTGGCATATTCTGGGTTTCTAATCGGTAACGTCCTGGCTCATAAACATCAGCTACCTGGCCTTCTCCCACTAGAATCGCAACCTGACCGGGGCGAACCGTTAGCTGTGCCCCCATTTTGATTTCGTTTTGAAACCGCTCGAAGCGATAGGCAATGGTATCTTGCGATGGATCGAGCCATTCAATAATGTCAATGAATTCGGCCCGAACTTTCTCAAATAAGCCCACTGTGCGCTCTCCGTAGCAAAGATATTTCTGTTCTAAGAGTTACCCCAGCTTTCCCAATAGTTTGGAGAAATTTGTTTAACTGTTATAGAAATCAATACACGTTAATTTGTGCCGATTCCGTAAGAAGGATGCGGCAAAAGCACTCTATATCAAGCAATACAGTAGAGCTGCCACGATCTATTTCTGATTAGGAAACCTTTTGTTCAACACCAAAACCGACTAGCCCCAGTTGTTCTAAGGGTTGCCCTGCAGGTGGTCGCAGATAGTTGAGGATGCGACGGATACGGGTTTGGGGATTGATTAAGGTGATGGAATCTACTGAAACCACACGGGTATAGTTGGTGGTCATCAACAGCTCGTTAGTGTGGGTATCGAACCGAAAGTGAGAGATGATAGGTCGGGCTTCTTCATAGGCGCGATCGCGAAGATAGTCACCCTCTAGAATATGGCCCGTTTCTATATGAGTAACAAATAGCAAATTTAACGATTGAGAGACCTTTTCGCCTTTTTCCGAGACCGTATTAAAAGCAAGTCGGAACCCTGGCAGTCCATCCAAACCTTTGACATCGCTGTAGGCATTGTCAGATAGCACTTTGGCCTTCAGCTCTGGCGTCAGCGGTGATACCTGAAAATCAGTATGGGAGCGCTCTACTTCATTTTGAGTGAGATAGTGGTAGGTACGCTCTGTAGACCAGCTACCAACGCAGTGGTCAAAAAATGTATGAAAAACTGAGCGAAGCGCCATAAAGTTGCTCTTGAGAAGATTCTATCTTTTCATGATAAATGTCAGAGCTGCACCCATGTTTAGCTTGTAGACCGACTGCTTAAGCTTGACTGGCCGAAAAAGATACCTGAGTCAAAAACTGTGATGCGGTACTGTCTGTCTCAAATATCTCGATTCATGTCTCTGATTTAGAAAGTTCAACTTCTAGCTTCTGTTTGTATGTCTCATCCAACCGATATCTCTACCTTACTCAAATGGATGGCCGCTGATTTTAGTAACCAGGCCCAAGCCATTGAAAATCCACCCTTTTTTGCCCATATTCGAGTGTGTATGCGTCCCTTGCCTCCTAACTTTTTGCCAGGGGGCTGCTTGTATCTAGAGCAAGCCTACGATTTTGTGCTCGATCAGCCCTATCGTGTGCGGGTGCTACACTTCTTGCCCCAAGACGATCACATTTTGCTTGAAAACTATACTTTCCCAGAGCAAGAAGCGGTGATTGGTGCAG
>JBCDFI010000417.1:0-5151 GCA_039178155.1 Cyanobacteria bacterium P01_H01_bin.105
AACGAAACAGAGGGAAGTATCTTCCCAATTAGCAATGATATTTTTTAAGGTTTGCTGTGACAGTAAGGAGTAAAGCACGCATTGAAAGCGTCTTTGCTCCTTTTTCTTATTTCGTTGGCATTTTAGAATGCTTAGCGGCTAGTTTTGTGTATCGCGATTAAAGCGCAGATTATCGAGGGTTTGTCCAGGTGGGAGATCAACGAATACCCGATCACCTGAGATCACCCCGTCTAAAATTTGGATTTGCTCACCGACTTGAGGCCCTAGGGTAACGGGACGAAAGCGAATATTTTTGTTGTTTTCACCAGGTACGAGGACGCCAGTCTCTCCTCCCTGGGTTACAACGGCAACAGCTGGCACAACAAGCGCATCACTCAGCTGATTGCCTAGAAACGCTAGGTCTACATTCATATTTGAGCGTAGCTGCTCTAGGCCATTCTCTAAGCGTACCCTGACCTGAAAGATGGTGACATTTTGACGTTCGATTGCTTCTGGAGCAATCAGCCGGACTTTTCCTTTGAACACCTTTTCAGGATAGGCCGTAGATATAATTTCTGCTGCCTGTCCTATCTTAATTTGGCCCAGATCGGCTTCGGGTACCTCAGCAACAACTTCTAAACCATTGGCAATAGCGACAATAGCACTGGATGTCGCTGAAGCAGCTTCAGAAGCAGAGGTAGTTGGGGTCACAAATGCCCCCTCGGTGGCAAATTTTTGAGTAACAACACCTCCAAACGGGGCACGGATAAGGGTGTTGTCAATGCGAGTTTGAATAGCAGAAATTTGGCCCTGGGCTCGCTCTACACGGGCGCGGGCCTGGGCAACATCTTCTGGGTCTGGGTCGTCTTCAAGATCGCTGAGGCGTTGTTGAGCCTCAATGACGCGAGCCTCAAGCTGACTGACGTTGGCCAGGGCACTATCGACAGCGTTTTGGCTGTTGTCAAGTTCACGTTCAGAAATTGCGCCTTGGGCATAGAGGTTGCGATCGCGAGCCAAATCGCTCTCCACCAACCGTAGGCGAGAGTCAGCCTCTACACGTTGCGATCGCACCGCCTCCACATTGGCCTCAGCCTGGGCCAGCTGCGGGAGATCGGTTCCCTGCAATAGGTCTTGCAGTTGAGCCTCAGCCTCAGCTAAATTAGCTTGATTTTGACGCATTTGAGCATTGAGGTCATCAATATCCATGCGGGCCACGATCTGCCCTTGCTCAACCGAGTCCCCCTGCTCAACCAAAAGTTCACCTACAATACCTGAGTTTTTAGGACTCAGATTCACCGTTTGAAATGCCTCTACCTCACCGCTTGCATTAATACGAACAGTGACTTCTGTCGACTCTACTGGCACCGTTAAAGCCGTCACATCATAGGCATCGCCACGATAGCGCCCCACGGCCACTACACCTATGCCAATTAGTCCAATAGCCGTGCAGCTAAGAATCCACGGTAGAGGACGCTGCTTAAAAATCCATTTCACCCGCTAATAACTCCATTGTGGTACCTGAGAGGAATACAGCACCAGCCAGATTGCTACCCTTATGTAGCTTAGCGAATTTATTCAACAAACCATCAGGGTTGATATACACACTCAACAGATACTGAGAACATCTGTAGACCAAAAAGAGAAGCAATGTTGGTAACTAGCGTATCGCCTCTAAATTCTCTCGGGCCTGGGCTTCAAACCGTTCTCGAAAAAGATCAGATTGATAAATGACAGGACGTTGCAAAAACTGAGATAGCACCACTTGTCGTTTAGCGCGGTAAACAGCTTCTGGTACCCAGCTATATTCCTGGCGTATCTGATCGTCATATTCTAAAAATCGTGGGGGAGCTGCTCCTAAAATTGCTAAATCAATGTCTACTAACCAGCCAGCAGACTCAGTTGCATTACCCGACCCAGAGGCTTCCATACCAGAGGCTTCAATATAAGATACCGCCGTGTGAGATGTGGCCATAATCAACGATTCAACCCGCTCGATCTGGATTGACGCCACATCATGAGTCTGTAGAAACGCTACGGCCCAGTCAGCACTCTGTTGTTCATTGTTGTGGGCACGAGGCTGATAAACCACATCGTGATACCACAGCGCCATTTCTAACCATGGGTAACCTTGGGCAGGGCCACTAACCCAGTCCAACAAGGTTAAACACTCATTAATGTGCTGAGCTGTGTGATAAGCCCGATGAGACTGTCGATAGGCTGCAACAATACGCTTATATTCCTGAGCAGCCTCATAAGTATCAATATTGAACTGAGCACACAGCCGTTGCCATCGTAACAAACTCAACGTTTGAACAGAATTCAAGTCCGTCTTCGCAACCGGTTACCTCGGTTATATCTAACGTCCATTGCCCGACAAGACTGACGTCAGCTCAGCTGGCACCAACGATGCAGCCTGATTTTTAGAAAAATCTGCTAACGCGCTCCAGGCAGCCCCAAGCAGCTGTTCAGGTTGCAGGTCATCTTTCACTAAAGCCCATAAACGAGCGACTTCCTCGGTATGGAGACGGTTATCCTCGGTCAAAGCCGCCAGGATTTGCTGACGAAGATATTGACCCTCGTCAGACATCAAAAACTGCATACCGAGTCCAGCCGTTGGTATTAGGTTAAAGCCCTGATCGCCTTGGGCAATACGAATCATGTTCTCTAATCGCTGCCACTGAAAGCGACCGTCTTTAAACAACACTTCAATTAGCCGTGCTCGTAAAGACTCGGTTTCTCCCATCAGCAGCCGCCGTGCGACATAAGGATAGGCAATCTCCACAATTTTAAAGTCTGGATTTAAGGTGAGGGCGAGTCCTTCTTGGGTCACTAAGGAACGAATAATCAGCGCAAACTTAGCGGGTACTCGAAAGGGGTATTCATACATCACCTCTGAAAACTTATCGGTAATGCTCTTAAAGTTGAAGTCACCAACGCTCTCACCAATGGCTCCATCAAAGACCGCCTGTAAAGCAGGCACAATCGGGCGAACATCCACATCAGGGGTGAGAAAACCCAGCTTGACAAAGTCATTGGCCAGCTTGTCATACTCCTGGTTGATCAGATGCACTACCGAATCTACCAGTGTTTCTTTCATGTCCTGGCTAAGCTGATCCATCATGCCAAAGTCGATGTAGGCCATCGTGCCATCGCGCATCGCAAAAAGATTACCGGGATGGGGGTCCGCATGAAAAAAGCCAAACTCTAGCAGCTGCCTTAGACCTGAGGCAACACCAATAGTAACGAGTTCATCGGAGTCTAAACCCGCTGTCCTGACTCGTTCGATATCAGTCAGCTTGAGGCCATCAATCCACTCTAGGGTAAGCACACGGGTACTGGTGTAGCGCCAATAAATAGCCGGAACTTTGACCTTTGGATCGTCAGAAAAGTTAGCCGCAAATGCTTCTGCGTTACGTCCTTCATTCAGGTAGTCAATTTCCTCAAATAACTTTGAGCCAAACTCATCCACAATCAACGTGAGGTCGTGGCCTAGGTTAAGGGGTAACCAAGGGGCAATCCATCCGGCAGCCCAGCGCAGTAAATAAAGATCCCGACAAATGATGGGAACAAGCCCAGGTCGTTGAACCTTAACGGCCACATCTTCTCCTGTATAGAGACGGGCTTTGTAAACCTGCCCCAAACTGGCTGCAGCCACTGGCTCAGGCGAAATATAGCTGTAGACTTCGTCAGGGGTACGTCCTAGCTCTTTTTCAATAATCCACTGGGCCACCTGACTATTAAACGGGGGCAGCTGGTCCTGGAGTTTTATCAGTTCATCTAAGAATTTTGGATTAACTAAATCAGGTCGTGTAGAGAGGGCCTGACCTACCTTGATGAAGGTAGGTCCGAGATCTGTTAATATTTTTCGTAGCTGAGCAGCTCGCCTTGATTCATTGATATCTTTGCGTCCTAAGACTCGGTCTAACAATAGCCCTAGAACAAAACTACCTAGCATTAACGCCACCGAGAGCGCTCGCCAGAGTACTGTCAAAAGACGAAAACGGTAGTGGTCTGCGATCGCAACCGCATCATACCGTCGCATCTTTTCAAGGTCAGCCATACGGTCTAATCTCCTAAGCAAAACGCTCAGTCAAGAAGGCACGGTGACACTTGGGTGGGACGAGTATCATCAGCCTTCGCCCTAAGCAATGGGAATGGTGAGTAAAGCTATTCGACTCACTATTCATTCAGCAGTAAATATCTTAATCATAGTATAGACAACTACAACTTTGTTTAAATTCCGTCTCAGGTCATCAGCCTTAGCTATAAACAGCTGTCGGCTATGAAAGTCTCAAATATTGAAAAGACGCTGTCTGTTTAGACAGCGTCTTTTTATGGCTTGTCCTATGGACTTATCTGCTTTTGAGTTTGTCTGATGCTGAAATCAGGCATAAACCCATAGCAACATCAGTCACCTAGACTCTAAGTCGCGCGGCGACCTAAATAATAGCGTTCAAAATGGACGTGATCACCGACAGCAAAAAGGCACCGATAATCGCACTCCAGATACCCCAGCGCAGGCGAAACCCCTCCACTAGTTTGGCAGATAGACCAAATAAAATCAGATTTAACAACAGACCACCCAAGGTCACTAACCACACCAAACCGCCTAAGACAGGCAGGCCTGCAATAATACCGACCACACCGTTAAGTACACCAAACACTAGGGCAGTAATTGCTGTCTTACCAAAGCTGTCAGACTCTACACCAGTGGGCAAGAAGGTGATGATCACCAAAGCAATCGTGGTAATCAACCAGGTAACAATAAATGGAATGAGAATGGCCATGGCAGGGCTCCTTAGAAGCGATAACGACGGAATATCCGTGTTTACTCGTAGCAATTTCGATTGAAGTATATCAAAGTTTTCTCTATACGTAACTAAAGGAGTGTTAAGAGAAATGCCCTAAATTACAGCCATTTCAGCCGGTAGTACTGGCGTAATCGCTGCTGAAACTGCCCCCAATATTGGTCTAATTTGTCGGGTTCGAGGGTAAACAACTGGGCTGGGGTATCTTCGAGTGCGATCGCAACCATTGCCCGCTCCACCTTAATGTCGTAGTCGCGATAGACCCAGTTCACAGCCCAGCAATAGGCAGCCACCTGCAAAAAATAGTCCTCAATCCATTCCGCTTGTTTGGGACGACGCGCGGTTTTCCAATCACACACCAGCA
>JBCDFI010000418.1:0-5150 GCA_039178155.1 Cyanobacteria bacterium P01_H01_bin.105
AGTGCCCTGGTTGGCATGGTGCATGCCTATTTATGTGTCAGTTTAGGGGTGAATCAGCTGGTGTCGGGGTTAGCTATTAACCTGACGGCGGCGGGGCTCACGACTTACGGAGCCAGACTATTGTTTGACAGCGGTACGGTGGAGCTGCCCAGTATTGCTCCCCTAGCTATTCCAGGATTAACACAGCTGCCGGTGGTTGGCGTCTTCTTTAGCCAAGACCCGCTCTTTTATGGGCTGTTGTTGTTAATACCTTTTAGTACCTATATCTTGTTTCGGACTCGCTGGGGACTGGTGTTACGGGCAGTGGGAAACGCCCCTCGGGCAGCGGATACGGCTGGAGTATCGGTGAGTCGCGTGCGCTATGTCAGCGTCATGCTGTGCGGCGGACTGTGTGGGCTAGCAGGAGCCTATTTAGCGCTGGTGCATGTGCGCTTTTTTACCGAAGGTATGAGTGCTGGCAAGGGATTTATCGCCCTAGCGGCACTTATTTTTGGTCGCTGGCATCCGGTATCCACCGCCGGGGCCTGTCTTTTGTTTGGGGCTACCGAAGCACTGCAGCTGAGGATTCAAGCCCTCAATCTGGATATCCCCTATCAGTTTTTGGCCATGTTGCCCTATGTCACTGCCCTATTAGCGCTCATGGGAATTGCCGGTAAAGCCACTCCCCCAGCTGCCCTTGGTCTGCCCTACACCAAAGAGAATCCATGACCTTTGTTCATCAGCCCCCAGCCTTGCCCAAGGACTTCACCCCCCGAGACTTTTGGACACTGCCGTCGCTACTACCCGACGCGGAACAACGACAGCAGCAGCTAGCAGAGGCACTCGCAACAGATTTAGAGCTACTGAGCTATCCCAGTCGGACCTGGGACTATAGTCGCCATACCGACAGCCTAGACGTTGCCATTATCGGTGCGGGCTATGGGGGAAAGTCAGCTGCCTTTGGCCTAGGACGCCATGGCATTAACCATGTCCGTATATTTGATCGATGCGCCCCTGGACAAGAGGGGCCTTGGCGCACCTATGCCCGCAATGCCACCCTCAGAACACCTAAAGATGTGACAGGGGGGCTGGACTGGGGGATACCCAATCTTAATTTTCGGCGCTGGTGTGCCGCCTGTTACGGTGATGAGTACTGGCAACGCATACGCTACATTCCCCGACTGCTGTGGGCCGACTATCTGGACTGGTATGGTGAGGTGCTAGCTTTACCCATCCAGCATCATACAGAAGTTATCGATATTCGTTGGCAAGAAGACGAGCGGTGCTTTTGGCTGCAAACATACCGTAACGGTATGCCAGAGCTGCAAAAAGCCCGGTTTATTATTTTTGCTACCGGTTTAGACAATGCTGGGGGCAAAAACATTCCAGAGATTGTACAAGCGAGTCTGCCCAAGGATTGTTATCACCACACCATGGATGCTATCGATTTTGCATCCATGGTCGGTCAGCGGGTGGGAATTATCGGCGGTGGGGCCAGCGCATTTGACAATGCTATTTTGGCCCTACGGGCCGGGGCGGCATCGGTGGATATTATGATCCGTCGCCCTCAGCTACCCCACATCAATCGCATTCGCTGGAGTGAGTGGAATGGTTTTCATCGTCATTTTATTGATCTGCCAGACAATCTAAAGTGGGCCTACAGCTTGGCTGAGTTTCGGCTAGGTCAGCTACCACCGTCCCATACGTACTACCAGGCCATTAGCCATCCCCGTCTGACGTTGTACACTAATGCGCCTGTACACCAGCTGGCCTACACCCAAGGAGAGATTGTTGGCCAGTATGGAGAACTCACTCTAAACCACGACGTACTGATCTGTGGTACTGGGTTTGTGACTAATTTAGATGTGCAGCCAGGGCTAGAGACGCTTGCACCTGAGATTTTGCGTTGGTGCGATCGTTACACGCCCCCACCCGGCGATGAGCACTCAGAAATGGCCCGCTATCCTTACTTGGGCAACCATTTGGAATTTTTGCCCAAGTCGCCCGATCATAGTTACCTTAGCCGCTGTTACTATCTCTCGTCGGGAGCAGCCCTGCTCAGTGGCTATCGGTCTAATCTCTCAGGGCTACAGTTTGCCCTACCCAGAGTGACCTACGATATTGGTCGACAGCTGTTTCTAGGGCACAAAGATGATATCTGGGCCGCCTACAACGCGTATGATGTTAAAGAATATTAGGGTTGTGTCGGGATATGTTTTCCCATTGGCTTGATAATCGGCTGGAGTTGCGATCGCTCCAGCTGACCGATGCAAACGAACTCTTTGCGCTTACCGATGCCAATCGTAGCTATCTGCGTCGGTGGTTACCATGGCTAGATAATACAAAAACCGTGGCTGACACCCGCAACTTTATTCGCAACATCATCGAACAGTTTGGCGATAGCGGTGCAATTGTTGCCGCCATCTGTTACGACCACCGCATTGTGGGCGTCATTGGCTACAACCAGATCGACTGGGCCAACGCCATCGGTCACATTGGCTACTGGCTGGCCGAGTCCCATCAGGGCCGGGGGATTATGACCAGGGCCTGTAGATACTTAGTCGATTATTCATTTTCCACCCTCGCGCTCAATCGCCTAGTGATTAGGTGCGCCACGGGTAATCATCGCAGCCGCGCAATTCCGACAAGACTAGGGTTTAAACATGAAGGAACGGCCCATGAAGCAGAGTGGCTATACGATCATTTTATTGATCACGAGATATACGCCCTGCTCTCTAGCCACCGGTGTAATTGATGTGTAGCTAATGTTGTTACAGCTCAGCCACAGAGCTTAAATATCTTCCGATGGTATTAGCTCCAAACGATAGCGATAGAGTGCTACAGGCTGGTCAACCGCCTTAAAATAATCTGGGTCCTGAGGAGATAAGTAGATGGCCGTAATCTGATCAGCCATCACCTGATCGGTTTGGCGATGATAGGCCGTTGTATTTTCCACCTCATTCAAATACACCGTCGGTCGCCCACCCCGAAAAAACTGTTGAAACACTTCGGTGGTGATAAAAGTATCGCTGTCGGGTTCTTCTGTGGCGCGTCCGGTCACGGTTGATATTAGCTGCTGGCTACCTTTTAACCGCGTGATCTGCCGATTAGGATTATCGGGATCGACATTGACCGCCTGTACCCAGTCATCGCCCAGATAGGCCCGCGCCAAGCTCAGTCCGTTAAAAGCACGATCCGACACGACACCTTCTGTCGTTTTTAGGGGACGATTCAGAAACTTACCCTGGGCCACCCGTACCTTTTGAAAGCGGATATCAACCTCAATAGGCACATCGAGAAACTGACGGTTGCCTTCAAATCCTGGGGTGATAATCTCTGGAGCCAAAGGAGCTTCCATGGCCAACAATGTCGATGTCATTCGCCAAGGGCCATCCATCCAGGCTGGGTAAACCAGATCGCCTTCTGACACCTGTACTGGCGGTTTGGCCGACCAGTCAGGGAACACTGACATTCTCTCACTCAGTGAACTTGCCACGGCTTCACCGCTACACAGCAGCCATACCAAAACCAGGAGAGTGACCCAAAATATTCTGCGCGGCAGTTGCTTAAGAAAAAAACGACGCATGATTGTGTCTATTACCACAGCACCAGTTTAGAGCCTGTTATTCAGTTGAGAAATGTATGGTCCGTAGATGCTTACATCGGGAGCAATTCTAATATTATCGAAGGTAACTATAAAAGGCACTGTAGCCTTTAAGTACAGGCCTACAAAAACGATGAGCGTTTGCCGGTGATGGATAATCAAGTTCTGCTCAAAGAAGCCCTAACTGACGAGCTGGGTACGCTCTACAAAAATATCACTCAGCTTACGGATGTAAAATCCCTGCCTGAGGATGATTTGCAGCTACTGCGGGGGCTGGTCTCAGTGTTGCAATTCGCAGCCCAGCAAATGACTCAGCAGCAAGCATCTGGTGGCAAGCTAACGGCAGATGTGGCGGCTCTGCGCGATGAAGTGGTTCAGCTGCGCCAGGACAACACAGCCTATCAAAAACAGCTGCAGTGGCTGCAGGACCAGCTGGCCCTAGCCCGGACCGCAACTGGTAAAATGCGGCTCAAGGCCACATTAAAACAAACACTAAATATTGCTGTAGATATTGCTGGAGCCAGCAGCGGCAGCATTTTTTTGTTGGATGATGCCAGGGTGGTGACCGAGTGTATTTTGACTCGATCAGGCACCACAGAACGCGAACGGCATAATTTGGTCGGTCAGGTGTTGGAAAAAGGCCTAGCAGGCTGGGTAGTAGAGCATCGTCAGGTAGAGATCATTACCGACACGCGTCTAGATAGTCGCTGGATCAACTTGCCTGATCAGCCCTATAAGGTGTGTTCGGCGCTGTGTGCGCCGTTGATGGGAGGGGGTCATCTTTTGGGAATTATGACGCTCACTCATCCAGAGCCTCGGCATTTCCAACCGCCCATGCCACACTTGTTGGGGGCAATGGCCGATCAAATAGCGCTGATTTTAGAAAATGAAAATTTCTACAAGATCAATCAGGGGCTAAACAATCGTTTACAGCATTTTCGAGCGTTTTGTCACCAGTTGTTAACGACGGAAGTGGTCGGGGCTGTGATGGTACAACGTAAAAAAATTGTTCAGATTAATGGTCGTGCCGCCAAGTTGTTTGGCCAGAAACCAGACGAGCTTTTACATTTACCGTCCATTACTAGTTTGATTGCCTATGAAGATCTCGAACGAGTACGCTCGGGATTACGTCAGTGTTATGCCAATCCCCAGCAGCGACTATCGCTTAATTTTGGTATTACTCATAAGAGTGGTCAGGTAATTGCGATCGCAGCCCAGGGCATCACCCTAGATTTTCAAGATCAGCCATCGGTGCTGCTAATTATGAATCGAGTAGATGGGTGAGTTATTCAAAGGTTAAGTATGGGAT
This sequence comes from Cyanobacteria bacterium P01_H01_bin.105, assembly GCA_039178155.1. Classification (GTDB taxonomy): domain Bacteria; phylum Cyanobacteriota; class Cyanobacteriia; order Phormidesmidales; family Phormidesmidaceae; genus Leptothoe. The sequence goes on from JBCDFI010000418.1 coordinate 4,893, forward strand.
TAGCAACAGGATTTTTAGTTGATCGCTCTTCTCTGGAATAACGTTTGTGCGCTTCTCTGATGCTTTTATATCTGATGCTTTTACAAAGTTGGCAAAGGCATTTTCAATTCTGGCAAGCTATCTAACCAAAGCACTGCCAAAACAGTATTGCCCTAGGCAGACTGCAGCTATTTATGTATCGATAAAAAGTGATGTTCTACTCCATGATAACGGACGTTACTTTTTTGTTTTCCTAAAAACCCTATCCTCTAATTTTCC
>JBCDFI010000419.1:0-5140 GCA_039178155.1 Cyanobacteria bacterium P01_H01_bin.105
GATAGGCGACGTAGCTGATCGAGCAGCGTTGATTCAACATTACCAGCGGGTTGGGTTGCCAAAATCTGTGGAATTTCCTCCGGCAGCACCTCATCTAGGCTGGTGGGCGGCTGAAATGTCTGAATTAAGCTCTCAAAATCTGTAATGGCCAGCGCCGTAAAGACATCCTTAATATCACCATTTTCTACGGTTACATTGGCATTGTAAGCCAGGGTATCGAGCTGCACATTGCCGTTAAAGCGATAGATACTATCCGTGTTTTCATCGGTGATGCAATAGGTGGGTAAAGGGCCGCTTTCGGTCGCCAGCCGCTGGGAGCAAGCATTAAAAATCAACTCTCCTTGCTCTACAAACACACGTCGATCGCGATAGGCAATTTGTCCGGTTAACTGTTGCGCATTGAGATAACCCAGCCTTGGTTCCGCTATATAGACATCCCCCACTAGGGTTTGGCGGTTAAGGTCAATAACCCATTCATTCACTGATGACAGGGTACCCTGGAGGCCACCGCCTAGCCGACTGACAACGGGGACTCCCAACGCTTGTAGAGGCAAATCTTGGAGTGTGGTTCGTAGTAAAGCTCCATCGGTGTACCCAGATGCCTGGGCTCCCTGCCACCGCACGTCAAAATTAAAATCGCGTGATGTTTGGAAATTGATATCAATGCCATCTGTTAAACCATTCTCGGCAGGCTCGTTTTGACCTTCCAAAGCAACCATCAAACCTGTCTGAGGACGGTAGCTAATCGGTCCTAGCAGCTCTTTATCAAACGCAACTTGGTTAACTGCAAACTCCGTTAGGGTAAGATCACCATCCAGCTGTGGTGTGTTGGGAGTTCCGGTTAAGGTGCCATTGAATGATGCAAAGCCCGCTAACGGTACAGGGCTAGGAAGCAATGCTAGGGGGTAACTTTGAGCATCTAGGTCCAAAGCAAAGCCCCGAATACCCTGGAATTGATTGCCCTCAAACTGGGGAGAGACGACTCCGCGAGCCACCAGCTGATCACTGCTAGCCTCTTCAATCAGTAATTCTTGTCCCGTCCAGGCAAATCGACTGTCGAGGGGAGTGTCAAATCCGGCTAGCTGAGGGGAGAACCCAGCCAATCCTGCTGAGAATGTTAGGTCTCCCTGGCCGCGCACATCGGCTAAGGTGCGGGCATTAACGTTGCCCTCTAAGCTAACGGTACCGTCTGTGTCACCGCTGAGCTGAGCTGCAAACTGACTGAGACCAAGGGAATTTACCGTAGCTGTGGTTTGCCAGCCACCATTGATGAGTTCAGCGTTACCCTGAACGGAGCCATCTGCTAGCTGCAGACGGTAGTCACCCATGGCTAAAAGATTTTCTAGAGACGCTCCTTGGATGGGGCCTGCCAACGCGACATCGGCGTTTAGGTTGCCCCGGAGGCTGGGAGCTAGACCTAAGGTTTGGAGATCAATATTGTTAGCAGCAACAGTTGCCTGCCAGCTATCGGCAACGACTCTGCCTTCGCCCGTCAGGGTACCGGCACCTACCTGGACTAGAGCCTGGGGAATCGATAGCCCGCCATCCGCAAAGATGGCAGTGGCACTTGCTGGGTAGATCTGCCCACCATAAGCCAGGGTAGGGGCTTGCACATTGACCTGGGTTTCTAGGGCGGCTGGTGTGCCCACAATTGTGGCGGTGGCTCCAACCACCCCCAGGGCGACGGGCAGTTGCTCAATGTCATAGAGGGCTGCGATCGCATCTCCCGATATATCCGTAACCTCAGCCTCAAAATCAAGCTCTGGCGGCCCATCCGGTAGATTAGCTAGGTTTAAGACCCCATTACCAGTGACCCGACCCCCCAGCTCAGGGATGGCGCTGACTTGAGCTATGCTGACTTGATCTAACAGCGTCTCAATGCGATCGCCTGCTAGAACCACATTCGCTTCAAGTTCATTGAGGACTATCCGATCAACTGTTACCGGACCAATCGCAGCGATATCAGCCGAAAGCCTCGGCTGCAACATCGGTCCAGTAATAGCTACGGTGCTATCAACCACACCGCTGAGAGCGATAGGCACATCTACCTCAGAACGCTCGAGCAGCTGCTCAATATCTATATCTGCTACCTGGGCAATCAGGTCGTAGTCCCCCGCCCAGTCAACGGTGCCAGTGGCTGTAGCTGCTAGGTCCTCATAGCTACCCTTAGCGCTATCGACCGTAATGGTGGTGCCTTTAAAGCGGGCCTTGACGTCAATATCGTCGATTAGATTTCCCCACGGTCCATCATTGGGCAGTGATGTCAGCTGCAGTTGACCGTTGTCAAGGCTGCCCGCGCCGTCTACTGTGATTGGTTGTTCTGGCAAAAATGATAGGGTCCAGTTACCGCTGACTCGTCCTGCCGTTGCTGATAGGGGCAAATTCTGCTGACCCATAGTCGGTAAAAGAAAGGCCATAACGGCCTCAGCCGCTACTCCTTGGCCACTGATTCCCATGCTAATTTCCTGCTGCACAGGCTGGGCAACATCGCCAGTGGCCGTTGGCACCACAGCAACCGTAATGCCTAGATCACCCCCCTCAGGTGGTGTAGCCGTGGCCTCAACTTCTATTTGCTGAGTATCTTGGCCCTCTACTTCCACCGGTTCGATCGCTACGCTACCATTGAGTCCCTCCAGGAGCAGTGGCGTTGGGGCCGCACCCTCAGCGGGCAAAGGCACCAGGGTAATCTGGCTATTGGCTATGTCAATATCGTCCATCCGCACCTTAATCAGCGGATCTTCAACGGGTTCAAATGTGGGTACGTCTACCCCAATCCAACCTTCCTCTGGATGCTGCTCTAGGTAACCGTCTGCCCCGATTAGCCTTAGGTCAATCTCTAGCTCACGTTGGAACAGTACCTGCAGTGGATTAAATCCTACTTCCACTGCATCAGCGGTTACATAGGTTGGATCACTTTCCGTTGCATTTAGCCTAGAAGGCCCTACTCGCACACTATTCCAAGAAAGACCTTCTAGATCACCCAGTTCTAACTCACGTTCTAAAAGAGTTGATAGACGACGTTCCAACAGCGGCGTCAATCCTCTATTAATAAAAAGCCAAGCTCCTACAATGGCAGCTGAGCCAAAGACTAGGGTACCTACCCCTAAGGTAATGGCCGCTCTTTTCCAAAATCGCCGACTTTCAGGGGGTCTATCTGCATTAGGCGAAGTCATGGGGGCATGGAACTACGTGCGCGACTACTCTAACAAACTTCATCAAGGATTTTTGTAAGATTTACGGTCCGATGGCCGGGGCAAAGGAGAAATGGACTGCTGCTCCTAAGCTTAGTCAAAAGACGGTGCTGGCGTTGTAGCTATTTCTCTTGGGAGTCAAATTTTCTTTTTTTACAAAATAGTCTTTGTCTTTATTTACATTCGTCGCATGAGCTGAGGCAGCCTGGGCAAAGGGTTTTAGCTCACGCCAACAGCGCTACCATCGCTGCGAGGATCGCAGGCCCCTAGCAAACACTCATCTAGCACCTGAATCATATGGGCGTGGCCCATAGCCTCAGACCAGTCCGCTTCAATTTGGAGCTGATGGCCTCGCTGGCGTAGCGCCTGACGACTGTTGGCCGAGATGCGTCCCTCTAGGGCTAATCGAGCGGTGGTTTCTCCCCAGGTGCGGCCCCAGCGCCAGCGCGGTAAGTTGACTGCCGTTTGAATATCTAACCCCAGATCCAGCACACGGGTCAGTAGAGCAACTTGGGTTTGGGGCTGACCTTCTCCGCCCATGGTGCCAAACACAAGCCGAGGACGTCCTTGGTGCAGAGCCATGGCGGGAATTAATGTATGCAGAGGGCGTTTGCCAGGACCGACTCCATTAACGTGAGCAGGATTAGGGGAAAATATGGCTCCCCGATTGTTGAGGGCAAACCCCAGCTCGGTTGGAGCGACACCACAGCCATAGTCAAAATACAAACTCTGCAGCCAGGAAACGGCATTGCCATAGTGGTCAACTACGGCTGCATAGATGGTATCGCCACCTCCCGTTAACGGATGATCAAATCGGGCCTGTTGTAGATTGATCTGGGATCGTAGTCGGTCAGCATAGGCTTTGGAGGCTAGCTGCTCGACGGGAATATCGGTAAAGGTGGGATCTCCAATCCAGCGGTTGCGATCGCAAAATGCTAACTTTGTTGCTTCTACGATTAGATGGCAATAGCTAGCCTCGTCCAAACCAGCAATATCGTAGGGCTCAATCAGATTCAGTATCTGTAATACGGTCAGCCCCTGGGTACTGGGCGGTAGTTGGTAAATCGTATGGTCCCGATATGTGGTCGTAATCGGGGTGACCCAGTCACTTTGGTGATTGGCAAAGTCTTCCAGGCTCAGAGGGCTGCCCAGAGGAGCGACATACTCAATGATGGCCTTGGCAATACTGCCTCGATAAAACGCATCTACGCCGTCAGTTGCTAAGGTGTCTAGCACCCTAGCCAAGGCCGGATTTTTGACAGTGCTGCCGGTCGTCGTCTGAGCTGCAGGCAAAAATGTAGCTGTCGCTCCAGAATCTTTACTGAGCAAGGCTTGGTCTTTTCGAGTCCAGCGAAACTGTGAAGACGATAGCTCATAGCCATTCTGAGCAAGCTGTTTGGCAGGCTCAAGCAAGGCTGCCCAGGGCCATTGGCCAAACCGTTGATGGGCTTGCCACCAAGCATCGACGGCTCCGGGTACAGTCGTGGCGGCGGCGGCTCCCCTTTGATGTAGTTCTGTTGACTTAGTTAAACAAGCAGCCGAGCGTCCCGAGCCATTTAAGCCATACATATGACGGGTAGATGCATCATAAATCAGCCACAGACCATCCCCACCTAACCCATTCATGTGGGGATAGGTGACTGATAAAGCAGCACTGACAGCAATCGCTGCGTCGATGGCATTACCGCCCTGCTGCAAAATTTTTTCACCAACTTTGGAGGCGACTGTGTGGGGTGACACCACCATGCCGTGAAAAAATTTCTTTCGGTTTACAATGACCGGCTCATGGGCGATCTTAACCATGGTGCAGACAGTGGGCAGCTCTCATTCGGTGCCCCGTCACGGTGCATAGCTCAACCCAATCGATATCCAAATCCACGTACAGTTTTTAGATATTTGGGTTTACTGGGATCTTCTTCTAACTTTTCACGCAGCCAGCGAATGTGGAC
>JBCDFI010000420.1:0-5139 GCA_039178155.1 Cyanobacteria bacterium P01_H01_bin.105
ACATCGGCCTGATACTGCATCAAAAAGTCGTTGTGACAGGCTCCGCCGTCTACTTTCAATGTTGTGATGGGTGTACCGCTGTCGTCATTGATGGCGCTGACTACTTCACGGGCCTGGTTTGCGATCGCTTCTAACACTGACCGCACCATATGAGCTTTCGTCGCTCCTCGGGTAATCCCTAGAAATGCACCGCGCGCCCCCATATCCCAGTGGGGAGCGCCCAATCCGCTCAGGGCAGGCACAAAATAAACACCGCCGTTATCTTCAACTGATGTGGCTAAGGGCTCACTATCTGCAGCGCTGTCGATAATCTGCAGTCCGTCTCGTAACCACTGGATGCAGGCCCCGGCGGTGAACATGCTGCCTTCTAAGGCATAGCCGAGATCGTAGCTGCCGTCTCTGGCCGTGGTCCAACCAATGGTGGAGAGCAGCTGATTTTTAGACCGCACGATTTCTTTGCCGGTATGGGCGACTAAAAATGCGCCTGTACCATAGGTGCATTTTAGTAAGCCGGGGCGATCGCAACCATGGGCAAATAGGGCCGCCTGCTGATCGCCTAAAATCGCTGCAATCGGAATCTCCACACCTAGCAAGCTCGGATCGGTGTAGCCAAAAATTCCTTGACTAGGTTTGATATCGGCCAGTAGCGATCGCGGTACCCCAAACGTATCTAATAGCGTCTCATCCCAGTCCTGAGTCGCCAAATTCATCAGCAATGTACGACTGGCGTTGCTGTGATCCGTTGCGTGTACCTTGCCGTCCGTCAGATTCCACAGAGCCCAAGTATCGATGGTCCCGGCTAAGACGTTGTCTAAATTCTGGTCTGATAATTGGGGCTGAACTTTATCTAGCAACCATCGTAGCTTTGTCCCTGAGAAGTAGGCATCTAAAAATAGTCCGCTACGTTCATAGATATCGGCTTTTTTATCTGCCAGAGTGGCACACATTTCGGCAGTGCGTCGGTCTTGCCAAACAATAGCCTTATGTAGTGGTTTACCAGTTGTTTTATCCCACAGTAAACAGGTTTCTCGCTGTACCGTCAGACCAATGGCCGCAATATCGGTGGCGCTAACATTCGCCTCGCCGATGGCTGTCTTGATAGCCCATTGAACCTGCTGCCAAATTTCTATTGCATCATGTTCTACCCAACCGGGCTGTGGATAGTACTGGGTCAGTTCTTTATAGGCTTGACCCACGATATTGCCCACCTTGTCAAATACAATGGCGCGGTTTCCAGTGGTGCCCAAGTCGAGGGCCATAACGTACTGTTTTGGCATTGACGATTCCTCTTGTAAATATATGAATAGTGATTAATGGTTAAAGCTGGAGAAGGGGCACGGGCCACCTCTTCGGCTACATTAAATTTTCAAACAGTCCAATTAGATTTCCTTCAGGGTCACGACAATAGGCAATTTTGAGATTAAAGTCGCTATTTTGGGTCGGCGGTTCATCAAACTCAATTCCAGCCTGTCGAAGCTGAGTATAGGTTTTGTCTAAATTGGTGATGGTGAAAATGAGAACGGCTTTGTCCTGGCTATCAGCCTTAGCAGGCTTGTCGCTAGTGTGGATAATAGAGGCCATTTCCTCTTGATGAAATAGGGAGATAGTTTGGCCTGCTGCTTCAAATTCAGCATAGCTAGGACTTTCTACGATTACCGTCAGGCCTAGAAGATCACGATAAAACCTACAACAGTTGGTAATATCTGACACCAGTAAGCGTGTAGACGCGGCTTTGACATCCATGGAAAAACCGATCTAATTGAAGAACTTCACTTATTGTGTCTTGTCGAGGATTTTGTGAAAACAAACGAGGAAAGTCTTATGGGAAATTAATAAACGTTAGGGAATAGCGCATGGGTACGAATAACCTCTAGGGCAACGGGCAATACCTGATTTAAAATAAAAATAGAGGGTGCGTTGCTGCACTCCTCCAGGATAAAGTTTTTGAGTATTGGTTTCTTTTTAGTGCGGGTGCTTTTGCAATAGATTAAGTTTGCTCAAAGCGTCCTGAGCACAGGCTTTGTAGGCAGATAGCTTCAGGGATGACTATTTTGCCGTCTGTTCCCTAAGTCGCGTTTAGTCTTCTTGATCCAAGAGCCTAGATAGCTGCCCCCGAATGGCATCAAGCTTTTTGTCTACTTTTGGTACGGTGAGTAGACGAACTTCAACCTCAGCAATGTTATCGATACGAGTGGTCTTTTCCCAAAGCTTACGCTCCACGTCAGACTCAGACTCGTAACGGAATGTAATAGTGGTGTCGGTCACCTCTAGAATCTCTACGTTTTTAAACCAGCCATTGCTGCTTTTGACATAGAGCCAGACACTGTTTTGGCCGACGAGTTCTTTGAGCTTTCTTTCCATATGACAAAATTCCCCAGACACTGCACTGGTCCTCAAGAGATAATGCTGTCTTTTCTTAAGATTGATTTTATATATCGTAGCACTTTGAAAAGTTATATGTAGCCAAAATCATAAATGTTATGCGATCTCTAAGATCCTTTTGGTATAAATGCTCAGAAGGGCTCTATTAATTGTTGTCAAGAAAAAATAGCTAGGCTTAGTCGAGCGAGCGGTAACTCATTTCGAAAGTTGCGATGACGATTTTTTGAAGCCAGAAATCTTTATTTTTTCTGTTCAAAGAGAACACCTTGGCTATCTTTGAGCAGGAACTGACTTGGGTTTTTGAGGTCAGTGTCAAGGTTGAGATCGGGAGTTGCGATCGCAACGTCCCACTCATCCATAGATAGCCCTAACCATTTTCCCAGCTCAATAGTCAAGGGCTCTCCCCCCATGTGGGCTACCATCAAAATGGGAGACTCGCCCGGTGTGTCAGGATGGCTTCGGAGACCGTAAAAGACAGTGCGTCGATCGTCACTAATACGGTTAAACCGGTCGTGCCCAGTCAAATTATCCTGAAGCCACGGATGGCGACGACGATACTGTCTCAGAACCAGGTGAAAGTTAGCAATATCGTGATCGATGCGATCATAGGAGCGAGACACATTGCAGAGGTCGTGGCCATCTTCCATAAAGGCCATGGCAAACTTTTTGAGTTTGGGGACATCTAAGTTGGCCAAAAAACCGGCCAAAGATGCTTCGTTTAGCTCTAGCTCAGTCAAAGCGGGTAGCTCACAGCTGTCTGTATCTGGCCCCAAACATTGGCTGCAGATACTGGCTACAGCTTGCAGATTATAGTCTGTTGAGATCATTGCTTCTTGCAAGGTCTGAGAAAAGTCTCGCAGCTGCTCAAAATCGCGAAACCCCATCCGTTTGAGCTGAGGATACACCTCGGCTAAATCATACATTTCTGGCTCAATTTGCCAGTCCAGGAAGCTGATTTCCTCAGAGACGACTTTGACACCGTATTGCTCATCTGTGTTTCTAAAAAAACCCCAAGGGGCTCCCACGCTCGCGTTAATAAAGTCCATGGGTAGACCTGGGCTAAATCCACAGACCCACAGCTGAGTTGCTGGGTTGTTGTAGGCCTTATGCAGCACAGCAGGCAGGGTTTTACCCAAGTTCCAGTTAATGGGCTGCTTAACTTCCACTTGGGTGCCTCGCCGCACGGTGTCGTGGTTGCCACAGCCGGTTATCCAGCGATTGCCCTGGAAGATAACCTCTCCTACACGACGCCATTTACGGTCCCAAAAGCTTTGTAAAGATGGGGTATTGTGGGCAAAAATTAGCGGCCCCCACTGAAACGATTCGGGCTTTTGCTCAATTAACTCTCGATAGCGAGAAATCTCTTCCCATCCTTCCTGAGGCCAGGGTCGACCATCTTCAAAAATGGTGAACATCAGACGTCGATAGCCGTTAATCTCTTGTACCACATCGCTCATGGCCAACAGATAGGCATCGTCTTGCTCTATTCGGTCAGTGAGCGGGTTAAAAAACCTAAAATCTTGACCGCCATCCACTCGGACACCGTCAGCTCCAGTATTAATCTTGCGTCGCTGCATTTCTAGCAAGATGGCCCGTACCTGAGGTAGCTGGTGATTAAGATCTTGACCATACATGTTCGGTCCCTTAAAGAACTGATGGGTCATGATCTCAAGGGCCTGATTATCTGCGTGGCCGTAGACCAAGTCATAAATCAGTTGGATGGGGCCTTCGGAAAAATTGTGCAGCGTCGTGATAAAGTCAATCACCTCATCGGGGCGTAAGCTGCCCAATACAGCCGGATTAGTTGTGCTTGAACCCAGAATGGGCACATCGTAGCCCCAGTTTTGAGTGTCAGGTTTTCTTAGAACTGCTTGGGTGACTTTAGGGGATAAATCGGGAGTACGACTCTCGTAGGTAGGGGGTGAGTCTGTCCCATCAGCCTCTGGCAAAAGGGCAAAGAACTCATAATCTCCATGGGTATCCTCACGACGATACTCAATGGTTGGGACTACTGGCAGTAGCTGAATGGCGTCATAGCCTGCGTAGACAGCTTCTTGTGGGGTTAGCTCTTCACCGTTAGCCAGTTTGTCAGAAATAGTTTGGTAGATCTCTGTGAGACCTTCAAACGTACCTTGGGGTGAAGCAGTCTTGACATGGAGCTGCAAAATATTGGTCGGTGCTTCTAGGCGGGGAATATCGCTGTCGCTGTAGCTGCTGCCAGTACGACGAAAATAGCTACGGTCTGCACGCTTACGCTGTAGCAGACGCATGTCATACAGCTCGGCTGGGGCAAAAATTCCATAGGGTAATGAATAGGCTAAAGGATCTCGAATGATGTGGACTCTGCCATCTTGATCGGTATAGCGTAACCAGTAAAAGCATCCGGCGCGATCGCGGCGACCAGGACGCATACCCTCAATCACCCCCCAGACAAACTCCCCCTGTTTGATCAAAGGAATTTGTACCTGGTTAAAGGTGACCGTTTGTTCAGTTGAGCGAAAGTCAATCCCCTGCTTGGGGGTAAAAACCTCTAGCACAATTCGATCTTCTGACTGGATGATGTCACCTGTGAGATCGGGCGTCCAAAAGCCGATTTCGGTCAGGCGGTCAGCTCGATAGTGGGCTCCTAGCCGCCGAGCAATTTTCTGAGCTTTTTCGAAGAATGTTGCCTCGGAACGTTGAATCCCTTCGGCCCACATCAGTAGGCTTTGGGTTTCATCTTCGACTAGTTGAATTTGTTTAGGGACAGTTGCAATC
>JBCDFI010000421.1:0-5132 GCA_039178155.1 Cyanobacteria bacterium P01_H01_bin.105
GATGCCACCGCTCAGGGCTCAGCCTTTGCCGCAGGTCTGGCGGTTGGCTTTTGGGATGACTACACGGCTCTAGTAAATAGTCGCAAGATTGATAAAACCTTTGAACCCGGTGCAGGTCAAAAAGCAGCCCAGGAGAATTTTAAGACTTGGCAACGAGCAGTAGAGCGATCTAAAGAATGGATTGCCTAGCAGCTGCTCATCACTGCATCACTACAGCTCTTGAAATAAGCTCTTTTGAATGAGCCATTAGTGCAGTCTCCCCTATCTCCTTTGGGGGGACTGGCAAGCTGCTTCCGCTGCAAAAGACGACAACAGCAAATAATGCTGTATCTGGCTATGATAAAAAAGACAGATATAGTTTGAAGTCTATGGCCCTACTGGAAATTACAGCTGAGCAGATTTTGACTCTCATTCGACAGTTGCCTGCGGTTAGCAAACGAACAATTTTTGAAGTTTTGCGCCAAGAGTTAGAATCTTCAAAAAACTCTGATGAGCTTGATTCGATAGATTTAGATACACAAACATGGCTAGGGGCAGACCTCACTGAACCTCTACTAAGCTACGATTGGGGTTCTGAAGGTATTCCAGAAGGATTACCAGTAAAGCATGTGCCAGGGAAAGGTGTGATGATTCTGGAAACGGATGAATCGTAAGTTACGCAATACTTGGGGAGTTTGACTGAGACAGAGTATAGGCCTATTGCAGCGGGTCTCAAGGAGATTTTCTAATAGAGATAACTTCATCAAGTAGGTCTAGGTTTGACAACTAATCTCGCAGTTACAATGGACAGCTTAGTAGGAGCAGGTTATGCCTTATGTTTGTCCTGAATATCACAAGCTATTAGCTAGGATTGTTATTAAATAAAGCCAGAGGCTTTTGAAGAGATTCTGCTTCAAATTCAAAAATCGATCGCGCACAGCGCGAAACAAGAGAAAAGAGAAAGAGAAAAAGAGAGAAAAGGGCTATAGAAGAATCCTGGGCGCTGAACATACAACTCGAAAACCGAAATAGGAGTCGCGGCTGCCGGGCGTAAGGTAGTTGCGGCAAGCGGAGCGGCAAGACCTAGGAATGTAGAACCAGGAGCCGCCGCGAATAACTCTCCCGTTAGAATCTCCTCTCTGAATCCAAGGAGAACTATCTTTAGGAGCACCGCTATAATTCTCATGCCAATGATCCTGACACCACTCCCACACATTGCCATGCATATCAGTCAGACCAAAGTTGTTGGTAGGAAAGCGACCTACAGACGTTGTTTTTCCTCGATCGACTCCTTTTTTGCCGCTGCCATAGGTGTAGTCTCCAGCATAATTAGCCTGGTCAGTGCTGATAGTCTCACCAAAGTAAAACGGGGTTGTTGTTCCAGCTCGACAGGCGTACTCCCATTCTGCCTCGCTGGGTAATCGATAGTTGTTACCCGTATATTTCGATAACCGCTGACAAAACTCAACTGCCTCAAACCAGCTTACTTGTTCCACAGGCAGATCGTGCCCTTTAAACCCAGACGGATCCGTCTCTAGACCTATTTCTACCTTCTGCAGTCTGGCAACTGCTTTCCATTGGGCTTGGGTAACTGCATACTTCCCCATGTAAAAATCTGAGACACGTACCGGATGTTGAGGTCCTTCATCGTTTCTACGCTCAGCTTCATCCTCAGGCGACCCCATTAAAAAGTCTCCCTCGGGAATGTAGACCATATCCAGAATAACGTCATTACCCAGCTCTTCTATAAATGAGGCCGGTGTTTGAGGTTTGGTAGCAGATGGTCGCAAGTTTTGGTTATTGATAGCGCCACCTATTTGGTCACCTTTAACCGCCTCAGCAAAGCCACCCGCAAACTGAGCCCCGCGTAGGTCATATTTCGGTCCTTGCTCCACGTACACGGTCTTTGTTTCGCTTCTAGAACCTGTAGCAGAGGAGGAAGGTACAGCCTCACCTAGTATTACCTTCAGCCCTTTTATCAGACGATTCATATCCGCACGAAATCGTGGGTTGTAGCCCACGGCCATACCATTCCGTCGGGCCAAAGACTGCAGTGACTCTGGCAACTGAGGTCTTCGGGGCATACTCGCCCCTTGGATTAAAACCGGAATCACCGGAATCTTTCGGCTCAGTGCTGATTCCACCTCAATCCGCACAAAGTCATCTGGGTTATCCAATCGCCGCGTGCCATCTGGCTCCGTTACCGTCAGCCAAGTCTTACCAATGATTACTAGCACTACCTGACACTGACTCACCGCCTGATCGAGATACTCAGCAAAATCAATACCCAGGGGAATACTATCCACATCCTGAAAGACGCGATCTGGCCCAAAATCAGCCACTAACCGATCATAAATGCGGTCCGTTTCAGCAGTGCTGTCACTACGACGATAGGAAATAAAAATTGATCCAGAACCCGACATTGGCACCAGGGAAATCGCCAACACAGCCCTAATCTAACGGTTAAGAGCTACTTTTTGTACATGCACAGCTAATTCATTCGCTTACTCAACGCATGTTAAACGTGACAGCTAATGAAGCATTCATATGTTGCCCACAGAGGAACATCCGGTTAAATTGTCATGAAATGCAAACTCTTTAAGTTTTGTAGAAACATATGCAAAGTTACAGCAATTTTTTTAAGGAATGGGCATCTTGGGGATAGTCAGTGACGCATTTATATGATGCGACGACCTATGAAAAATGCCTTTAATATTTCGCCATTACGACAGGGTGCTACCTGCAGCCTCTGCCAAGACACATTGCTGCGCCATATCAGTCAGAGCAAAATGTTTTGGTACTGCCCTAGCTGTCGTCAAGAGATGGTGTGTGAAGAGGGGCCAACAACTCTACCCGAAGCTACCACTACTCGCATTAGCCCAGTAATTCCACAGCGAAAACTGACTAAGATGAAGCCTCTTAGCAAGCCCTTGAGGATCAGCGCTACCTAGTTAGCACCTTAACGGCTGAATGTGGTGAGCGGGTATCTGAAATTAGGTACAACTCACCACCGGCTCGAAAAACTAAGCACTCTCCAAAATCCATTGAACCAATGTGCGTACACCATACCCCGTTGCACCAGGATTGTTGTAGGCATTGTCTTTTTCGCTCCAGACAGGTCCTGCAATATCTAAATGAGCCCACGCAGTTTCTTTGACAAATTGCTTTAGGAATAGAGCAGCTGTAATTGAACCACCGGGACGAGGACCTGTATTTTTCATATCCGCCACAATCGACTTCAGCCCATCAAAGTATTTTTCTTCCATAGGCAAACGCCACAGCTTTTCTCCCGCAGCGTCTGCAGCCTTGGCTAAAGCCTCAGCCAACTCATCATTCGGGCTAAATAGACCAGCTAGATCAGTCCCTAAGGCGACAATACAGGCCCCCGTCAATGTCGCTAGATCAACAATGGCATCTACGCCTAACTTATCGGCATAGACCAATGCGTCGGCCAGGGTTAAACGGCCTTCGGCATCGGTATTATTAACCTCAATGGTTTTTCCATTGGATGCGGTCAAAATATCGCCTGGATGCATCGCATGACCGCTAATCATGTTTTCAGTGGCGGCACTAATAAAATGCACTTCCACATCAGGCTTGATTTGGGCAATGGCTTTAGCCGCTCCTAAGACAGCCGCAGCTCCACCCATGTCCATTTTCATCAGCTCAATCATGCTGCCCGCCCCGGCTTTAATATTTAGACCACCGGAGTCAAAGGTGAGTCCCTTGCCAATCAGCGCTAGCTTGCGCTTGGGAGTGCCCTCGGGAGTGTAGGTAAGGTGGATAAATTTAGGCGGCATCTCTGACGCCATAGCCACACCAAGATAGGCTCCCATACCGAGTTCTTCACACTCAGCTTGTTCGAGCACCTTAAGACTAAGACCATAGGCATTGGCTATATCTGCAGCGGTCTCAGCTAGACTAGCCGGAGTCACAATATTAGGCGGAGCAGCCACTAGCTCACGGGCTAAGATCACTCCGTCACAGACATGGGCCGCCGTATCTAAGGCTGCGTCGTAGCCTGACAGATCAAGTAAGGCAATATCGCTGAGGACGACTTTAGGAGATTCAGTATCAGACTTGAAGCGCTTGTCTTCATGCATTGCTAGGGTTACGCCTTCGGCAATGGTCTGGGTCGTTCGCTCAGGGCTGTTATTCCAGATAGGGAAGCTAATACCCAGGGATGTACATTTTTCGCGTTTGGCTAGTTTGGCCGCTGCTGCCGCTGCCCGACGTAGCCCTTCGAGTTTAAGATCTTCGGAGGCACCTAACCCAACGATGGCTAATTTTCGTACCTCGCTACCGACTCGGATCACAGCAGAGCTACCAGCCTTTGCCTTAAAGTCTGTTTCGTCAATGAGTTCTTGAAGCAGACCAGATACTCTCTTATCTAATTCAGATAGCAGCCCAGTCAGAGGCAGCGACTCTTCAGATAAGCCCACAACAATGCAATCGCCTGACCACGTTAAACAAGACTTATCCGATGCTACAAACTTCATTCCCATCTCAGTGCTAATTCCCGTCTTAGTATCTAATGATTTCGGTGTCTTTATTGAGTGAATATCATATATGGCTATCTATAGTGTTCGTAGCGTTTTGCTAGAACATGTCTAGTCGGCATTTATTTATCCGAGCTGACAGCACGGTAGCTCATCATCAAGCGTTCTACATTACTTTATTAATATTCATTTGGCTGATCCACCATGGGAAAACGTCTCATAGACCTAGGAAAAGAGCGATTGCCACTATTGTTGTTAGGTGGGGTCAGCCTAGCAAGTTTAGCTTTAATTGTAGTCTTTGGGCAGACTGCCAAGCGATTGCTGCTGACCGAGCCAGTAGAACCTACTCAGCAACAAAATCAGGAATCGGCAAAGGTATTTCAGCTGGCGTCAGTGCCGGTTGAAGCGCGTCGTGACATGCTTCAGCAGCTGATTGACTCGGGGGCAGAGAATGATGCTTACTTGGCTCGCTACGTGTCAGCAACGGATTTGCTGGGGCAGGGTCAAGGTGCCGAGGCCTTATCTATACTTGGCGATCAGAGTAAGGATCGACATGTTTTTGCGCCCTATGTGCTTTTGAGACGGGGACAGGCGCAACTGCTAACAGGCGAATCGCCAACTAGCTGGGACACTCTGTTGGCTGATTATGGTACC
>JBCDFI010000422.1:0-5131 GCA_039178155.1 Cyanobacteria bacterium P01_H01_bin.105
AGAAGATGACAAACGGTTTCTCGGTATTTTAGTCGAGAATGGCCGGATTCAAGATGATGGTAGTCTCAAGCTAAAAACAGCTGGCACTGGTGAATTCAACAGTTTAGGCTATTCGTACTCATCAGCTGATAAAGCGCCTGCAGTCGGGTTTTTGCTTTGAGTTTGGCTAAGATATTGTTGATGTGAAATTTGACTGTGCTATCACTAATATAGAGTGTTTCAGAAATCTCGCGATCTCGTAATCCTTTAACGAGCAGCGAGATCACCTCTTGCTCTCGTCGAGAAAGCTTCTGGCGGGGTTGGGTATTGAGGCCCCATTCTTCTCCTCTCATGACAGCTGTTACAGCTGCTCGCAACTGGGTTGCTGTTGTAGAGAGATTGACCTGCGCTTTGACTCCGTTGGGTGTTATGTGTGAGTTGTGGTTGAGCCAGATGGTGCGATCGCAGGTTTCCACCAAAGCTGGTTGATCGGTCAATAGGGGTATATGCCGCTCTCCACTCCCCTGAACCCTGAGACCAGCAGCATACGCTAGCTGAGTAAAGCCCGTTTGCAATAGGGGTAAACGACATTGAACCCGCAGTGATACTTCTGACAGCCTTTCTAAAGATGGAAATGTCAAGGAAATCTGCATCGCCTTAATGCTAGCTTCGGTATTGATGTTTAGACTGCCACCAAAACAACCTGCTATTGAGGATAAATCACCAAAAGCAACACTCTCCCACGCTTGCTGTTCTTGGGGACTACTAGACTGGGTAGCTGCCATTGCTTCCAAAGAGACTGAATCTACTGCATAGGTTAAACGACAATAATTACAGTCTAGGGTTTTAAGTATTTCAGCAACTTTTAGAAAAAGTTGAGCCTGGGACAGATCAAGGCTGCGTTCTGTTCCTAAAACAGTTAACTTTGTCTCACCTAAGATGTGAGCTAAGCTCTCGGAAAATGGCAGCTGAACCAGGGGAGGTATTGCTCTAACCATCGACGACCCTTGCTGTTCTTTTTGGTGCAGCGAGGCCATCTCCAATGCGACCGTTAGCGTGGTACAAAACCCTAGCAAAACTTCTAAAAACTCTGGCCTCATCGGATGATGGCCAAAGGCCGCTAGCACTCCAATCACCTGCTCAGAATTAGCTAGAGGATACCCTACAAAGCTAGTAATTTTATTTGAGATTGCCCATTCAGGGTGTCTCACCCAAGATTCTGCAGCCAGGTTATTGCTCAATAGCGATATATGATTCTTAGCAATTCTGCCAATCTTAAACTCTCCCATGGGGACGCGGCTAAACGAACCGTCTGTGTGAGTATATAAACCCGATGATGCTACCAGTCGCAACAGTTTACGATCGGGTTCGACTAACCAAATGCGAGCAAATGCACAGTCAAATTGCTTTACTAGACCATCCGTTGCCAAGTGTGCAATGCCATCTAAGTTCAAGGAAGTAGAAAAGCCTTGAGTGATTTGATTGGCTCGCTGCAAACTCCAAACTAGCTTCGTATCATCCAGCATGTTAGAAAAATCGTTAGGGTCAACAACTTGTCTGAACTTAAGCCATGACAACCATCAGCAACCTATTAATCTGAAACTACTGACTCATATTTTAGATCGCACTAAGCATAAGTCGCACCAATCATAAGTCGTGCCGCGCCCTTATCAAGTTCTATGGGATGAGGGTGAGATCGCACCCTTTGAAACCTGTCTCTCTCTAAACTGCAATGCTAAAACTGTCTCGCCGATGAAAGTCGGGTTTTTGACCTGGGTGAGCCAGAGCCCAGTGGGAGATACTATCAGTCTTGAGTACGGTGCTAACTCCTAGTTCTAGGGGCTGTTCAAGAGACAACCATTCGTCTGTGGGAAGTTCAATGGTTAAATAATAGCCTTTGGTGAGGGGTTGCCAGGTGCTAGCAACCTGTTTGCAAGCGGGTTCAGCCACCATGGCCTGTCGATAATCATCAAAGCGATATACGTTCCAATCGCCGTTAGGGGCAGTATTGACCTCCCAATAACGAGGCGACTCAGGCAGGCCGATAAAAAATTCAAAGCATGTATTTTTCCAAAGATGGTCGCGACGAGTGGGAGCTGGGCTCTCAGCTGGGGGGACGCTGAGATCGTCAACGGCTCCTGTGAGGGTGTATTCAACAGTGAGGGAAGACTGAGATCGCACCACCCGACCAGAAATTACTAAATCAGAAATTGGCTCGAAGGGCTTGAGCGAAAATGGTATAGCCATTGATGTCTCCTGGGGGAACAAACACAAGGTAATAGGGTCTACAGAAGAGTGAGTGACCGCACCTGCAGAAAGACCTGGAGGCTCATGCCTACAGTGCCAGTCACCGAGTCACCTTCAGAACTCAGTACGTACTAAGTAGTTCTACGCTGCATAGCCAGCTTCAGAACAGTAATACGCTTTTAATTGACTAATTCTGGTTTGAATGGTCTGCTTCTGGGTGCGAATGCTTTCAGCCAGCTGAAATTGGACCAATGCTCGTTCCAGGTTATGGTTAGGCCGCTGGGTTTTAAAGTAAATATTTCCAGCTAAATGGTCGCTAAAAAAGCGTAACCCTAGCTCAAAGCTGATCACCCAAATGGCGTCATAAATATAGTCGTATTCCACTGCGTTAAGAAAATGACTAGCGGTTGAGAGATACCCTTGCAACACAGCCGTACATAACTCTAAATCAAATGTAACGGCTTGCCACTGCTGAGTTTCTTCCCCTAAAAGATTGCAGCTAGAACGTAAACAATCGCCAATGTCATAGTGGACAAGACCGGGCTTGACGGTATCTAGGTCAATCAGACTAACCGCCTTTCCTGTGGCTGTATCAATCAAAATATTGTTGATCTTTGGATCGCCATGGATAGAGCGTAGCGGCAGGTGGCCTTGGGCTTTGGCATCTTCTAAAACTGTTAGCTGTTCTCGATGGTTAGCAATCAGCTGGCAGCAGCGGTTTTCTTCTGAAGAAAGGTTGGCTGTCTGAGCCAGAATAGTGTCGTACTGATAGAGATATTTAGGGGTGATATGAAAGCCAGGTAGGGTATCTGCTAGGCGCTCGGTGGGGAGATCAGCTAGTAAATTGTGGAAATAACCAAGACCATAGCCAATTTCGGTGGCATGGGTCTGGTTTTGAATGGTGTCAAAGGTGGTGGTGCCCTGAACAAAGCTGAGTCCTCGCCAAACGTTATCCTGGCTGTCTGTCCAATGATGTTGGTTGTTATGGGTTCTTAAAACAGTAGGAACTTCCCAACGATGATGGGGGGGGGCTTTTTGCTGACGGGCATGGCTGACAAACTGACAGAGGTTATCCATCACCTGGTGAGGTTGGGGAAACACCTCGGTATTGATGCGTTGAAGAACGAAGGGCTGCTCGGTATCAACTAAATACGTATCATTGATGTTGCCATTGCCAAGAGGGCGAATGGCTTGTACGGTGCCGTGGCCGACAAATTGTTGAGCAATATGTGTAAGCGTATGGGTCGGACCGGTTGGATCTAACGACGAGTTGGGTAGCTCAGCCTCGGAGAGCATAGGATTACTTTACTAAAAACTTGGGTAATCATACGTTCACACCCCGCTCTAGATATACTGGATAACCTATAAAAAAGTTTTATCAATGGTGTGGGCTGCTCTGAAATGTTTAGGCTGATCGCACCGTTGGCGGTATTTGCCCTCAAGCGTGAGACTGTATCCCGACGCCAGTTTAGGTCTGTGTTTCTGTATTTTTTTAAGGAATCAGGATTAGAGCTAGCGAGATCGCAACCACCGCTCCAATTAACGTATTGATAATATTTACGACATCGTGGGTCAGTCCTGGCAGCTTGTCTTCGATGGTGGCTCCAATCAGGCTTTCAACGGTAGTAGCAACAAAGGCTGCAACAGCACAGATAGCAATGCCAACAGCGGGGATAAACCCAATGCCCCAGGCTGCCACTGCCAGTATCAGCGACCCCACTACGCCCGCCAGGGTGCCTTCAAGACTGACCGCTCCCTCAGTGCCCCGAGGCACAGACTGCAGGGTTGTAATCAAAAATGTTCGCTGACCGTAGGCCTTACCAATTTCTGTTGCAGAGGTGTCCGAGAGCTTAGTACTAAGGCTAGCCACAAAGCCCATAATGAGTAGTTGAACCACCTGGGTCTGTGAGAGTCCTGCTAGGGGGACAGACGTTAGTCCGGTAACCCAAACCAAGAGGGCACAGAGGGCTGCAGTTAGCGCTGACCCCCACACATTTCCAGGACCACGCACCCCACCCCGGTCTTCTGCAATGCCGGCAGCTTCTTTTTGGGCAAAGCCTACTTTAGTAACCGCTGAGCCTGCAGCAAAATACACCAGAGTAACCAAAAAAGCCCGCCACCCCAAACAACCCCAGAGAATGACTCCCAAACCCCAGGCGTGAAGATACCCCATAGGCGTTAGCAGTTTTTTAGGACTGACAAAGGCCACACCGATCAAAATTGTATTGAGAACAACTGCGACCAACCAAGGATTTTGCCATGTCATAGGTCGGTTTCCTCTTATCTAAATTTTTGTCTGAACTCTTGTCTGAATTTTAGGATGATATCGCGGTGGGTTCCCCTAGGGGCATGGTTACCAATTTGTATACCAAAAACAGCATCAGCACTGTCATGTAGGCGGTTAAAGCTGTCCATAGTAAATAGCTATTGTGTAAGTGCATTGCCAATAGCGCTAAGGGGGCAAACCCAATGCCAAACCCTAGTAATGCTCCATTCCGCAATACAGCGCCTTCTTTCAGACCAATAAAATACCCTTCTAACATGAAGGCTACCGATGTAATGGTTAGCAGGGGCACTAGCCAAGCTGCATAGCTGGTCATGGCCTGACTCACCTCGGTATGGCTAGTCAGCAGGGTAAATAGAGTGTCAGGAAAGACGACGGCAGATAAGGCAAAGCCAAGGGCGATGACCAGACTCGTCAAGATCGCTGTTTTGAGCACGGGCAGACACTGATCGGTGCGTCCCTGACCGTTAAAATTGCCGACCAATGTTTGGGCCGTCATCCCCACACCTTGCACTGTAAATTGGCTCAGCAGAGCGATCTGTAGCAGCAGCCCATTTTCTGCTAGAGATACGGTGCCAAAGGTGGCGCTCAGGTTGGTAAAGATTGAATAGGCAGAAATTA
>JBCDFI010000423.1:0-5128 GCA_039178155.1 Cyanobacteria bacterium P01_H01_bin.105
CGCAGCAAAACTAGGGCAGAAAAGATGGACTTAAGTAAGAACGTGAGCAGACAATGCTTTTTAGTGGTCGATGACCATGAGGCAGTATTGCAAGGTACAGTCCCTGCTTTACAAAAGGCTTACCCCTGGGCAGATATTTTTACGGCCCAAGATTACAAATCGGCCATAGAAACCATGGAGCAGATCCAGCCCGAGCTGATGGTGGTTGATCTGAGCATTCCTAAACAGGCTGGGGATGTTGCCACCCCGGATGTAGGGCTGCAGCTAGTGGAGCAACTGCTGACGAGTAAACTCGCACCCAACATTGCGGTACTCAGCACAGATATCAATCCCCTGGTGCGATTAAAGGCCATTATTAAAGGCTATGAAGGGGGGTTTGCGGCCATGGATAAGTCCTTACCGCTCCAGGAGATGTTGAACTACGTCGATTTTGCTATGCGGGGTTCGGTGTATTTACCGCAAAAGGTCAAGTCTCGGCCTGAGTTTCACCCAAAGTGGTTAGAACTGCTGCAGCTGCGATTTCAAGAAGGATTAACGGATAAGGCCGTCGCCAAACGCATGGGTACCAGCGATCGCACAATTCGAAACTACTGGGTCAGAATTCAGGATGCTTTGCTGATTGGGGATGAACCCGATAAAGACCTCAAGGTGCAAATTGAACTCGAAGCGCGCAAGATTGGTCTGATTCATTAGTTCCAAACTTGGAAAAAACTGATACCCCAATTGCCAGCTCAGGAAAGACCACCGCCCTAAGTTAAGCCAAACTTAAATCAATCCGGTTTGATGGGTTTTTAGGAGAGATAAGCCAGTGCCAGTACCTCAAACGTTAGAACAGTGTAAGCAATTGCTCCAGATCAAACAAACGGGGTCTAGCTATTGGCAACAGCTGATTCACATTGGAATTCCTAAACAAGATGCGCGATCGATTGCGGTTGCGATCGCAAAATACGACATTGCCCAATGTCATCCCCAAGACCTGCAGCGACAGCTTATTTGCCACTACAGCGCTTTTGTCTGCCGTGCCAATCTGTGGCGGCCTGGACTGTTGGCAGCCTAGGGATTTTCGGGTAGAGCAGTCTGAATAACTGTAAGCATAGTCGGCTCACCATTAAACACAAATGGCTGCAGAGATACGGCTGCATCAAAGATACTGCCACTGGGCGTTGACCAGCAGAGTTCGCCTCGAAACCTTTGCTGATTTAGCATGACCGAAACCAGCTCTTGAGAGGCTAAAGAGTCACAGCAAAAATCTGTTATTTTTTGTTTCTCTAACTGTTCAACAGAGACTCCCAAGAGCCGACAGACTGCTGGGTTGCCATACACAATCTGTCCATCCACAAGATGCGCAATCATTAATCCAACAGGGATCGCTTCGGCCACTTGTTGAAACTGATCTATCGACGAGTGCGCATCCCCTAAATTATTATTCTCGAAATTGCTGGAGTCTGCGTCCAGCCGTAGTGCCAGTTCATTATTTTGCTGTCGTAGGGTATCGAGCAGGGTATCAGAGTGCTCAATGGCCATTTCCAGCATGAGCTGCAGGTCATGCCTTTCCTGCTCTAGCTCCGACAGTCGATGTTTTAGAGCTAGCGCGTCAGCATCGTCTATGGCATGGGGCAATGGCTCACAATCTGACATAGCTGGCATAAGAAATAACTGCTGGTACTGTAGAAGACCTTATTCTCAGATACTTTCCAAAAGTGGAAAAATGTGGAAAATCACCTATTTTATTGCCTACTTAACAAAAATTATATAAATGGCCTCTCCTCAAATGAATGGGGGCTGGCCTTTTCCAGTGGGCGCTCCTCTCCCCAAAAGGCTATTCCACCGGATCTAGAACTGGCCATCAGCTAACTCAGCCATAAGCGCTATACCCTATCCAGCAGTAACGGCTACAGTTGCTCAGTTATTATTGGTTGACTGGTTGGATAACTATCCAAAAGTAGGTGTTCTGGGGGTTACACATGGAAATCAAGGGTCAAGAGTATGAAGTCATTTATGATCCAACGGTTTCAACCGTAACGTTCAAAGGCGAGCTAGCTCTAATGGGTATGGGAGAATATCCACCCATTGCCAGCTTGTTAGAGCAGGCTCTAGAGGAGACTCTGAGTCAACCTCCCAACCAGCTAACTCTGGATCTAAGGGAGCTGAGATTTCTAAATAGCTCTGGAATTAACGTTATCTCAAAATTTGTTATTAAAGTGCGTAAGATAAACACTATTGTTATGACCATCAAAGGCTCTAATTCAATTCCTTGGCAGTCAAAATCTCTTACCAATCTAAAACGCCTGATGCCAGGAATGGTAGTGGAATTTGGCTAAGTTTAATGCCTCAGGGGCACAGGTGACGCCCCTAAACGGATGAAAGAGAATTCTCAAAATCGACTTAAACTATCCCAGCTAAAAATTTTAGTGGCGGTAGCAGCACGACAAAACTTTAGTGAAGCCGCCTTAGAACTAGGAATTTCTCAGTCAGCAGTGAGCCATGCGATCGCATCCTTAGAAGAGTATTTGGGTGTGATGATTTTCTCTAGGGGGCGATATGGAGCCAGACTCACCCCTGTGGGGAGCCGTATCATTAGCCATGCCCAGGTCATTATTGAGCGTAGTGAAGACATTCTTAGAGAAGCCGGGTTTGCTAAAGGGCTAGACCAGGGAGACGTGCGGATCACCACTTTTCGCAGCATTGCCACCCATGTATTACCAAAGACTATTCTAGAGTTTCAGCAACGATTTCCAGGTATAAAAATCAAGCTGACCGAACATGACGACTATCTTCAAATCGAGCAGGCTCTGCGCGAAGGCCGCACCGATATCGGCATTACCTTTATGCCCACCGGCAAAGGGTTAACAGCCTGGAAACTTCTAAAAGACGAATTTGTTGTCCTGTTGCCACCACAGGTTCAGCTCGACCGACTCACCTGGCAAACCCTGACAGAGCAACCCCTAATTATGCCTCCGGTTGACGACATTATGATGCGCCCCATCTATGAGCACATCAATACGCTGGGCTATTGGCTCAATATCATCAGCGAAGTTAAAACCGATGCCGCCATTGTCAGTCTAGTTACCCAAGGCTTAGGCGGCACCATCTTGCCTCGGTTAGCGGCAGAGCCCATTCCTGAGGCCGTTGGCGTTTATTCGCTGCCGGTGCCGTTAGAGCGCCAGGTAGGCGTCGCGATTTTAGAAGATGCCCTGCAACCCCCAGCCGTATATGCGCTGTTAGAAACCCTCATTGGTCCCTTACAGACCAGTTAGTCATTAGTTTTACGACCGGTCTCTATAAATTGTCGTCCACAGTCTTTACAGAGGTAGTTTTGTTTACTCTGGCGACGACCATTTTTTTTAATATTGTAGGAGCTACAGCTTGGACAGGCTATTTGTGAGGACTCATCAGACCTTTTAAAACTCTTTTGTGAGTGGGCAAACACTTGTACAACCCGCATTTTACTAAGTTCCAAATGCTGTTTGATCGATTGAGTGGCGGTCTCTATATCTCGATTGGCAATGGTCTGAAACAGTTGCCAATGTTCGGCATGAATCGCCTCTACATCTAGGGGAACCTGCAAAATTTGTAGTCGTAGTAGCTTTACCTGGTTTGACAGCTGATCTAACAGTGCCAGCAGCCACGGATTTTGGGAGCTTTCGGCAATTAGCCGATGGAAATCATAATTTAGCTCTAACTGTTTTAGGCTGTGATTATCCTGATAGTCTGCCGATAGAGTATATTCTTTGGTCTGTTTTTTGAAGATGGTCTCAGAGTGTTGTAAATTTTGCTCCATGACCTGAAGCTGAGCCGCCGTAGCATAACGACAGGCCCCCTCAACAGCCAACTGTTCTAGCGCAATTCGGCAATCGTAAAGATGAATAGCACTATCTAAGGAAATCTCAACGATGGTAATGCCATCGGGAGAATCAGACGTCAGCAATTGCTCTTGCTGCAATCGGCGAATTGCTTCTCGAATGGGGGTGCGACTGACCTGAAGCTGTTTAGCTAGCTGACTTTCATTCAGTCGAGTTCCTAGACTAATCTCCCCAGACAAAATAGATGAGCGCAGGGATAGGTAAATACGCTCATGTAAGGGCTGTGGGGACGACATCCTAACCAATCGCTGCAGACTATCAACATTACACCTCTGTAATCTAGCTGATTCTACCGGGGATCAGAGCCCGTGTGTAAACTTTACTCAATAGTCGTCAGTCGTGGCTCAAAGCAGATTTCATTGCACATTTCGCTGCCCTAAAGGATCGTGCCCTTTAATTAAAGGGAAATCCTTTGGCAGCGGATGCGGTTAGCAGCTGTTGAGTACTCCAGCCATGGTCGTTACTGCGAGCGTTTTTCTCTAATCCCGTGCCGTAGGCGCTGGCAAGGCTTTTGCTAAGACGGATCAGCTGGTTCGAGGTCCAAGGGCTTAAAGTTCTGTGGGTCATAGATCTGGGCTCCGCAAATGTGTCATACATCTACGATAGAAAAAAAGAACAGCACCGACCAAAAGCAGGTCGAGTTGTTTGCATGAGTAGATCAGATGGAATGATTTGGCTGATCGAGGATGGCAGACTTTACACCCTAAGCTGTGTAGCTGCCATAGCGATCTGCTGACGGCTTATTTTTTGAGTTTATTTACTTGACAGGAATTATCATTAGCCAGATGATTTTTGTGAGCGCTTTGCCCACAGAGTGATTTGTGGATGTCTGTATCAGACTGCATAAGGCTTTTACCGGAGATCAGGTACGACGCATGGGATCGGTGTTTTCAAAAATAGATCTGGCCAGATCGCCAAAGTTATCAGTCTCAAAGCGGCAACGCTATCGTTGGCTAGTACTAGGTTTGCTGCTGCCCATGGGGTTAGGTTTGACCATTGCACTATCCCTTGCATTTGGGTCTGTTTCCCTAACGCGTTTAGAGCTGTGGACAGCTTTACTCCAGGAGGGCAGTCCGATCAACCAGGCAATCGTGTGGGAGCTACGGCTGCCAAGGGTACTAGCGGCTATAGTCGTGGGCTCAGCCTTGGGCATGTCTGGGGCGTTACTGCAGGGGATGTTGCGGAACGGTTTGGCCAGTCCGTTTTTGCTGGGTATTTCGTCTGGGGCTGGGTTAGCGGCGGTGCTGATTGTCGGTCTTAGAATC
>JBCDFI010000424.1:0-5098 GCA_039178155.1 Cyanobacteria bacterium P01_H01_bin.105
TCAGTGCGCTCAAACGATTTATGCCACCTTAGTCTGTCTATCATTGCCTCACATTGAGCGCATTCAGGTCCACGGTAAGGCTATCAATGCTGATGTGGCTACTTGGGTACAGCGTTGGGACGCTGATACAGGCTATGGGTTAATTCACCTATCCAATCAGTTAACCAAACGTTCTCAGCAAGATCCGTGGTACACAGGGTTAGACCAGTGGTCTGGTCAGCTCTGGGCAACGGCTGTAAACCGGACGGCTCTTTTATGGGCTCGTGCGATCGCACTTCAACAGACAGTAACTCAAGGGATACTCTCAACACAGTCCCTGCAGCTACCCATATGGGCTACAGACGTAGCTAACTTACCTACTGTGCAACAGGTTTCCAAGTTAGTCTTACCAAGAGCCAAAAATGCTAATGCGGTTACCATAGGGCTTTTACTGGCTACAAGCTTTGGCATTGGCTATACCCTAGAACAGTTGACAGATTCAGAATTAGGGCAACAGCCTCCAGGATTCGCTGAGCCGAAACTTGAAGGATTACCAGAGTTGACTCCCCCCGCAGACAACGAAGAAATCTTCATCAGTGTGCTCAATCTGCCCGTCCAGGAAATATTGGCAACAGATCTTGAAACTGCCATCAATACGGCAACGCAACCTCCTCCCGCACCGACACCTGCAGTAGTCATCAAAGCTGTCGGCGATATTATTCCAGGAACAAACTATCCCTCCTATCGCCTGCCCCAAGATTCCAGTATCCTCTTTCGGCGCATTGTTCCCTACCTACAAAAAGAGAATGATATTCTGTTTGGCAATTATGAAAGTACGCTGACGAATTATCCCTATAGCGCCAAAGATATTAGTCGGGCAAATATCTTTGCCTTTCGTTCTCCACCGGCCTATGCCCAGGTCATTCGTCAGGCCGGATTCGATATCATGAGCGTAGCCAACAATCACTCTTTTGACTTTGGTCAGCCAGGATTTGAAGATACCATGGCACATCTAAATAAAGCTGGGGTAAAAACTGTTGGAAAAAAGGGAGAGATTATTTATATCGACGCTAATGGGGTAACGGTAGCATTTATCGCCTTTAGCTATTTCCCCGACCACAACCTGATGCATGATCTCAAAGCCTCTGACAAACTGATCAAGCAAGCGGAACAACAAGCCGATATTGTGGTGATCTCGGTGCATGCTGGAGCAGAAGGCACCATGGCACTGAACACCTATAACAAAACTGAGTATTTCCTAGGAGAGAATCGTGGAAACCTGGTGCAGTTTTCTCGTAGTGTGATTGATTCAGGAGCGGATTTGGTATTAGGGCATGGCCCCCATGTTCCTAGGGCGATAGAGCTATATAAGGATCGGTTAATTGCTTACTCCCTGGGAAATTTCTTAGGGTATGACACCTTGCCAGTGGATGGTGCCCTGGGTAAATCGATGATTTTGCAGGTGGGCCTGGAGCAAGATGGCAGTTTCTTCAACGGCAGCATTATTCCTGTGTTGTTAGATAGAGATGGACTGCCCTATTTGGACAACTCATTTAAAACGATCGCTCTACTACGACAACTCATGGAGAAGAATTTTCCCAATACTCCCCTGGCTATTGACGGCGATGGCCACATTGTCCGCACTGATTAAGGGGACACCAAAGGCCCAAACACTCAATAATACTGTGCCAATCTACAATCTGGCCTATGTCCGTTAATATGCTTTGAGGTTTGAGATAGTTCAAAGACGGTTTTTGATATCATATTGTCTAGGTTTATACAATTTAAGGACGCTTACAAACAAATCAGCTCCTCAGTATATTTACGCAGAAAATCTCTTATATAAAGATCCCGTAAACCTAGGGAACATTTGCATCAAAAAATCCTGCTCAATTTCAATGGTGTTATTTTATACACCTATATTTTCTGTATTGATATTTTAATTTATAGGTGTAAATAGTCTTTTCTTCCTATATCAGGTGCTTTAAACACCTTGGTGGACTTTGTTCTTTATCCTACAATTCTAATTTTTGTAATCAAAATCTATGTATAAACACTGAGTCAGCAATATACTGCTCTATCCAAGTGTTGTGTAAAGCCATTGACCTAAAGCAACGAGTAATAAAGAAGACATGTAATATTTTTGATGAGTGTACGTAAGAATTACTCATCACATCCTAACTAGTACGGTCAGGTAGCCAGAACTCATGGTTGACTCTCTATCTAAGCCTTCTAAGCCCAGAATTTTTTCTGCGAAGAATACTCCAAGTAAAGTAGATTTTCCAGACGAACATTTTCCTGCTTGGCGACGTGGCCTTGTGGGTTTAGCCTATGTTTCTCTTGGTGTTTTGGCAGCCAGTGTGGGTCTTGCTTCAATTTCCTATCGTCTTACCCATATGACTGTAAAGGGCGGTCTCATCAATGGTCGAGCTGTGCGCATTCAAGCACCTGTAAACGGTAAGATTCAAGACTTTTATGCGCGGCCAGGGGTGCGGGTACAGGCCGGACAGGTGTTAGCGCGGCTGAATCCGATCCCGCAACAGGGTCAAGACAACAACCCGCTGGTTTCAACAGTTGAAAATGTTCCTGCTGCCCAGCTCTCTACCCAATCAATAGAAATCCGTTTGAATGCTGCCCAACAAACTCTAGAGTTGCTAAATCAACAGCTACAGGCTGTAAATCAGCAAGAACAGATCCTCCAGAACACGACCCTTGATGTGGCCTCTGAAACAGTTGACTATTCTAGTGCAGCTGTAACAGCGGCTGTATCACAGGAGACAGCGGCACAGAAAAAATATGAACGCTTTAATCTATTGTTGGCCAAAGGGGCTGTCTCTCAACAGGAAGTAGATGAATTAGAGGCCGATTGGCGCTCACGTCAAGCAGCTGTACAACAGGCCCAGTCAGAGCAATCGATTGCTCGCATTAATGCCAATGCTGCAGCACAACAGGTTCCACTCGAATCAAGTCTGCGGGGGGTCCAGTCACAAAAACGACAGCTCACTGAGGAGATTCAACGTCAGACCAGTCAGATGGACCTACTGGCATTGGAGCTACAATCACGATCTAGTGAGATTCTTAGCGTTTCTACTAATAGCGCTACTGACGATATTTCTGCTACGCTTTCCAACCAAGCTTTGATTCCGCTGCTCGCTCCGTTTGAAGGAGTGGTGTATGCTACCCATCACGATGCAGGAGAACAGGTCAATCGTCCTACAAATTTACTGTCTCTGCTAGACTGCAGCACTCTTTGGGTTGAAACCTTAGTTACGACAGACCAGGCCAACCAGATCGATGTCAGGCAGCCTGTGCGTATCCAACACGGTAATTCTAATACCGTCATCGGTCAGGTGGACTTTGTGACGGCAATTAGTGCAGGAGAGATTACTAAAGCTCGCTCTGAAGCTTTGATTCCGGCTGTTTCGGCGCATTTGGCAGGTCAGCCATTGGCCCGAGTGCGAGTCAGTATGCCAGCCAGCCAGGTACAAGAACAATCCTATCGATTTTGTGGTGTCGGGGAGTCGGCCAACCTTACGTTTGGTACCCAGGGCAACCCCATGAATTTTTTAAGCAAACTGCCTCGTCTTTAATAGTTGGGTATCACTAACCATGTCTACATCCTCAGTCAGACAACGCTCCATGGGCGAATACATTAGCATGGCCACCTTTTTAGCCTTGTTTAGTGTCGGCTTGGGCGGTCTGTATATATTACAAAATCCTGGCCATTTAGCGATCTGGAATATATTTGGTCTTGTCAGTTTAGGAGCCATTGGGATCTGGCGCTGGTCTTGGTTTTTGTTACGCATGATGCGATCGCGATACTATCTGCATTGGGTGTTTCCCCGTCTGCGTCGTCGAGCCGATGCAGTTCCGGTTGAAGATTTACCCCATATGTGTTTTTTGGTACCGACCTATAAAGAACAACCTTGGATTACAGAGCGTGTGTTTAAGGCCATTGTCAGTGAGGCAAAGACATTGGCCCAGCCTACAACTGTCTTAGTTAACAGCAGCAGCGATAGGGAAAATGCGGCTATTCAAGCTGTATTACATCAAGAAGACCCAGAACTACAGTGGATTCGTTTGATTCAGATGACTCAAAAGGACGGTAAGCGTAAGGCTATGGCCGATAGTTTACGTCATTTATCCACACTGGATCTGCCAGCTGATACAGTAATTGCCCTGATGGATGGAGACTCTGAACTGTTACCAGGTACCCTACGTCGCTGTCTGTCATTTTTTCAACTGTTTCCGAAGATGGGAGCCCTGACAACAGATGAGCTACCGGTAGTCAAAGGCTCTTATTTCTTTTCTGAGTGGTTTCATCTACGGTTTGCCCAGCGTCATGTGCAGATGTGTTCCGATTCTTTATCGAATAAGGTTATGTGCCTGACCGGGCGATTTTCTTTATTTAGGGCCGAAGCTGCACTGCAGCCATCGTTCGCAGGTCAGCTAGAGCAAGATTATCTCAATGATTGGCTCTGGGGTCGGTTTAAGTTCTTGTCTGGCGATGATAAGAGTACTTGGTACTGGTTGCTGCGCCACAAATATGACATGTTTTATGTACCGGATGCGGTTGTTAACTCGATTGAGACGCTGTCGGGCTCGGTGATAGATCGTGCCTATAACAACATGCGTCGTTGGTATGGCAACATGCTGCGCAACAATGGTCGAGCCATTGGTCTGGGGCCGCGAACAACAGGATGGTTTACCTGGTACAGCCTGTGGGATCAGCGCATTAGCTTTTGGACCTGTTTAATTACGCCTGGTTTTTTGCTGGTCTCTCTCTTACAGGGTTACTGGAAAGCAGTTGCTGTCGTTATTTTTTGGGTTATTTGTAGTCGCTCATTGATGCTGATGCTCACGTTTTGGGGCCGCAGCTCGATGCTAAAACTGATCCACTTTCCTCTGCTACTGCTATCACAGTGGGGTGGGTCTATGGTTAAAATTTGGACTCAAATGAATCTGGCTCAGCAGAAATGGACTAACCGTGGGTCTCAAAGCATTTCAGCCCATGGTAAAGGGTTAGAAAAAACGATCAAGCTAGGAACATCACGGTTATTGCTTTATATACAGCTATTTGTATTTGGTATCTGTTTATTCTGGCTCACTGGCAATCTAA
>JBCDFI010000425.1:0-5084 GCA_039178155.1 Cyanobacteria bacterium P01_H01_bin.105
CCACAGTGATTCTGCTCGTCTCTTCTCAAACACCTGTAATACCTATTTTTAGATTCTCTCTTGTTGAAGTGAATATAGCCCATTCTTTCATATTTCCTCTTTGGCCCTTTTGCATCTTCTTTGCTGTTTCTCTTAAGTCTTTATTTCTATCCCACGCTAACCTCCTCTGCCTCTGATAAGGCTGCCATAATCTCTCGACAAGAGTGATTAAACTGTGCCGATGTACGAAACGAATCTGTTCTTGGATAGGCGGCTTTAATGGGTATATCAGCTACTAGGCGACCGGGGTGCGCTGCCATGACAACTACCCGCGATGATAAATAGACTGCTTCATAGATATTGTGGGTAACAAACAATACGGTCCAGTTTTTTTCTTTCCAGAGCTTTAACAAGTCACTGTTTAGACGACTGCGGGTCATCTCGTCTAGAGCTCCAAAGGGCTCATCCATAAGCAAGATCTGAGGTTTTGTTACCAGGGCTCGGGCAATTGATACCCGCATTTTCATGCCCCCCGACAGCTGACGAGGATAGCTTTGTTCAAAACCCCCTAGATCGACCGTACTAATTGCGTCTTGAATGTTGGCTCGGACTGAGCGCCGCTGCTGGCCCTTGAGTTTAAGCGGTAGATAGACGTTGTCTACAACGGTGGCCCAGGGCATGAGGGCCGCATCTTGAAACACAAAGGCTAGGTTTCTTTTTGCGAGGGGGTCTTGCCAGGTGATTAGACCGCCTGTAGGAGAGCCCAACCCGGCTACCACGCGTAAAACCGTACTTTTACCACAGCCGGACGGACCCACTAAAGTAACAAATTCTCCAGGTTGTACCGTTAAATTGATGTTTTGTAATGCCACTGTACCGTTTCGATAAACTTTATCGATATCCTTGAGGGTTAGCAGGGGAACCGGCATAGGTCTATCAGAAAACGTCATTATTCTAAGTTAACTAGGGTAACGGCTTTGATGCTATGACATCGCCATCTCTGATACTCTAGATCGTGCTAACGCAAGGTTCTATGTTGAAGAGCGTAAATCACACCTGGCAGTTGGGTGATATTGCGGCACTTATGGGGTCTGTAGAACAATACGCATTTCAATTAGACTATGGCACCGATAAATAGACATCTACTGGCTAAAGCACTGTTCAGTTTTGGGCGGTGGCGTTATTTGCTAGTCTGTTTGGCGATTAGTCAGGGAGTGGCCAATGCTCAGACATCGCCGATACCTCCGAATACGCCGCCAGTACCTCAGCTCCCAGAGGAAGTGCTGCCCCCGCTGCCTCCCGTAGATGAATTGCTATCTCCCGATGAGCAGCTGCCGCTAGAGGGGGGACTGGGTGAAAGCGAGGCTACGTTTTATGTGGCAGATATCGAGATTGTTGGGAGTACTGTTTTTGATCAAGAAGACTTTGCTGATCTGTTAGATCAATACCGGGAGCGTCAGGTTAGTTTTAACGAACTCTTACAGCTGCGCTCGGCGATTACCGACCTGTATGTAGAGGCAGGCTATCTAACGTCGGGGGCACTGATTCCTCCTCAAACGATTGTTGACGATATTGTGATTATTCAAGTCATTGAGGGAGAGTTGGAAGATGTTATTGTCAGGGGTACTCGGCGTCTAGCTCCCGATTATATTCGCAGTCGTGTGGGGTTAGCCGCCCAGCCGCCCCTCAATGTTGATCAGCTTTTGGCCGGTTTGCAACGCTTGCAGCTAGATCCGTTGATTGAGACGGTGTCGGCTGATTTGCAGGCTGGGGTACAACAAGGAACGAGTTTGCTCGTAATCGATGTAGTCGAGGCAGATTCATTTGCAGTCAATACCAGCTTGGCCAACAGTCGTTCTCCTAATATTGGGGGGACTCAGGTAGGCCTTAGTGTGGATGAAGGTAACCTATTTGGCATTGGTGATCGCATTACCCTTGGGTACAAACATACGGAAGGCAGTGACGGGGTGGACTTTAGCTACACGTTACCGGTGAGCCCCAATGATGACACAGTGCGGCTGGCGGCTGGCTATGCTGATAGCCGAGTCATTAATTCTGTGTTTTCAGTGCTCGATATTTCATCGGACAGTGCTTACTATGAGCTGGGCTACCGTCGGCCATTGGTTGAGACTCCGACCCAGTCAGCAGCTCTGGGGCTTACTCTGTCGCATCAAACCAGTCAGACTCGTTTAGGTATCGATGATATTGGTCCATTTCCCATATCTCTTGGTGCAGATGACAATGGCCGTACACGGGTCAGCTCTGTCCGGTTTTTTCAAGAATGGACCCAGCGTAGTCAGCAGCATGTGCTGGCGTTGCGATCGCAGTTTAACGTCGGTGTAGATTTTCTAGGTGCCACCATTAATACAGATCTTCCCGACAGCCGTTTCTTTTCGTGGCGTGGTCAGGGCCAGTGGGTAAAACTGTTGGGCAAACCAGACCAGCTCTTTTTTCTGCGGGGTGATCTACAGTTGACGACTGATGACTTACTTTCCCAAGAAGAGTTTAGTTTGGGCGGGGCTCAAAGTATCCGGGGCTATCGCCAAGATGCGCTCCGACGAGATAATGGCGCGTCGTTGTCGGCAGAGCTACGCTGGCCGATTGCCAGGGTTCCAGAGCTAGATGGGGTGTTGCAGGTGACACCCTTTGTGGATGTTGGCACTGTTTGGAATGACGATGGCAGTTCGCCGGGGCCAGACACCTTAGTGGGAACTGGCTTCGGACTTTTATGGCAGCAGAGAGACAACTTTTCTGCCCGTTTAGACTGGGGTATTCCTTTGGTTGATCTTGATACAGATGACGATGGCTTGCAGGACAGTGGTGTCTATTTCTCATTGCAATACACGCCGTTTTGATCTCTGTTCCAGGGTTAACAACGTACCTGATGGGTAATGGTAATGCCCTCTAAGAGGGTGCGATCGCAGCTAATATGCGCTAGTTTTACCTGGGCATCATCAAAAATATCTGGCTTTAACCGGCGCTGCCGCAGTTGCTTAAAGCTACCGGGGGCCAATATATTTAGCTGCGGTGCAGTGATATCATTCTTCTGACGTTTGATGGCATAGGACTCATTGGCCTGTTGCATCTGGTGGTCAAAGGCCTGCAAAAACTGTTTGGGCTGAGATAGCGTAGTCTCACGCGACAGCTCCAGGTTGAGCAAATAGTAGGGCTCGACAAGAGATTCTGAAAGAGTGACACAAAAATCCTCAATGGGTAGAGACTCTTGCTGTAACGCTGCCATTGCCTGAGTTACATGGTGTTCGGTTGTTTTCTCTGAAATGGCGGAGAGAGTTCCTCCCTGGCGATAGCGAAAGACTACTAAGGGGACTCCATGGTACATATCTAGCACCTGGAGTACATCGCCAATATCGTAACGACAAAACCCTGAGTAGTTGGTCACCAGCACACGATAATATTCACCGATCTGTAGCTGATGGGGGAGCAGCGTTTTAGGATGGTCTTTCTCCCACTGATCGGGGGCAATAAACTCAAAGAAGTTTGTATTTAGGGCCAAAATTGCTCCGTCCTTACCCAGCTGGCAGTAGCTGCCAAACACCGCTTCCGACGCAGAATAGGTGCCCCCAAATATGGGCGTTTGACCAAAGTATTCACCAAAGCGTTCAAAGTAAAAGTCAGACGGTCCCCCCCGTGCGGTAATTAAAAAGGCCAAATGGGGCCACACATGGCGAGGCAGCAAACGGTCATGGCTGTCCAATAGCGTCTGTAGCTGTTTGGCTCGCTGGGGCTGGGGCGATAGCCTTGCCCGGAGTGTTTGTCGTAACGTGGGGTCAAGGTCAATATCTGAGGAAATGTCTCCTCGGCCGATATCGTCAATCAGACTCGGACCAAATCGTTCTAGATAGGTACATAGCTGCAGCATAATCAAGGGAAAGTTGGCTGCTAGATAAGCCAAACGCTCCTGCTGCAGACCAAAGATTAAACAGACGTAGTTGCGGGCGGCGGTATCGCTGACTAATAGGGCGTCATAGGGCTGAGCAAACAGCTGTTTGAACACAAAGGACGGAGTGCTGCGCAGCTGATTTCCACTAACGTGACCATAGGTGATGTTACCCGATTCAGTTTTACCTAGCGGGGTAATCAAGGTAGTGAGCAATAGCTGACCGACGGCATGCCCCATGGACTGGGCCTGTTCAAAGGCGTACCCCATAGCAACTTGGTTGGCATAGGCTCGGGTCTGCCGCACCCGTTTGGTAATGGGGACAAGTTTACGGCTGCCGGTGGAGCCGCTGCTCATGTTAAACACCTGTACTGGCAAGGGTGAGACGATGTTTGGCTCTCCGGCAGCAGCCCGCTCCAAGTAAGGTGCATAATCGTCGTAGTTCCACTGGGGCACCCGCTGGCGAAAGTCTTCAAGGCTGCTGACTTGGTCTAGCTTGAGGGCCTGTCCTAAGCCTGTGTCCTGCTGCTCTTTGAGTAAGGTTTGCAGAAATTTGGCTTGGATGGTCTGGGCCTGGGGCAGCCTGCGAGTAAATGTTCGCTGCTGCCATTGGGCAGCCATCGCAAATACAGACAATACAGACAGTGGGCGCAGAGGGAGCTGGGGCATGGGCTATTTTACAATCCGTCTTGTGTTCGCAAAAATATTTCACAATAATAGGATGAAGCAGTGGGCTTATTGGCTCGCGTTTACCCTGCATTCATTCTCAGTGGAGTTACTAATGCCCCAGTCTGTTGTTTTTGCCATTAGCTTTGTCGCGGCCTTTGTATTTGCTAGCTTTGTGGAGTATTGGCTGCATCGGTTGATGCATGCGTCTCCTAAAGTGGGCAAGCGCCATCGCGACCATCATCGCCGGAATGAAGGTCAGGGAGTTGTCTGGGAGTTTCGGGACTATGTTTTGGGCAGTGCGATCGCAATGGCCATCCCCTTTATCCTTTCCCTGACCGTCGGTCTAGGCTGGGCCAGCGGAGCCCTGTTTTATGCCGCCTTTTCTGCCTACGCCCATCAGCTTCAGCATGAAAACCCCCGCAAGTGCTTCTGGATGAAAATGCCCGTTCACTACGTGCATCACAAATACGGCATGTGGCACCACAACTTTGGCCTTGCCGTGGACTGGTGGGACCATATTTTTGGCACCTACAAGCCC
>JBCDFI010000426.1:0-5060 GCA_039178155.1 Cyanobacteria bacterium P01_H01_bin.105
ACTAATCGTTCTTGCGCTGGGCGTTGCGATCGCGGTGCTAATATTCGGATTACACAGTCCGAATGCCCAGCAGAGTCACGCTTTCGTGACTCAAGAAGTTGCCCAAAGCAGGCCAGAAGGAGGCCCGCCCGGAGGCAGGCGAGGTGGCGATCGGCCTGATCTAGGGGAACCCATTGCATCCACCGAGGCCGACACATCGAGCGTCCTGTGCGATGCCAGCACCAACAAGCTGAAAGCGGGATGGGGTCTATCACTATCACGGTATGCCCGTAGGCATGCTGACAGAACAGAATTTGGCAGGCGAATCGATGCAGCTCATTGCTTGGGCGGTAGATGGGTTTCCGCTCTATGCCCGGTATGGCTATAGCGATCCCGAATCTACCACAAGTACCTTGCAGGCGATGGCACCCAGCTATCAATTGAAAGCCACGCCAGACCCAGATCGCCCAAGTGTTGATCTCATCCCCATGGGTACGTTTTCCCAAGACTATGACTATGTTGAAGGGTCTGGTGACCTTGACGAATGTAATGGCCGTTTTGCAGTGACGCTGGAATTCCCCCAAAGCATTTATCACTACTACGCGACCGACACTTACCCCTTCGTACAGCGCTGCGTGAAGGGAACGCCCATCACTACACGGTGAGATTAGCTTTCACCAGATTACCTTTGCCTATCAACCACACCATCCCATCATTAAGAATCTCTCGCTAAAAATTCCAGCCGGAGCCACTATTGGCATTGTTGGCGCAACTGGGTCTGGCAAGAGCACTCTGATAAAACTGTTGCTTCGGTTCTACCAGCCACAGCAGGGAGACATTTTAATCGACGGTCAGGATATTCAGACTATGGGCTTAGCGGATCTTCGTCATCATATCGGCTGGGTGAGTCAGGATGTATTTTTGTTCCATGGCACCGTGGCTGAAAATATTGCCTACGGAAGCTTTGAGGCTAGCCAGGACCAGATTATCCAAGCCGCGAAAGTGGCTGAGGCCCACGATTTTATTCAACAGCTACCTCAGGGGCACGCTGCCCCAGTCAGGAGCCTATGCAAAACTCTGGAAGATTCAGTCAGGAGATTTGGTTTCTTCAACTGTTTGAGGATGTCTTAGGGGTATGCCAGAAAATAGAATCCCTGGATCAGAAGGGAAAAAGGTTAAGGGGGAAGGGGCATCGGTGGGTACTTTATTTGTCGGCAAATCCCTGACTGAGCGATCCATCCGGAAACAATTTTAAACTCATCGGACCAATTTTGACTAATCGCTGACTTTTATATCCCATCACTGTCTTAATCTGCACAGGCATCACACCATTTGGAGGAAATGCCCACCACACACCATCCCGGCAAAAGGGATCGCTGTAGCCATGCTGATCGCACCAGGCCCAGCAAACACCACGAATAGCACTGCCGAGATCGGCATAGACCACCTCGCCAGGTGGGATAGTCTGTTCGTTAGCCATTTGTAGTCCCAATCAGCCATTCCTAACAACCGCACTGTCCATCATTATATTTCAGACCATTGCTAATGAGAATTTTTATCATTTAAACTAATAACAGCCCTATGCCTCTCTACCTGTGGAGCCTGTCAGTCAGAATGAAACTATCGCTACCGACCTACAGCAATTTTCGTGATGTTACCCAGACATTGCAGGCTCAATCAGACTTAGACCTACAGGTAAACTCGAACCACCCCAGCATCAACGTTAGCCTCAACCATAGTCACTGGTACGGTTACAGCGTTGAACTGCGAGCCGGCCTTAGCTTTTCTGTAGTCGAAGCAGATTTTCAAAAGCCTTTTTATCTAAACGCCGACACCAATAACTGCTTTCTACTGCGCTTCACCTTTTGCCTGTCTGGCAAGTTTAACCTTCGTTTTGAACCCGCTAATGAAGACATTTTGATCCAAGCAGGCCATTGCTATTTGGGAGCATTAAACGGTGAAATTGCCCTAGTCTCAGAATTTATGCCTCTACAAAAGCTGATTCTGGTGCGGGTGGACATTGACCCACTGCTGTTTAAGTTTTTGATTGGCGATCGCTTTCATGCTCTGCCAGCCGACCTTAGACAGATTTTAGTTAGCCACGGCTCGGGCTGCTGCTGGCAAAGTGACCCCATCTCTCCATCCGTCAATGTAATTCTCCATCAATTGCTGAACTGCCCCTACCAGGACAGCATTAGACAGCTTTATTTAGAAGGCAAAGTGCTGGAGCTGATGGCCCTACAGGCTAATCAGTTTACTGAAGAAACAAAACTGGTGCCCCTGACACGTCGGCTAAAACCTAACGACATTGAACGCATTCACCATGCTAAACATATTCTGATCAATAACTTGATTAAGCCTCCATCCTTGGCCGAGCTAGCCAGACAGGTGAGCATCAACGACTTTAAGCTCAAGCAGGGCTTTCGTCAGGTGTTTGGCACAACAGTATTTGGCTATTTGCACCAGCATCGTATGGAGCAGGCTCTATTGATGTTGCGATCTACTGAGATGACGGTTACTCAGGTGGCCCAGTCGATTGGCTATGCGAATCCTAGTCAGTTTTCTGCAGCATTTAAGAAGAAGTTTGGTGTATTACCTAAGACCATGAAAGCACAGGGGATGTGAGGGGCTGTTAGAAAGATCCGCCTGTGGGGGAAAAAGATCCGGCTGGGAGTTGAACCTAAATTAACATATTGCGTACTGTTCTCAATTACTAGGTATTGGCTGAGGAATTGAGACATGCGGACATATTGGTTTTGTCAGTGGAGTTGGGGGCTAGCAATACTTGTAATGACTCCTGTTGCATGGGCCGAAACTGGGCTGGGCGAAACCGAGAATCATTCTGGCCCAATCGATAATGTCAGTCAGACTCTTGTAGGCCAGGAAATACCCAAAGACGACAATACGGAGTCAGAATCTCCTGAAGACGACGAAGGCATTTTGCGAATTGTTGTAACGGCAGAGAAGCGCCCCGATAATCTTCAGGATGTACCGATCAGTCTTACAGTCTTAACCGAAGATGAGCTAGAAGATAGTCAAATTCGTACATTTCAGGAGATTGCTCGGAATACTCCCAATTTTTATTTTAATCCGGTCAATTCAGCAGGAAGTTATTTTAGCTTTTACAGTATTCGGGGTGTTGGCAACACGAACTTTATCAATCGCGATGCGGTTGGTTTTTATGTGGATGATGTGCCCTATGATTATGGCGGTTTTCTGGATTTTGATCTGACCGATTTAGCCCAGGTAGAAATCTTACGCGGTCCTCAAAATACGCTCTATGGCCGCAGCAGCGCGGCAGGGGTGGTCAATGTCACCACCCGTCCACCATCGGAAGAGTTTGAAGTGCGAGCCATCGCGGGCTATGGCAATGAGAATACGAGAGATGTGCAACTGTCTGTAAGTGACACGCTGATTCCAGATACGTTAGCGTTTCGACTATCGGGTTCCTACAGCGCCCACGATGGATTCTATGAGAATACATTTCTTGATGATGGTTCTGTGGGGGAAGAGTCTTCTTTAAGCGGTCGGGCTCGGGTGATATGGACACCGTCACCTGAGTGGGATATTGCTCTGACAGCCACTGCCAGCAGCGATGATGACGGTGCCCCCATTTTTGTTCCGTTTAACTCATCAACACCGTTTACCATCGACCACGATTTTGATGGTTTTTATGAATCTAACAGCAACGCCCAGGCCCTGCGGATTGCCTATAAAACACCCCAGGTAGAAGCTACCTCCATCACCTCACGACGCTACTCATTCCAAGACTCTCAGTTAGATGCTGATGCTACATCTTTGGATTTATTGCGACGGTTGGCTAGCTTTGACGCTACGGTTTGGAGCCAGGAGATACGAGTGCAGTCGCCTACAGCAGGAGCATTTGACTGGCTTTTAGGAGGCTATTATGAATCCAACCAGTTTGATGCCGAAGGAACAGGTTTGGTGTTAAGTCAGTTTGCCGCTACCCAGTTTGGGTTACCTCTGGCAGGATTTAACCGCACTGACTATCAGCTAGATCGTGAAACCTACGCGGTCTTTGGTCAAGTCAAATATCAGCCGGTTAATCCGTTAACGCTGACCGCTGGGCTGCGCTATGAGGCTTCCACCAGCCGTCTCAACCGCCAGAGTACCTTTGAGGTCACAGACAGCCCGGTGGTAATTCCCACAGCACTACCTATTAATGGCGAAAACCAAAATGACGGCGAACTGTTGCCCAGACTAGCGGTAGACTATCGTATTAATCCTAATCTGTTGGCCTATGCCAGTGTTACCCGTGGGTATCGTCCCGGTGGTCTAAATCCAACGGCAGAACAAAATAGCATTCTGGAATATGAAGAAGAAACGTCCTGGAACTATGAGCTGGGGTTAAAAACTAGCTGGCTCGATAATCGGCTCACCGCTAATTTGGCGTTGTTTACCAATCAGGTGAATGACTATCAGCTGTTGTTGCGCAGCTTTGATGCGGTCTCCAGTGACATTGTCAACGCCGATGCTCAAATTAGCGGCTTAGAGTTTGAGCTGAGGGCAACACCGCTGGATGGCCTGGATCTCACCGCTGGATTTGGCTATGTGGATGCTCGCTTTGACAATGCGAGAAATCCCTTTACCGATGAATCTTTTGATGGCAACCGTCTGCCCTATGCCCCCAAGTATAGCTACAATCTAGCCGCCCAGTATCGTAGCCCAGAAGGATTTTTTGGCCGTCTAGAATGGCAGGGCTACGGCAGTTCATTTTTTGATGATGCCAATCGGCTTGAGCAGGATGCCTTTGGTTTGGTTAATGCTCAGCTGGGGTATGAGTGGGACAATACTGGCATTTATGTGTTTGCCAACAACATTTTTGATAGCCGCTATATTACGGCAGCTTTAACGGCTGCGGGGCAAGACTTGGCTTCGTTTGGCGATCCCTTTACTGTTGGTGTGCAGGTGAGGTCTAGGTTTTGATTAGGGGCGTGAGACAGGGAGAGTGGGAGACAGGGAGAGTGGGAGACGGACAATGCAGCTAACTCGACTAAGAATTGCGACATGGCAGAAGATGGGACTGCTGGGTAGTCTGTATGTGTCTCAGCATATTCCTC
>JBCDFI010000427.1:0-5027 GCA_039178155.1 Cyanobacteria bacterium P01_H01_bin.105
CGCCCAGCCTTTCTTAAATGGATG
Source organism: Cyanobacteria bacterium P01_H01_bin.105 (assembly GCA_039178155.1). Lineage (GTDB taxonomy): Bacteria > Cyanobacteriota > Cyanobacteriia > Phormidesmidales > Phormidesmidaceae > Leptothoe. Next base: position 25 of record JBCDFI010000427.1, read on the forward strand.
TATCGTCGCCATGTATTTGTAAATGAAGACAATCTAACATCAGGCTATATTGCCCAGCGTCATCAGGGCACACAGAAATCGGGTGCTCGCTATGCCCCGGCTGCCTTTGTTACCGGAGGTCTGGACCCCGTTCAAACCAGAGACGCCTTTTTAGACTATTTTGAGTCTCTCCCTATACCCACACTAGTGATTGTTGGAGAACAGGCTCCTCCTTCATCAAAAGCCGAGATGGAAGCCATGGCACTGCTACCCCAGGTTCAGTCAGTACGATTACCAGGCACCCTGGGCATGGCTGAAGAATATGGAAAGGCTGTTGCTGAAGCTGTTTTGCCATTTTTGCAATCTAGTGGAAAAAACTAGAAATTCAGGTGCGATCGCAGGCTCCCAACTGATTCAAAGTCCGCTCACTTCGGACCTAAGAAACCGTTGATGGCTCACCCTATGATTGAGATTGTTCTGCGAACAATTAGCGTTTTACCAACATTCGACTCCACAACACAAAACTCTCATCAGCCATAAATGTCAACAGAGAAAATACGTAAACAACCTAAAAAACGCGAAAAATACGTTGCTAGCTAGTCAATATTTACTAGCCTTAGGTCTGTTGTCAAAGCTGTGATTTTATGTATTGAAATACACATGACTAAGAGTCCGTATAAGTACAACAAAGTAATCTATTCATCAAAAATTTCAGTATTCATACTTATGAACTTACGTCATATCCCGTAGCATCCCAGGAGATTTTTACGATCCAGAAAAAATAAATCTATAGTAATTGATATATTGTATATTTTGATACCACGAAAAGACTGGAATACGGTTTTTATCAAGGGGAGATAAAGCGTAAAACAAGATAAGCGAGAGAATCGTTCTTTTGTTGCTTTCAATCACCCATTGTTTTGGACAACCTACGATTGGTGATTTTTAATCCAATCGGTCCATCAATACAGAGCTACTTCGCATTAACGATTTGCTCATGTCAACATTTTCTCGGCATAACACGCTTGCTATTTGTCGAGCTTATGAACGCTAACAAGTCTTCTAGTCAGAGCGTAGGGAGTTGTAATGCTTCCAGTGCCTTGGTTTCACTGCTCTATGCATTCAAACTATGCGCTGTCATAGCTGTCTCGTGGTTCTGTAGCAATACATTTCCACAATGCCTTGTAGTTGAAGTAAGCATATTTTGTCTGTAAAGCCCTCAGTGATGAATAAAAATAGATATCCACTCTCCTACAACCAGTTGGCCCTTTGGAGAGTCTACCAACTAGCACCTAAAAGCACAGCTTACAATGTGTATTCGTCAGTAAAAATTAATTCTCCTCTTAATCTCAATGTGTGGACAAAGGTCTGGTCACAGGTCATACAAAGACATGGCATCATAAGAACAACCTATACAACTCACCAGGGAGAGCCTCTGCAAGTTGTCCATCCTACTCAGCTGTTTGAACCTGAGATCGTGAATGCTACTGGCTATAGCAAACATCAGCTTGATGACATGATCATCAAATCTGTAGAGCGTTTATTCGACCTGGAGACTGGGCCTGTCTTTCGCGTTAGCCTTTTTCAACAAACTGATAAGGCCTATATTCAGCTGCTAACAATTCACGAAATAGCTGGTGAAATGCGTTCTTTGAATATTCTTACTCAAGAATTCCAACAGCTTTATAGCCATCTTCTTCAAGCAACTTCAGTGGAACAAAGCCAAGTCCCAGGTCTTATTTCAATCGCACGCTGATAAAACTTGCTACCCATCCTATTGTTACGAGTTTAGTAGCTTTTCTTGAGAAAGCTTCTAACGCCCTGTTTGGAATGTTTTTGTGTTTTTTTAGTTTCTAACGTTTTTATGTCGTCCTCTCCTTTACACAATTATTCCAATCACAGAGCCACATCTGCAACAGGAATGGCCTACATTAACTACACTCTAAGACAGTTGAAAGCGCTGTCTGGTCCTCGGGGTAGGGCTCTGAAAGCTTATTGGGAGAAACAAGTAAGTGCTTGTCCTACCTTAAACTTGCCTTTCGATTTTCCGCGTCCTAAACTTTCAACATTTCAAGGAGATGTATATTTAGATCCTCTTGATCACGACGCATATTACCCAATCGTTCAGTTAGCTGAGGCAACGTCCAGTAATCCTTACTCTATCTTTCTATCGTTGTTCTATATTTTTTTAGGACGTCTTACCAGACAGACAGATATACCGATAGGAGTACCTACAAGTACTAGTAGCTACGACGGACAACAAAATACAGCTGACGATTTAGTCGGAATGATAGCTAATTCCCTTTTATGCCGCGTTGAGCTATCCGATAATCCTTCATTTCAATCCTTTTTGAAGCGAGTTGAGCAAGTCCTGAAAGTTGCCTATACTCATCGTGACTATCCACTGTGGTTACTCACCCAAGAAGGCTATAAATCTCAAGAAGATCCAATGTTATCGGTTGCTTTTAGCTGGGAAGAGCAGTCTTTTTCACAATCTACAGCAGCCGACCCCAAAAATCTGGTCATAGAACCTTATCCACTAGGAGAACAAAGAGGAGGGAGCTTCGATCTGTATCTTACTGTTTTAGAAACGGCTCAAGGATTACAGCTTTGTTGGAAGTACAGCTCAGATCTGTTCAAGCGTAGCAGCATTATTCAGTTTGCAAAACGCTTTAGAATTTTATTAGCAGCGGTTATTGCCAATCCTGAACAATCAATTTTACAGCTCCCTTTTCTCACAGATGCTGAGCAAACTAGCTTGCTGTTACAAGCTCGCCCATTAGAAATCTGTGCTCCTCCCCAAGAATGTGTTCATACTTTGTTCGAAGCACAGGTGCAGCGCACACCCCATGCAGTAGCAGTCGTTTCTGAGGGGGAGCTACTGACCTATCAACAGCTTAACCAGAGAGCCAATCAGCTCGCTCAATACCTACAGACAAAGGGCTTAAAATCTGAGACGTTGGTTGGTATTTATTTACACCGCTCTCCTACTCTAATAGTCGCTTTATTGGGTGTGCTCAAGGCTGGAGCAGCCTATCTTCCATTGAATCCTGATTTACCTCAAGAACGTTTAGAGTACATGGTCGAAGCCAGTCAAATTAACTGGCTTTTGAGTAGTAGCCAACTCTCTCAACACTTAATTAACTGCATTCCCGATATTATTTATCTCGATACTGAGTGGTTAACCATTGCCCAACACTCCAAACAAAACCCAAACTCTTGTACTACTTCTCAACATCTAGCCTATGTTATCTACACCTCTGGGTCTACTGGTAAACCTAAAGGCGTTCTGATTGAACACCAGTCAGTTAGTAATTTTATTCAAGCTTCTATTGAAAACTACGAGTTAACTCATACTGATCGAATATTGCAGTTTGCTTCTATTAGCTTTGATGCTGCTGTTGAAGAGATTTATCCTTGTCTGAGCGTTGGCAGTACTCTTGTCTTGCGCCCACCTGCAATGTTGGATTCCATTCCTACATTTTTGGACTATTGTCAGGATTATTGCTTAACCATACTGGACTTACCAACCGCTTTTTGGCATCAGCTGGTTGACTTTTTAGTGGTTACACCCAATGCAAGTATCCCTCCTTCAATTCGTCTGATTATTATTGGAGGAGAAAGAGTCAACGCTCATCACGTAAACCATTGGTATCGTCAGCTGAGTAATGCTCCAATGGTTATTAATACTTACGGTCCTACGGAAGCTACTGTTGTGGCTACACTTTATAAAATACCTGTAGATTACTCCTGCGCTGATAATTCAACACATATAGCTAGTATCCCCATTGGCAAGGCTCTAAACAATGTTGAGACCTATATCCTTGATGAACAAGCTCAGTTAGTACCTCCTGGGGCTGTTGGTGAACTTTATATTGGTGGTTTAGGTTTGGCTCGTGGCTATCTCAATGCCCCAGAACAAACTCAGACTAATTTTATTGCTCATCCTTTTTGTTCTGATGCTCAAGCTTACCTATATAAAACAGGTGATTTAGTACGATATTTACCCAATGGTAATCTTGAATTTATTGGTCGAGTCGATCATCAAGTTAAAATTCGAGGGTACAGAGTCGAACTAGGAGAAATCGAGTCTGTTATCGTACAGCATTCTGGAGTGCAGCAAGCCCTAGTTGTCGCATCCCAGACGATCTCATCACGTTCTAAAAGTCTTATTGCCTATATCGTCTCTGACTTGATTCCAGAACGCATTCTTTATCATGCCGATTGTCTTCTAGAGCTAGATGAGCGATTAATACAGATATCTATTCAATCAATTACCTACGAAAGTATTCAACTCACTGCCAATACTCTAAGTCTTGAGCCTGGTAAATTTATCAGGATACGTCTTTTACTTCCTGGAGAATCAGAAGAACGCTGGTTTCAAGGGACTGTGGCATTGGATACCACAGCATCCAATCACTCTGTCATTGAGCTATGTTTATCTGCATTAGAACGCAAAGATATCCTTAGTAGTATTGCCTATCTTTTAGACACGACAGAGCATATAAGTGCTTCTCAAAGAACATTCAAACAGCAGCTTAAAGGGTATCTAGAGACTAGCTTACCTGACTATATGATCCCATCAACCTTTGTGCTGATGAATGCCTTACCGCTTACCACCAATGGTAAGGTAGACCGCGCTGCTCTTCCGCTGCCATCCAACTATGACAATCTAGATATTCAACTATCTCAAGAAGAAGTACCTAAGACACCTATAGAAATACAAATAGCCGAGATCTGGAAAGGCGTTTTAGGGAAACAACATGTTAGTATTTGCACTAGTTTTCTAGAACTTGGTGGAAATTCTCTCCAAGTGATAGAACTATTAACCCAGATCCAAACTCAGTTTGCTATTAAAATTTCCACACAGTCTTTTTTGCAAAATCCAACAATCACTCAATTAGCTGCCTTTATTGCAAATCAAGGACAGTCTTTAATCCATCATCCACAAACCGCCACCATAGATTTAACTGTAGAAGCACAGCTGGATAGTGATATTCAATTTTTCGATATCACTCCAAAAA
>JBCDFI010000428.1:0-5025 GCA_039178155.1 Cyanobacteria bacterium P01_H01_bin.105
ATATGCTTAATCTTACTCTTCTTGGCCATCTGTGGACTTTGGTACTTTCTTCACGGTGCTGCCTAACCAGCTAATATGAGAGAGACATGGAGAGACTACTCACTTGAGTGTCTCCATCTAGGGTAGTCCGGCGAATCAGATGCACTGCATAGAGTTACTGATTTTGCCGGACAGCCGCCTAAGTGGTTGTTACGCCGTATGGTTGTTACGTTGCTTTGGTCATAGTACCGGTCTGTGTCTGGGTTCCCCATGGTATACCCTTGCATAGCATACAGTAATCGCTGTCTAAATCCATCCCCTGGCCTCGGTTCAACTGTTGTTGTAGAGGTTTGGAAACCTGATTAAAGACTAGGGTAAGCTGTCGATCTTTAGCCAGTTTCATCAACTTACTAAAGCTAAGTACTGCTGAGGCATCTAGGCCGAGAACAGATTGGAAGTTTAGAACTAAAAAATCAGGCGTTTGCCCCTTAGAGGGATGCAGGATTCGCGATCGCACCTGCTGAAAAAGAGAAGCCGCATTGCCAAAAAATAAAAAACCCTGCAGATCAATCCACTCAATCTTACCCTGGGCTTTTTCGAGCCATACGTCAGAGACGGCTATATCAGAGCCTATGTCAGCTTGGAGATGGTTAGAGTTGGCTAATTCTCGTGAGCTAATCGAACTAGTCTGAGTGCAGTGATAGAGAAACTGGACGGCTGTGATGCCAAAACCGATGCCAATGCCAACAATAAACCCCCACCGATTGATCACCACAAGGGTAATAACAATGGTCAAATAATCGTGCCAAGCTAGGCGAAACCAAATTTTGTAAAGCCACTGCCACAGAAGCTCTAACCCTAAAAATAACAACAGACTGCCCAGAATCGGTTTTGGAAAATAGGCTAAAAACGCAGGTCCAAGAAATAAGACTATGACACAGGGAACCGCTTTAAAGAGACCGGTCAACCGGCTAGATGCCCCCATTTTATGGACTAAAAGAGTACTAGGCAGTGCCTGGTTCCCAACCATGGTGCTACCTAGCCCAGCGATTATATTGGCGATACCGACTGCCCGTAGCTCTCGATTTAAGTCTAAATCTTGCCCAAGGGCTAGTTCGATGCCCCCATTGGTGAGCACCAGGGACAACAGGCTGACAAATATCAACAGTCCGAGGATATTACTATGCTGTGCGATCGCATCCCAACGGACCTGGCCGAGACTGGCACGGCTGAGCGGCTGCCATAGATTCCCATCTGGAAATGGTCCTAACAACCACCCCTGCGCTCGGATGGTTGTTAGCGGGAGATGAGATTGCCAAATAGCCCCATAGAAGAGACTGGTAGCCGCTAGCAAAATACCTGGCAAGATGAGCGAGCTTTGATACCGCTTAGTCATCACTAACAGCACTATCGCAATTATCAGTCCAGCCCCCCAGTGCGCCATCGGTTCAAGTTCAATAAACCAGGCAAGATGAGAAAACGTCAGGGGTTCTCCAGTCATGACCTGAATGGCTCCCCGTACCAGCAGCCAGCCGGTCGCGGCCATAAAGCCTCCCACCACCGGATAGGGAATAAACTGAAGCGCGTTGCCGCCTTGAAGGATACCCAACAACCAAAGACTCGCTCCGGTTATCAGCGACCCCAGGGCAATCGCAGCCACAACCGTTATTAACAGATCTGTAGAATTTGCACCGTCCGCCGTCAATGTATTCGCTATTTGAGCCGCCAAAATAGCTAACACGGCGGTAGGAGCAGCTAAAGGAGTGGCAATCATCCCCGGTAGCGAACTCATTAGGGCAACTACAATGCTGATGGCTGCCGAACTGAATATGGCGATTCCTACACCTACATTTAGATGGACCGCTAGGCTACCCGAGAAAATCAGGGCCGCATAGGAGATCGCCCGAATTACCCCGATCAAACCGGTAATGCTACCTGCAACAAAGCTAGAGAATACGGTCTCTGGCTGTAATTCTTGTATAAAAGTAGGAACACGGATAGGCCAGGTGTTTTTTTTGGAAAAGAGAAACGTCATCAATCAAGGATTAGTAAAAAAGGTTTGGTAAAAAGGAAATGTAAATATGACGAAAGTTTGGTGAGTTGAGTTATTTAGCAATCGATCTATTGCATTACTTTGAGCTGTTGTTCACGGCGGAGTAGGCCATCGCAAAGAATAGTAACAATGTAGGTTTGTAGCGCCTGAACCAAATCGGGTGCGTCTTGCTGCATGTGCTCAAATGTTTCTTTAGATAGAAAATAGAGTTGGCTCGGTATATCGGTGACTACGAATGTTGATAAGGGAATTTTGTTGTAGAAACGCATTTCTCCCAGCAGATGCCCCCTAGTACAAGTTTGTAAACGTTTATTGCGACCATTAGCCTGTGTGAGCAAGACACTTACCTGGCCTGATTCAATAAAGTACAGCCCGGTATAAGCTTCCCCCTGTCGAAAGATGTAGTGGCCAGCCGGGAAAGTCTGTAAAGTGAGATAGGCAACAAAGCGACGGGCCTGGTCTGCTGTCAGAAAAAGCTGAGCTAGCTGGTCTGTGAAAGATATAGGCTCCTGGGTGACTTCTGGCCTTTCTGTTAAAATCTGTTGCTCACACCATTCCAACCCTCGATCAATGTCTGTAAACAAATGGCAAGGGTCTGAATCGAGGTCGATACCCTGCTGTAGTTCTAGTTTTAAATCGGGTAAAAGATTGGTAAGAACCACTGAAAAGTTTTGCTGACGCGCTAGGTTTAGAATCTTGTCAAAGGTCAAAACGGCAGAAGAATCTACTCCACTGACCTGGCGAAAATCAATGAGGACATATCTTGGGGGGTGAGTAAATTCTGTGGAGTTTGTTGCCAGAGCTGCGGCTGTTTGAGCGATGCGATCGCGAACTTTACTGAGCAAATAATTTGCTGTTCCAAAGAATAAAAACCCTTGCAGCTCCAAAACGTAAATCTGATCTCCCTGCTGTGCCAGGATACGATTTTCTTCAGGGTTGCGGTCGACATTGCTGCGGGTATTTGCACCGGAGAAAACTTGGCTAGCCACATCCACCTGGCTGTAACGATACATAAACAGAATGACTGTAATCACAAAGCCGGTGAGGATTCCTTGCAAAAAGCCAACGCCATTAATCACTACCAGGGTGACCCACACGGTCAAATAATCCCAAAGCGGTAGTTTGAAGTAGGCCTGGTAAAGCCATTTCCACAGGAGGGACAGCCCTAGATACAAAATCACGCTGCCTAAGACTGCTTTGGGCAGATATGAGAGAAAGCTAGAACCTAGGGCCAAGACAGCGATGGACGGAATAACGGCAACAAGACCAGTGAGCCGATACTTGGCACCCATGTCGTGGACAAGTAGGGTGCTCGGTAGGGCTTGATTGCCCAGCATGCCGCCGCCGAAACCGGAGATCACATTCGCTAATCCGATGGCTTTAAGCTCGTGGCTTAGATTGAGATCTTGACCAATGACCAGTTCGATACTGCTATTGCTCAACATCAGCGACAACAGGCTAATTAGCATTATTGTGAGGATGCCACCGCTTTGGTGAACAATGGCTAGCCAATGGACCTGGGAAAAAATCCCTAGACTAAGGGGATGCCATAGCTGATCGCCTTGAGGAAATGGACCCAATAGCCAACCAGCAGCGCGAGCGGCTTCTAGGGAAATGTCGGTACCCCAGAGCATCAGATAAAACAGGCTGGCACAGGCTATTAGGGTGGCAGGCATGACCCAAAATTGTTGCCATAGCCGAGTAGTGATGAGCAGCGCGATCGCAAATCCCAAACCAGGTAACCAACACCAGAGCATGTCGGGCGTAATCAAACGCCCTAAAGACGTCCAGGTGAGGGACATATCAGTGGTGATTTGGATAAACCCTCGGGTCAACAACCACCCCGTCCCAGCCATAAATCCACCGATCACCGGATAGGGAATAACTCGAATCCGTTCTCCCTGCTTAGACAGCCCCAATCCCAAAAACAGCGCGCCAGTCATCAGGGCACTAACGATAGTCATGACCAAGACCGTTGCCACCAGCTCTTGGCTGGAAGTCCCTTGCATATCCTTCTCCATACCGACGGCCATCAGCGCCAAAATAACCGTTGGTGCCGTCAGCGGAGTGGCAATGAGTCCCGGCATCGTGCTGGTCAGAGCGACGACAGCCAGCGTTATCGCTGTGCCAGAAACAGTCATCCCAATCCCTGTTGGCAAGCTGGCAGCCAGAGCCCCGGAAAAGATTAAGCTAGCGTAGGAAATTGCCCGAATAACACCGATGATCCCGGTTACTAGCCCAGCAGCTGCGCTCGAAACAAAAACCTTAGGTTGGAAGATTTCTGGCAGCTGTTGTAGGGCAAAGGACGTGCTGGAAAGCGGCACCCACCGTTGAAGCATAGCTTAACAAAATAGCTGGGAAAGCTCTTAAAATACGGGCCGGTCGGAGCGACTGGTCTGTTAATCAATAACCCATAACATTGCTCTCTAAAATGTAACGTCAGCCACACTTTTGAGATCCCATTAGTCGCTAGTAAAGTAAGGTAGTTGGATGGTGAAGGATTAAAATCTATGATGAACTTGCACCCTCGTCTAGGTAAATTGATTCTCTGGAGACAAACCCCAACTGTGGTTTTGTTGACGCTTTTGTTGACGTTACTATTTAGCGGTAGCGTTGGCCTATTTACCAGTCGTAATGCCCTGGCAGCGCTTGCTCCGAGTCAACAGTCGATAGAAACGGTGCAGGCGAACCTAGGTAATACATCTGGTGCCCTAGTCTTTGAGCCTGACCAACTCACCTTTGAGGCTGGAAAGCGCTACAAGCTTGTATTGGAAAACCCTAGCCCTACTAAGCACTATTTTACGGCTAAGGACTTCTCAGATATCATATGGACCCAAAAGGTAGAAGCGGGCAACGTGGAGGTAAAAGGAGCCATCCATGAGCTAGAACTCAAACCCGGTGCCGAAGCTGAGTGGGTGTTTATCCCCCAAAAACCGGGAACCTATGAACTGCATTGCTCGATTGCCGGTCACGCTGAAGCGGGCATGGTGGGA
>JBCDFI010000429.1:0-5014 GCA_039178155.1 Cyanobacteria bacterium P01_H01_bin.105
TAATCACACAAAATAGGGGGAATGTAACCGTGCGAAACAATAAACTGCACCGAGCCGATATGCCAGCTGCCAATGGGGTTGACGCCCTGATTGCACGGCTGCGGGATGAAGGCGTCGCCGATGGTCGTGCTCAGGGTGAGCAGATTGTCAAAGATGCTCAACTACATGCTGAGCTAATTGTCAAGCAGGCCCATGAAAAAGCCAACGAGATTCTGACTGAGGCCAGACAAGAGGCTGATAGTTTAGAAAAAGCAGGCCACCAAGCGCTAGAAGTTGCTGCCCGCGATGCCATGCTCTCTCTCAAAATGGAGTTGAACCAGCGATTTACTGGAGAGGTGCGTCGCCTAGTAGGTATCGAAGTGAAAAAACCAGAACTCCTACAGCGACTCATTCTAGAGATAGCAGGCCGAGCCAAAGAAGAGATTGATGGTGCGCAATCAATAGAGATCTTGTTGCCCCGTAATGTGGCAGGATTCGAGGAACTTAGCCGTAACCCTGAAGAATTAGAACAGGGCATATTGACCCACTTTATCCGTCTAATTAATCAAGACCCCCTGCGAGAGGGCATCACCTTTGGGGTGGCGAGCGATAGTCAAGGGGGACTGAGAATCCGACTAGTGGATCAAGAAGTCGTTTTGGATATTAGCGATCGCGCCATTGCTGAGGTACTTCTCCAGTATCTCCAACCTCGTTTTCGTGCACTGCTAGAAGGCATTGTCCATTAGATATCAACATGTTTAAAGCCAACCAGTACGTCACCCTGATGGCAAGTCTGCCCTATCTTGGAGAGCTTTTTGAGGCTCAGCAGACACCGTTGTCACGCCTTAAACTGGAGGCTCGTCTAAAGATGTTGAGCGAGGAAGACACCTCGCGTTTGCACCAAATACAGTCCTTAATTCGTTGGCACCACCTGCCCATATCCCAAACAGATGCCGAAATTATAGTGGCCGCTGAGGAGTTCTTTCAGCAGGTTAAAACCCCAATCTTGCGAGAAATCGTCGCGTTTCGCCTGGAGCTACACACAATCGTCGCCGCCCTACGCCGTCGTAAGCGAGGTGAGAAATCTGCGCCAGGAGAACCCTGGGGATATGGGCGCTGGGTCCAGCATATCGAACGATACTGGACAGAACCCGCCTTTCGACTGCAGGGAAATTTTCCCTGGCTGTTAGAAGCCCAACAGCTCTTACATGACGATGAATCAGTGGCGTTGGAACGGTTGTTATTTAGCTATGTTTGGACTCGACTAGGCCAGTTAGGAGCCGATCACTATTTCGATTTTGAAGCCGTGGTGATTTATGTACTGCGTTGGGACTTGATTGACCGATGGGTTCGATATGACGGCCAGTTAGCTGTAGAGCAATTTAAGCACCTGGTGGACGCTGGGATGGGCGAATTTGATCAGCTGTTTACATGAGGAGGAGAGTCCGATGTCTGAAATGTATAAGCCAGCCAGGGTTGTTGCTGTTCAAGAAGATATTGTCACTATTAAAATGGCCCCGACAGACGGGCGACCCTTGACCAAAAACGAAGTGGTCTACATTTCTCCCCAGCGTCAGAGCGAAGGTCGCACCGAGCAACTCAAAGCTGAGGTGCTGCGGGTGCGGGGCTATGAGGCAGATGCCCAGGTTTTTGAAAGCACGCGAGGGGTGGGGATTGGTGATCCTGTAGTGCAAACAGGTCAGCTACTCTCTGTCAGCTTAGGTCCGGGATTACTCGGTCAGGTATATGACGGTCTACAAAATCCGCTAGACCTGTTGGCGATGTCCTACGGTACGTTTCTCCCTCGGGGTGTCGATGTTAAAGCCCTAGATGAAAACAAAAAATGGTCCTTTATTCCAACGGTGCGTTTGGGTGCCCAGCTAAAGGCTGGAGACACGCTGGGTACGGTCCAAGAAGGGCGCTTTCGCCATAAAATCATGGTTCCCTTTGATCAGTCAGGGGAGGTAGAACTGATCTGGATACAACAGGGAAGTTTCACCGTAAATACGCCGATTGCCCGCATTCGAGAGACTAGTGGTCGAGAGCATACCCTGGACATGATTCAACAATGGCCCGTGCGGCGATCGCTGCCGCAACGGCTACTGGCTCAGCGATACTCAGAACGGCTTTACCCCGACGAGCCGCTGATGACAACCCAGCGGATTATTGATACCTTTTTCCCGATTGCCCGTGGTGGAACTGCCTGTATTCCAGGGCCTTTTGGCGCAGGTAAAACCGTATTGCAACACACCCTGGCTCGATATGCGGCTGTTGATATTGTCCTAGTGGTGGCCTGCGGTGAACGTGCCGGTGAGGTGGTAGAAACCATTACCGAATTTCCCGAATTAAAAGATCCAAAGACAGGGGCCTCGCTGATAGAGCGTACCATCATTATTTGCAATACGTCTTCCATGCCAGTGGCCTCCCGAGAGGCTTCTATCTACACCGGTATTACCTTAGGAGAATACTATCGTCAGATGGGATATGACGTGCTCCTACTAGCGGATTCCACCTCCCGCTGGGCTCAGGCCATGCGAGAAACCTCAGGGCGGATGGAAGAAATTCCTGGTGAGGAAGCATTTCCCGCTTACTTAGATTCTTCAATTAAGGGAGTATATGAACGCTCCGGGGTTATTCGCACCAATGATGGTGCGGTTGGCAGTCTCACCATGGTAGGCACTGTTTCGCCAGCAGGCGGCAACTTCGAAGAACCCGTCACCCAATCTACCATGAGTACTGTTAAAACCTTCTTAGGTCTTAGCTATGCTCGGGCATACAAGCGATTTTATCCCGCTATCGATCCGTTAATTTCCTGGTCACGCTATCTGCCCCAGTTGACATCATGGCTCAAAAAAGAGATCGCCCCTGACTGGGTTGACCGAGTCCAGGCCATGAATAATCTCTTAAAACAAGGAGATAGTATTTACCAGATGATGCAGGTTACGGGTGAAGATGGGGTCACTCTAGATGACTATGTGACATACCAAAAATCTCTATTTCTGGATATGGTTTATCTGCAACAGGATGCCTTTGATGCAGTTGATTCCAGTACGCCGTTGGTACGGCAAAAAGAGAGTTTTGATCTAGTCAGTGATCTGGTAAATAGAAACTATCAGTTCGAAAATAAGCCAGCAGCCCGAGATTATTTTACCCACCTTACCGGATTGTGCAAGAACCTCAACTATACTCCAAAAAAATCCCCTGAGTATAGGGACTACTTGCAACAACTTCATCATTTAGCAGATGCTGTCACCCTCAGTGAGCTTTCGCAATGAGAGTGCGTGACCCTCAGCGTAGAGTAAGTTAGCAAGTTCTTTATTATGTAGTGTTAGGGCTCTTGTGATGTTCCAAACTCCCAGCTAAATGGACATAGCTGTAGGAGGAAAGCTTCTTGCGCTTGGCTGTAGATGAATTTAGTAATACGGTGTGGGTCAGTTGTTCTGTTGTTGGCAAACTGTTTATATTTTTGCGGTGCTTTTGAACACGCTGGGCTATCGAGCAAATGGCACACATTGGGATGTCCTTATGAAACTGTGCTTAAACTTTGTGGATAATGTAGTAGTAGTTCTGAAAATCATGCTCTAACTGTTTAATGGTGACCTGGGCAAAGCCAGCCTCTTTGAGCATGGATAGGGCTTTTTCTTTACCCCACATGGCTCCTAATCCCATACCCCCCTGGGCCAGGGAGACAGTCATGCAATGCATACAGGAGACGGTATAAAGAAAAGGGGCGGCGGGGTGATCCATATTGCCTGCTACATTGGTGGCGGCGCGGATATCTTGCATCAAGTAAACACCGTCTGGTTTTAAGGCGCGATAAATATTTTTTAGAACAATATCGGGATGGGCCTGATCATGAATGGCATCAAACGTGGTGATCAGGTCATACTGTTCAACTGCATCAAATCGGGTGGCATCTTGTACTTCAAATTGAATATTGGATAGTGCACGATATTGACTTTCTTCACGGGCGGTTGCGATCGCACTCTCCGACAGGTCAATGCCCCGAAATTGACTGTTGGGAAATAATCTAGCCATTTTGTTGAGGGCACGACCGCTACCGCAGCCCAGATCCAATACTTGAATGCCTTGTTGTAGTGAGTCCATTAGTCCAGACACGATTGGCAACACATGGTCCGTCAAAGCTGACACTGTCGTTTGCCCACTGTCCTCCGCCATCACTGGATGGAAACGCTTAAACTGCTCATAGGGAACACCGCCCCCCTTATAAAAACAGTCAATAATCGGATCTTCCACAGACCCCAGCAGCGGAATATATTGAGCAAACGCGGCAATGTTATCAGGGCTGGCCGCACGGGTCAGAACAGCAGCGTGTTCACGGGGGAGGAAATAGGTATCGTGTTCCGCATCATAGACGATGACTCGTCCCGTCACCATAGCCCCTAGCCATTCCCGTACATAGCGCTCATGTAATCCAGCGGCATCTGCTATCTGCTGGCATGTGTATGGGGGTAGCTCAGCCATTGCATCAAAGAGCTCGGTCCGATGTCCGATGGAGGTCATCAAGGCTAAAGCCGCGCTATTAAGCATGTCCAGCATTCGTTCAGCAAACGCTTCCGTCAGGTCAACTTGAGAGACTGTCATTGTGGTTTCTATATAACGAAGATATTAAAACCCTAGCTAACTTAACGTTCTACTATCGTTCCCAGGGCGTTCCGTACTCAAAGCCATCAGGCCCCATGAGGTTATATGAGGTTTGCCTGCTCGATGTTCCTCACAAATATTCGGGGAGGGGCAAATACCCCACAGTTGTCGAAACTCCTTCTATTTCCAATACCTACCCTTCTAAAATAGGACGTTTTACAACAGACAGTTTATAAAAAAACTACTGTGTTTAGCCTTTTAACAACAGCTATTTATCGTACAAAGTCTAATCGTAATTGCTCAACCCGGTTGGAAAAGAGAAAGTCCAGGTGCGAGAGCTATCTGAATAGCCTTGAGAGCGGATAGTCCTTGACGTTTACCGGTATTGACAACTGAGCGTACCGCAGCAAATAAATCTCGTCCCCACTCA
>JBCDFI010000430.1:0-5013 GCA_039178155.1 Cyanobacteria bacterium P01_H01_bin.105
ATGCCAAACAGTATAAGAAAAAATTATCTTTTAAGCGTTTGACGGGTTTCTGTAACGGCAAAAATCGATAGCTGCAGCCCATATATATCAGCTATTTTGAGCTTATGGCACTTCGTTACAGCTACGCTTGCAGCACCCCTAAAAGGTGATGGCGCGTTGGTGTGGCCTAACCCTGAAACAGGTGGATACGATCAATCAGCAATTGATTTAGCGCCTGAATGCGTCAGATTCTTCTGCGAACGGCATGGCACCTTAGTTAAGGCTTCTAGAGCAATAGTTACAGCCTAAAGAACCTGAATAGACCAAGCATCATTATCCAAATTCAGCAGCTTCGATTCAATATGGATAATCCCATACAGGGCTTTATCCTATACCAACCTCGCAATACCCAAGGGCTACCGGCAAACCCATGCTGACTAGTTGCGTATATCGCAGCAAATCAGAGTCATGAAATCCAATAAAAACAATGCTTTTGAGGCTGTAAAATGAATAGTGGACTAAAAGTGGACTAAGTTTGACCCCCTATTTTGAACCGAAAAGTGACATTAGGGACGCTGCTAGCCCCTCATGGATGACCATATGGGGTCATGTTACTTAGGTCAATAGTCTGCATAGGGGCTTGAGTTTGCGATCGCACCTATACAGAAAAAATACAAAACCACCTAGAGCTAAGGCCTCGATTTTATGACAGATTTTTCGCGCCCTCTATCTATCAGGTTGTAGGTAGCCACATAGTCCTATTTCATAGAAAGCCGTTGGATGTGCCTCAGCGATACCCTCTCTAACGCATCTAAATCCAAGCCTCTCATAAAAATTTCGTAGCTTGCTTAACTCTAAATGACAATCCAGGCGTAGCCAGAGAATTCCTTTGCTCTTTACTTCATGCTTAGCAAAGTTAATCATTTGAGCCGCAATCCCTTGCCCCTGATAATCTGGCACTACGGATAGCTTGTGGATAAAGCCTGCTTTGTCGGGGGGTACGTCAGGCCAAAAGTTTGGATCGTGATAGGTAAGGAGCATCGCTGCCACCGGATCGCCTCCCATATACCCGGTAACAATATTTTCATCTTGGCAGGCATGAAAAACCTGTTCTATAGTCAATTCATCGAGTTGCCAAAGGGGCTCGTGACGCTCAATGAGATGTTTTGCAGCCTGTCTAATGACATAAAGCGCATCAGATCTGACACCAAACTGAATTGACTCGATCATCTCGACCCGGAAAACTGCATAAGAACGTATCCAGTGAGCTACTTTCTAAGTTAGAAAACTTTGTCAGTCGGCTCAAAGCCTAATGTGGCTAGCAGATAAATCATATCTCTGATGCTACAGCTGTTTCAGCTGGAATTGGAATTTCAATCGTAAACTCTGTACCCTCTGACTCTATAGATCGGCAGTATAGGTTTCCCTGATGCTGAGCTACCACGATTTGATAACTTGTTGCTAGCCCTAATCCAGTTCCTTGACCAATCGGTTTGGTAGTAAAAAAAGGTTCAAACACATGTTTCTGTAGGTTTGGCTTGATACCTTTTCCGTTGTCGGCAATACGAATAACAATCGATTGATTGATGACTGCAGTATAAATTTGAATGCAAGGTTCGGTTTTTAGATGCCCTGCGCGATTATCTAGAGCATCAATAGCATTAGTGAGAATATTCATAAAAACCTGGTTCAGCTGTCCAGGGGCACATTCAATTTTAGGTAGGTTGCCGTAGTGTTTGATCACTGAAATTTCCGATCGTCTAGCCGATGATCTAAGCCGATACGATAAAAGAACTAACGTGCTGTTAAGACCTTCATGGAGATCGGCTACCTTTTTGGGAGACTCTCCCAAGCGTGCAAAATTTCGAAATGAATTTACAAGTTCTTGGATGCGATCGCTACCTGTTTGCATTGAGCTAAGTAGTCGGGGTAGATCCTGTCGAACAAAATCCAGATCACAGGCCGCAATCGCCTGCTGAATTGTGGGTGATGGGTTAGGAACAACCTGCTGATAATGCCTAACCAGCTCTAACAAATGATGAGTGTAGGTAGAAATATGACTGACGTTGCCAATAATAAACGTATTAGGATTGTTGATCTCGTGAGCAATACCCGCAATTAATTGCCCTAAAGAGGACATTTTTTCACTTTGTACCAGTTGTGCCTGGGTTTGCTTTAGTTCTTGCAACGTTCCTTGTAGGTCCGCAGTTCGTTGTTCGACCCGTTCCTCTAGCTCTTCATTAAGTTGCTGCAGCTCTAAAGTTGTCCGTTGCCGCTCTAACTCTGCAGTGGCCCGTGCAGCAAAAATCTTCAAAATACTTTCGTGTAACTGACGATCTAAGATCGGATAACTGTCTATGACAATTAAATTCCCTAGAATATCTCCATCTGCATTTTTGAGACATACCCCAACGTAGCTATCAGCCTCCAAAGCCGATAAAACTGGATGATTTGGAAATAACGCTTGAATCTCACGGGGATAGTAATATTCATTGGCTGTGAGCACCTCTCCGCAAGGGCCACCCACAGGGTCATACTGAATGTTTGACTGCAGCTGATTGTTACGAAAAAAACCTAACGTTTGCAGTTGGCCATTTTCCAATAATTCACTAACTGCACAATTCCGGACACCCAATGTGGATGCTAGGCTTTCCACCAATGCAGAGAAAAACTCTTTACCCGTCACGGCAGCCGTCCCTTGGACTACCTTATGAAGTACATTCTCTACGGAGTTACTTAGTCGGGTAGCTGAGGATTGGTCCAAATTGCGCGTCATAACCGCTTATCGCTCAGTCAAGGTCTATACACTCACCCATTAATACCCTGACACCACTATAGCCTGCACAACGCCATTCTCCTAGGGTCACTAGGGAGAATAACTCAGTGCCTACTGGATGACAGCAGCACCAACAGAGGATAGCCCAATGATCTCATTAGTCTCATTATTGTAATTAAAATCTCAATTCAGGACTCAGAGTAAGCAAAATTAGTCTTAAGTTAAGATAGCTGTAGTCGGCCTGTTAGTTTATTGTCCATGCATTGGATGTCTTAAAAATAGACATTAAGTATTGACATAAGGCCTAATCAGCGTAAAGTGTGTCTAACCATAAACTGAGATTGGTTGCCCATCTATGTCCGATTTAGTCCATGCTTTAGACGATGTCACTACAGTCATTGACACCATCGATTCTCAGATAGCCGATGTACAGAATCTAATGAGCGTTGAAGCCGTGCAAAAGGTGCTAAATCGTTCCCGTGCATCGGTATATCGCTATGCCAATACCGATACATTAATTCTCAATCCTCCCTTTGATCATAAGCGTCTCAATCCCGAATCAAGACAGCACAAAGAAGAGCCGCTGATGTTTCACCCTAACGAGGTAGCTCGGTTTGCTCAAGATGTCTTAGGAATTAAGCAGGTCACCATCGAGATCAGTCAACCGACAGAAACGCTTACTCACCAGCTGTTACGCCAGGTGCTGGCTGAACTCAAAATTATCCGACAGCTCATTGAGAAAACCCGCTAAACATTGGTATAGCATCAGTTCATAGCGTTTGCAGTCCATAAAATTTGAATGATGCCGTTGCTACGCATCTTTGCAAAAGGCGACGGCTCAATACTTTGTATGTTCACATTAGGTTGAGATCTGCAAACCAGTGCTAACCTTGAATCAAGTGAGCATTGTTAAGTAGATGCTAAGTTGTGACATCTACTGGCAGTAATCCAGCACAGATAAATTGATGTTTACCCTAATGGATGTCGTCAGTCAGCATATAGCAAACGTCGCTTCTCCATGAATAGGCCACCATAGGGTCAACTTTTTGAGAGTTCATTTTTTCCAAGATGTACGTACTAAATAGTGCAACGCACATCATATTTATTTATTGATTTTTGCAATCCCTCAAGCATGGAATCTGTCAGTCAATTAGAGTCGAATTCTGAGCCTCCTCATAGTCCGCTCATAGAATTACTGGGTACATTTATTGCCCTGGCAACGTTGACTCTACCTTTATTTACGGTTGCTTATTTTTCTTCGACACCTATAGATCATCTGAACGGTTTGCCCTATTCGTCAATACAAACAAACGAATAAGATCTAGCTATGTCATGGGTGCGGGTTCCCTTTTCTCCTAAAATGCTATCGGGATAAACGATTTATAGAGTTTATTCCAAGTCATCATAAGTAGTTGGAGAAGTGTCGTGGATTTATCTCGTATTCCTGCTCAACCCAAACCTGGGTTGATCAATGTATTGATCGAAATTGCAGGTGGTAGCAAGAACAAATATGAGTTCGATAAAGATATTAATGCATTTGCTCTAGATCGCGTTCTCTTTTCATCAGTTCAGTACCCCTATGACTACGGTTTTGTTCCTAATACACTAGCTGATGATGGTGACCCCCTAGATGGCATGGTTCTTATGGATGAGCCTACTTTTCCTGGCTGTGTAATCGCAGCTAGACCTATTGGTATGCTCGAAATGATTGACGGCGGCGATCGTGACGAGAAAATTTTATGTGTTCCTGACAAAGATCCACGTTATGTAGACGTCAAAACCCTGGATGACGTCGCATCTCACCGACTAGATGAAATTGCAGAATTCTTTAAAACTTATAAAAACCTAGAAAAGAAAGTCACTGAAATCTTAGGTTGGAAAGGCTTAGATGAAGTACAGCCCCTAGTAGATAAGTGTATTGCGGCGGTTAAGTAGTCCGGTCCTTGATGAATCCTCCTGAATAGTGGATTAAGCATTATGGAGATACATTACTGTATAAAATGTGTCCCATAATGCCTACTATCCACTTTGCGTCAGTTTAATTAGTGTTAATTAGTGGCTAGGACATACAAGAATTAAGCATTTGGAGGACGACCAACCTTCCATGAGTATGTGTACAAGTTGGGGATACATACTGTGAGTGTATCTTCTGACACATCAAGCAGAAAGAGTTCTCCACCACATCAACCATGCTTCTTGATTAAGTTTTGGGGAGTGCGAGGTAGTGTGCCGACACCAGGTGCTGCTACAGCATTCTA
>JBCDFI010000431.1:0-5003 GCA_039178155.1 Cyanobacteria bacterium P01_H01_bin.105
CATTTTCTCTAAAACTGTGCGGATAGTTTCATCGGTGACTTGGTCAGTGACGAAGGCTTCGCCGATGCGTTTGGGTAGGACGAAGCGAACTTTGCCGGATTTGACTTTTTTGTCGCTGCGGAGGGTGACTAGAATGTCGTCAATGCTGAGATCGGCTGGAAGTTGGGTAGGTAGGCCAGCTTTTTGAATGAGGTTGAGCTGACGATCGGTGGCGGTTTGGGACCAATAATTTAGGACGGTTGCGATCGCACCAGCCGCGACCATACCAATCCCCACCGCCTCACCATGATTAACCGACTTATATCCCGTCAAACTCTCAACTGCGTGTCCAATCGTATGGCCATAGTTAAGAATGGCCCGTAAGCCAGCCTCTTTTTCATCTTGACTAACAACATCCGCTTTCGCTTGACAAGACTGTTTGAGAATAGTGTGGAGCAGAGTCTCATCCACATAACGCATCTGATCAACACGTTTAGCCTTCTCTAGCTGGCCAGACAAATCATTGTCCCAAATAACGCCATATTTAATCACCTCTGCCATACCCGCACGAAATTCACGCCCAGGAAGGGTGGTTAAAACATTCGGATCAATCAGCACCAAACTGGGCTGGTGAAATGCACCAATTAAATTTTTACCTTGAGGATGGTTAACCCCAGTTTTGCCCCCTATAGACGCATCAACCATAGCTAACAACGATGTGGGAACCTGAACAACAGCAATGCCCCGCAGCCAGGTAGCCGCCGCAAAACCAGTCATATCCCCCACCACACCACCGCCTAGCGCCACCATGGTAGAACCACGTTCTAACTGATTTTCAAACGCAGCGTTGTGAATTTTTTCGATAGAGCGAAGAGTTTTATAACGTTCCCCAGCAGGCAAAATACACTGACAGACATCAAAGCCAGCGTCAGTTAAAGAAGTTAGAGCTATGTCACCATAGTGCTTGAAAACGATTGGGTTGGAAACAAGCAGTACCTTCCCCTGTTTGCCAGTCGCTGCTAGCCAAGGTCCAAGGTACTGCAACCCGTCAGTAGCAATCTTAATATCGTATTGAATTTGGGGAAGATTGACGGGAATGACGGTCTTCATTAAATCGAATCGCAATGTACTCACCTATCCTACTGCCGAAGATAGGGGCCACTTCAAGTTTTGTAAGGGTAAATCAGCATCACGTTAAGCCCCAGACTCCGGGTTAAATACCTGAAAAATTTGGCGGCAGCACCGTTTGATTTTTTCTCCAGCACCGCTCTGGGGCGGAGCTATTCCCTCAAACTGCCAATTATTGATGGTAGAGAGATGCCACTGCTGACCATGGTGATTAAAACCTACTACTTCAATACCAATGGCCTTGACTACATTCGCAACGGTATCAGCGGTGCCCTGAGGAGACTCATCTTTAATTGAATGGAGCCGAATCTGCACCAACAAGCTACGGCAGTTGAACGAGCGGCTAAAACCAGGGAAATGGAAGCCAATATCAATCGAGTCAGGATCGACTAGCTCTCGGGTATCAGGATCGTTAGCCCAAGGCTTGAGATCAGAGCGTAAATCGGGTAGCTCTCCCTTAAAGGCACCGACCGTAGCGGCTATTTTACTTGCATATTCGATGCTGCGGGCTTGTTCTGCTGCGTTCACACCTACGACCACCAGGGAAGCTAATAATTTTCACCTACCAAGATAAAACAATGCCTGAGCAAATAACCAAGACATTGTTTCTCTATATCTAGAGAGCTAGCAAATAACTACTAGGAAAATAAATTAGCTTACAGAAAGAAACTGTAGCTGATTGAACGAATAGAGCAATCGCTACCCTAGATTGTCTGACTATAGTGAGCTTGGCAGGTGCTCAGCATCCGCATGTCGTTATCGCTAACCGCGTCAATTTGATGGAACCCTTCAATGCCAAACTGGGGACCACCTGGCCCAGCAACAGCGGTATCTTCAAGATCAAGGTTATAAGCGTACTCTTCTTGAGAATAGGTTTCTGTGATAGCCAGAGAAAGCTGGGTGTTTTCTACGTTCCCTTGGAAACAATCAAAGGACGAATGGGGAGAATAAAACGCACCCACGACCTGCCCAGCTCTTGCCTCGAATATCATGTACGCAGTTTGTAACTGGTCAGGCAAAGGCTGCTCTCCAAACAGATAAATACCATCATTGCTGAGAGTCGCAGGAACAGAGGGAGCAGCCTGAGCTAATAGCGGATGAATAACAGCTGTATCAGCTTCCGAAGATGACTGCATAACCATTCTGGCATGAGCAGCGTGGGTAGCTAACAGCATGACAGCCCCCGTCAGCAAGGCTCCTGCGCGTAGGGTAGACTCAATCATCTTTGTTTGAATTCGCTGATGATGGATGTGACGTTGAATAATTGCGAAAACCTGCATAACCACCGCGCCTCACTGTGTCTACCGAGTACCGCTAAAAATGACTGAACGCAATCATAAGGAAACTCTATATCCCACTGTAGGGGAGAAGTTTGCCTGCAAACCTGATTAGAGCATTTCCGTTAATATCTCTTTAACGATTGCACCCATCATCGATAGCCAACCTATCGCTATGATTCACTACAAATCTAAGTCTTAGGATTCCGCATGGGAGGGTTTTACAACTGGCATAGAGAGTGTTTGGGCTGCAATGCTACAGGACGATCTACCTAATTCTTTGCAAGAGCCATCACCATGCACCGTTGGAAAGATGTAGTCTAAAGGAATGACTGGCTAGAGGCACCCAGCCATTGGAGATCCCGTATCGCTGAGCAGGAGTCAAACGTTCATCTATGCCGTCCCTTGAAGTGCCGCTAAAGCTGTTGCTGTTTATTGATAAGCGGCCAAGTTCTGCTAAACAAGTTCGTCAGATCCGTCATCATATTGAAGATTTAGAAAGCAAAATCCCTCCAGTTTTGGAAGTGATTGATGTCAGTGAGCAACCCTATTTGGCGGAACATTTCAAGCTTGTTGTGACGCCTACGCTGATCAAAATTTCCGCTGTAGGGCGACAAACGTTGACAGGTAGCGACATTATTTCTCAAATTGACTATTGGTGGTCGCGCTGGCAAGCAGAGATCGAAAATGAGAACGCTGCTCAAGGTGAGCGTTTTTTAGACAATGCGTCCATTGCTCAGTCAACGGAAATTATTCACTTATCGGATGAAATTTTTCGACTCAAGCAGCTGAATGCGGAAGCCAACGCCAAATTAGAGTTCAAAGACCGCATCATTGCCATGTTGGCCCATGACTTACGTAATCCATTAACAGCAGCTTCAATCGCTATTGAAACGTTGGAAATGGGCTACGACCCCAACCATGAGCGCCAAACGAGGTTTCGGCCTGAGCTAACGGTGCAGCTACTGCGAAATGCCAAGACCCAAATTCGATCCATTGACCGTATGATTACGGACATTTTGCAAGCAGCTCATGGTCCTAGCGTTGACCTACATATCTTTCCAAGAGAGTTGGACCTGGGTGAACTCTGCCAAGAAGTCCTGGAATCTATGCTTCCGAAAGTTAAAAACAAAAATCAGATTATTCGCCTTGATATTCCTCAGGATTTACCTCGGGTACATGCAGACACAGAGCAGGTACGCCGTGTGATCATCAACCTTTTAGATAATGCGGTGAAATATACGCCTGAAGGGGGGGAGGTCATGGTTATTGCTCTGCATCGAACCACGCAAAAGGTTCAAGTCAGCATTCAAGATACGGGGCCCGGTATCCCTGCTGATAAACAAGCTCGTATTTTTGAGGAGAGTTTTCGGCTACAGCGGGACCAATCTCAAGATGGCTATGGTCTTGGGTTAGCTCTGTGTTTGCGGATAGTTAGAGCCCACTATGGTCAACTTTGGGTTGATTCAGTCCCCCAGGAAGGGAGCACGTTTCACTTTACGTTGCCGGTCTATAAGCAGTCGAACAGCCGCCAGAGAATATCAGAAGAATAGAACGAGCCCTAGAAGCCCCTGCTCCTAGGACGCTTCAAACGTCAGGTAGCTTGAGACGGGCTTTCATAGCCGCTATTTCGACATCTACTGGATTTTCACCTGGATCTCGCCCTGATTCTAGGGTGGCAAATTTTTGATCTAAAGAATCCTGACTAAGGGCATTGAGTTCTGCCGCCGCTGCCGCATTGGCTTCCATCGTCAAAATCTTGTCTTCGATGCGATCAAATGTCCCTCCGTTGACCTGGGTCATCATTTCGTTCAACTTCTGACTAGCTTTAGCTGAACGCGCCCTGGCAATGTACATGTCTTTTTGGGTGCGTGCTTGGGCGATCTTAGTCTCTAGCGCACGCATATTGGCTTTTAGCTGGAGAACACTATTCTTTTGCTGACCAAGCTGCCCTTCTATGGACTGGGCAGTTTCTAGATAGCTTTGACGACGGCTCAAAGCTTCACGCGCTAGGGCCTCATTTCCCTTTGAAAGGGCGCTTTGAGCCCGGTTATAGAATTCGCGAGCCTGGGTGTGGGCTTGGTCGTATTGACGTTCGTTACGCTTTTGAGTTGCGATCGCAACCGCTACAGCCTGCCGCAGCTGTAGTAAATTTTCCTGCATATCTGCAGTCGTTTGCTCTAGTAGCTTCTCTGGATCTTCAGCCCCGTTGAGGGCATCATCAAGGCTGGTACGTACCACCCGCAAGAAACGATCTAACAATCCCATGGGAGTTTTCTGCTTGGTAAGCGAGAACAGCGCTGTTTCGCTCGGACACAGCCGCTCCCTTAGCATAACAGGGGGACTATTCGTTCGTGGGGCCAAAAAGCTCTACGACAGCCCCTTGCTGGGTCAAAAATCCCACTTGATCTTCGGCCTGAGCACGATTATCAAAGGCCGCTAGTTGAATTCGTGCCCCAGATTGAAAGTTGCGCACAAATGCATCAGGGACTAGCTCACGGGCTTTGTCTAATGAGGCATCACCGGTATAGCTAGCAATAACGTAGAAATTGGAACCGGTTACGGCCCCAGAGTCAGTCGTTACAGGTGCAGCAGGAGCAGAACCCGTCGGTGCAGTCG
>JBCDFI010000432.1:0-4997 GCA_039178155.1 Cyanobacteria bacterium P01_H01_bin.105
CGGCTTTAAAGGGGTGCCCGATGCCATGGACTTTTTAGTTAATGGTATTTTTGCCGTAGCCGGTCGACCGATTTATCACCATGTCTATGTAGGGGACGAATGCTTTGAGGTAATTCCCAAATCAGCAGGATTTACCTGGCTTTATGAAGCCGCACTACCCTATGTAGAAGCAGTGTTTTATCGCACTGCGCCGTTTCGAGGCACCAAATCCTATGATGCTCAGCTAGAGCAAGTGCCCCGCGACCAGACAGAATTTCACTACGGTATTCTCTATGCCGATGTCTTCCCGGTCGGCAGTGCTGGCATTCCACCAACGCTGTTAATGCAGGATATGTTGCATTTTTTACCACCCTATTTGCAAGACTACTATAAGCAGCGGTGTCGAGGGGAAGACGATCAGTTAATTCAGCTGGGCATTACATTTCAGCGGTCGATGTACAACGTGACCTCAGCGGTAATTCAAGCCTTGAGAGCTGCACTTTACTATCCACTCGACGATCCAAACCCAGAACATTTAATGGCTAACCGTCGATTTTTTGAAGCGCAGATGGATCGCCTCACCCGTCCAGAAGCAAGGCTACGGGATATTCAGACTGCAGACTATCGATAAATAGGAGACCGATGTCGTAGAGCTGTCATCTACCTCTACTACCTTTGCGAATTCCAGGATGAGATTTTAGTTCTAGCCCTTGCAAAATCATGTCTACGATTGTCGATATTGCCGTTAATACACCTGGTTTTGAGACTTTGGTAGCCGCCGTACAGGCAGCTGGCTTAGTGGAAACATTACAGGGAGAAGGGCCCTTTACGGTCTTTGCACCTAATGATGATGCGTTTGCCAAACTACCGCCAAATACGGTGAATAATTTGGTGCAGAATCCACCGCAGCTAGGTAGAATCCTTTGCTACCATGTGGTTTCTGGTGTGTGGGACAGTGCTCGACTTAGTCAGTTTTCTCAGCTGACCTCGGTGGAAGGATCACCGATTCCCATTCGCAGCCACAGCCCGCTGGAAATAAAAAATGCATCGGTGCTGGCTGCGGATATTGAAGCAAGCAACGGTATTATTCATGTCATCGATACGGTGATATTGATGGGATAGCGCTTGGGATAGCAGCGTTGATTAATAGAGGAATCAGCGTCGAATTTGTCTTTTGACTGCATCTGGTTATGACAAATTGCTCTCATGCCTAAAAAATTTCAAAAAATCTTGAATAGAAGCTTTACAGATTGCTTCAGGACTTATGACAAGGTGGTTTGTATGGGTTTTCTAGAGTAGGAACGCGTTAATTTTTAGATACACGTTGTTAAAACACACTTTTTAGGAGATGGCGAACATGGGTAAGATTTTGCAGGAACTCGATCCATTTTTTTGGATGGTCGCTGTGATGATCGCGGGGATCACAGCTGTGGATCTGGCGGATATACAGATAGTCAGTCCCTATAGTGACTTTGTGCAGGCAATGACTGAACCGGTTGAACCGATTCAGTAAAGTAGCCGTAAATTAATTCCCATACTCGACATACTGAAGTAATCTCGCGCTATGTTCAGATTTTCATGTCAAAATGTAAAGCGTGTGGATTACTTCATCTCCTACCTCGGCTAGAAAGCCGACTAAAATAGCGCTCGGTAACTTTGATGGTGTGCACCTTGGCCACCAGCGCGTTATTGAACCTGTCTTAACCCGTAGAGGCGGCCTGCCATCGTTAATTCTGGCAGAAGATATGTGTTTGCAGACAGCGGCGGCATCCGGTTATAGCGATCTGCCCGGTAGTGCTACTGCAATCAATGGCAAGACATCGGCAGCCAACATTAACGAGTGGGCCTCGGTGGTTACATTTTTTCCCCATCCTAAAGAATTTTTTTCGGGGCAATCTCGGCCTTTATTGACGCCATTAGAAGAAAAGAGCCGTCAGCTGGCATGTTTGGGAGTAGACCAGCTAGTACTGCTGCCGTTTAATGCAATGCTGGCTCGCTTGGATGCGGCTACGTTCGTGGAGCAAGTGCTGATTCGGGATTTGCAGGCCACACACATTAGTGTGGGGAGTGATTTTCACTTTGGTAAGGGGCGGGGCGGGAATGCTGAGTTGCTATGTGCGATCGCAACTCAACACAATATCCCAGTGACTGTTGTCCCCCTCCAAAATGATGACGAAGGTCGCGTTAGCAGCTCTCGCATTCGTCAGGCCCTAACCGACGGTGAGTTGACCAAAGCCAATCAGCTGCTGGGTCGCTCATATACTCTGGCCGGTCAGGTGACAGCAGGCAAGCAGTTAGGCCGTACCATTGGGTTTCCAACCGCTAATCTCAAGCTACCCAGCGACAAGTTTATTCCCCGTCAGGGGGTTTACAGCGTTAAGGTTTTTGGCATTTTGCCAGACCAAAAATCTATCCCTGGTGTCATGAATATTGGCAATCGTCCCACGGTGGCAGGGCAAGACTTAAGTGTTGAGGTACATCTGTTGGCTTGGGAAGGAGATCTATACGGAGAGACTTTGACAGTCAGTTTAGAAACCTTTATTCGCCCCGAACAAAAGTTTGAGTCACTTGATGCCTTAAAGCAACAGATCGCTCAAGATTGCGACACAGCAAGAGCAGCTTTGCAATCGGCTACGTCAGCGACCACTCAACCATAAGATGAGGGGCAGTGTGCCTAGACTAAACAATGTTGAAACGACGATTGTTCTAGCAACTCTCACGGTGTCACCGCCTAGCTCAGTAACCCAGATTAGCGAAGTAACGGCCACAGGCATGGCAGCTTGTAAAATCACCACCTGACGATCGATCCCGGTTAATCCCACCAAATTAGCTAGATTAAAGGCCAGCAGAGGCGATACGATCAGTCGTAATCCGGTTCCCATTAGTTCATAGCGTCCGCAAACCAAGGGTGTTTCCGACAGTTGAATCCCCAACATCAGAAGAGCGACAGGAATAGCCCCATCGCTGAGAATCGTCACACCGCGCTCCACGGGAATAGGCAGGGTTGAGCCTGTTCCCTGTAGAACAATCCCCGCGATCGCAGCCCACAAAACCGGTAGGCAAAGCGTATAGCGCAGACCAGAAACAAGGCCTTCTCCCTTCAAGACAATGGGAAAAACGCTAGCGGTCATTAAACTAGAGCCGATCAAGTAAACAATGGCTCGTTCTAGCCCCGCTTCACCCAGAGAAAACAAAATAAAAGGCAGTCCCATGTTGCCAACATTGGCAAAGATTGTAGTGGCAATTAAACTCTTTTGTTCATCTGATGAGAACTTGCATAGACGAGCCAGGGCAATCGCCAGCAGATAGAGAAGAGCTGTATTGAGGAGAAAGGTAATAATAATTGAGATCGCATTGTCTAACCCTAAGGTTGTTTTCGCTAGACTGTGGAGCACTAGTGCTGGAACTAGTGCATAAATACTCAATCGAGCTAAGGTTTGTCGCTCTAGTGTAAACATGCGCCCCACCCAAACACCCACCAGTGCCACCAGTGCAATGGGTAAGACAGCCGAAATTAAAATTCCCATACCGTAAGAATTTGCCAGATTGAATTGTGCCCAAAATCAGCAACGTCCAATTTTTATCCAGGCAGCGGCATGCGTGTGCCGATGAGCTGTAAGAGCAATGATAGTATGTTGAATCTCAACTATCAGAATACTCAGGGCCATGACTCCAAATCCTAATCACAACCCTAGACGTGGTTTCCGACATCTAGACACAATTACAGCGTTGTTTGTGACTGTGTTGCTCATTTCTAACGTAGCATCCACCAAAATTGTCGATTTTGGCTTTTTTACCTTTGATGGGGGCACATTGCTGTTTCCCCTCAGCTACATTTTTGGAGATATTTTGACTGAAGTCTATGGCTATGCACGCTCACGTAAAGTGATCTGGACCGGGTTTACCGCCGCTTTGGTTATGTCAGTCACGTTTATGGTGGTAGGGGCACTACCGGCTGCTCCAGAATGGGCCTATCAAGACGCCTATGACCAGATTCTAGGCCTGACGCCGCGCATTGTCATGGCCAGCCTGATTGCTTACATGGTGGGTGAATTTTCCAACTCATTTATTTTGGCAAAGCTCAAGGTGGCTACCCAGGGTAAACGACTTTGGGTGCGCACAATTTCATCGACTTTGGTCGGTCAGGTGTTAGATACGGGCTTATTTATTGCGATCGCATTCTCAGGTCTATTTCCCATCAGCCTGATGATCACCCTGATTGTGTCTAACTATATTTTTAAGTGTGGTGTAGAAATCCTCTTTACACCCATTACCTATGGGATCACGACTTGGCTCAAGCATCAAGAAAACGAAGACTTTTATGATCGCCATACAAACTTTAATCCCTTTCATCTATTGA
Organism: Cyanobacteria bacterium P01_H01_bin.105; assembly: GCA_039178155.1. Classification (GTDB taxonomy): domain Bacteria; phylum Cyanobacteriota; class Cyanobacteriia; order Phormidesmidales; family Phormidesmidaceae; genus Leptothoe. The sequence continues at coordinate 4,340 of JBCDFI010000432.1, forward strand.
CAGATCCGTTGTCCCGTTAGGATGACCCATGGCGTGCCCACGAAGGGTTGGGGATTGCCATTGTTGAAGTAGGAGCTATGGATTTGATTAGTGTAGTGCCAGCCATATTGCTCCCGATGGGAGCGCGGCGAAACGACTATTAGCCAGTGGCTACCCGATTTTGACAGCCGCTTTAGCTACCGGCTTTTCGTCAGATCAAAGTCATTTACATCGCCACTTTCAGAGGAGGTTAGGGATAACACCAGGACAGTATGCAAAGGGATGTCAGCTTCATTAGATAATCTAATCCGGTGCTTAATCCAATAAGGCCTCGTTAGTCATGCGAATCATAGCTTGTGCATAGGGACTCACAAGCTCTTCCTCATGGGGCTCCAGCCTACCTAGGATTTCATGCATTAGTAAAATAGTCCCATCAACAGTCATTTTCCATGGAATATCCAACGCTCCATACACAACCAAGCAAATAGCAGATAGCTCCTGCTCAATATATGTCAGATTTTTTTCTAAGCAGCATAGCCATAGATAGACTTGGAACATCTCAAAATCTCGAATAGACGAGTGTCTAATCGCAGGACTCGTTAGTGAACCTCGTCGACCAGCATAGTTTGGAAATGAATGACTCCAGCGACTATGTACGGCTTCAGCAATATCTGTTGCC
>JBCDFI010000433.1:0-4981 GCA_039178155.1 Cyanobacteria bacterium P01_H01_bin.105
GGAATCGCTATGTTCTAATAGATGACCTTTAGCTGCCTTTATAGAGCTTGAAATACCCCAGCAGTAGTGTGTAGATGATAATTCAACTTCATAAAGGCACAGCAGATAATATAGCATTCCCGGTCTAATACTGAAATATAACAGCGAATATCTTGAAACAATTGGTTATCTCTCTTGGTAGATTATTGCTATCTAGAGTCCCCAAAAAGCCATTCTGCTGCAGTAGCAGAATGGCTTTGCTCATAGCACTTCTTACTGATTTAGTAATGCCCTCAGACAACGACAGCCTTTCCTACACCTGCTAATGAATTAGTCAAGCGTTCGTAGGTAGACCGCATTTTCAGACCCACGAGCACCTGAAAAAGACCCGTACCATTGTTAGAACCCGGATACTCACGATGCTTTAGCAACAGTTCAGTCATTTCACCGTAACTACGGGTAGAGATATTGCTGAGATGTTCCTCAACATAAATAAGCTCTTCGAGCTTTTCAAACTGACCATCGATTTCTAGAATCGATACCTCATTACCCATGTAAGTATCGGGACCGTAGGCCATCCGAATACCTGGGTAAGAGCAGGTGAGTTTGCGTCCGCAGGGCACCCAGTTAATTGTAGAACCTTCATCAAACAGGTAAGCAGGCTCAAAGCCTTCAATACCTTCTTTCTGAATCATTTGTACTCGCAAAATCTTGCGGTCCTCATCGTCTTTTATGAGGTTAGTGGGTAAGACCTGTAAAACGATGTCAGCATACTGCTTCTGGACATCAATATAAGCTTCAAAATCTGGCTTACGAGCTTGAATGGAAGCTAGAACATCCTCATAGGTATGTCCCCGCTCTGCCATGTCACGCTGGATTTTCCAGGCAATTTTGACCTCGTCGCTGATGTCAAGATAGACACTGAAATCAAGCAGATCACGCACTCGCTCATCGTAGAGAGGATGCAGTCCTTCAATAACCACAACATGGTTTGGCTCAATCCGCTCAGGCGGGTCAAGTAAACCAGTTTCATGGTTGTAAATCGGCTTATCAATAGCAGTGCCTGACTTTAGAGCTTTGATTTGCTCATACATCAGGTCAAAGTTATTTGCTTTAGGATTGAGGGCCGTCACCCCAGCTACTTTGCGTTGCTTACGATCCAAGCTGTGGTAGTCATCTAGGCAGATGACAGTCATAAACTCTTCACCGAAAAGATCGCTGAGGCGCTTCAAAAACGTAGATTTTCCACATCCTGAATCACCGGCAACACCAATTAGAACCACGCGGTCGGGCTGACTGGTCATGGAGTCCTCTTATGAAAACAGTTAACAAATTTACGCGAACCAATCAACGAGCCTATGAACCCCGGCTCAGTTGGGTATCAGCAGTGGGTTTTGAACGTTGCAAAAGTTAAAATTTATATTATCAGAATTTGTAGCCTTTTGAAAGATTGGAAGTCGAGGCTGTGCTTGTTAAATAGTTTGAGTTAAAGAGGTGTGTTCACTGACAATACTTGATAGCCTGATAGAAACTCAGACTGTATAAAGACAGTGAGCTGCAGGGCAGCAATTTATCTGTCATCTGAGTCAAAGCAATGTCTTGGCGTTACTAGGCATATGTTCAGTACGCTAACGTCACTTCAATATTCATTTAAAATCAACATGGCTGTTTCTAAAGCAACTATTTCTGACACAACAGATGATAAAGACAGTGTCCTACGTCGCGAAATTTTAGGCTCTCGTCGCTGGAGTAACTACTGGTGGGCAACCGTGACGACTGTTGGCGGAGCAGGATTTTTATTAGCTGGCATTTCCAGCTATACCGGTGTTAACTTTCTACCTTTTGCCGATCCTACACAGCTAATTTTTATTCCTCAGGGGATTGTGATGTGTTTTTATGGCACAGCTGCTCTGCTGCTATCGCTCTATCTGTGGCTGATCTGTGCTTGGAATGTTGGGGGTGGATACAATTTGTTTGATAAAAAGGCCAAAGAAGCTCAAATTTTCCGGTGGGGATTTCCGGGTAAAAACCGTAGGATCGACTTTAAGTATCCGCTGACATCAATTACAGCCATACGTGTTGACATTCGAGAAGGGTTAAACCCCAAACGTGCGCTTTATCTTAAGGTCAAAGGAAAGGGAGATATTCCCCTCACTCGTGTCGGACAGCCAATGGCCCTGTCGGCGGTGGAAAATCAAGGGGCTGAACTAGCTCGATTTCTGCAGGTTCCCTTAGAGGGACTGTAGCGAATAGTTCAATGTTGGCATGGGAATCACTATTGAAAAGGATGTTTCCCTATGACAAGATATGGTGCCCTTAGTCATCGAAGGAATTAGTCATGCTTTTCGGTCTCCGTATGAAATGGGCCATTGGTTTAATGGTGGCGCTACTGATGGTGAGCTGTACAGCTGGAGCGACGGATCCGTCAGAGTCAGCGACCACTTCACCAGCAGCCGAACCTACCGAATCAACTGAGTTGGCTGTGGCTCCGTCTATTCCTGAAGGATTGGCTCAGCTAAATGGAACGGCTACTGTTGAGTTGGTCGTTAATGGAGAGAAAATTTTAGTTGAGGTTGATGGTACTCAAGCACCGATTACGGCTGGTAATTTTGTCGATTTGGTTGAACGGGGTGTTTATGACGGTACGGTGTTTCACCGAGTTGTGCGTGAGCCCCAACCATTTGTGGTGCAGGGTGGTGACCCCCAAAGTAAAGATCCTTCAGTACCTGTACAGCAGCTGGGTACTGGGGGGTTTATCGACCCTGAGACCCAAGAGAAACGGCTTATCCCTCTAGAAATTACGCCTGAAGGTTCAGAGCAGCCAATTTATGGTCAGACCTTTGAGGTAGCAGGTGAGGCCGCTAAACCTGCTCTGCAGCATACTCAGGGCGCGATCGCAATGGCGCGGTCCCAATTTCCTGATTCGGCCTCGGCTCAGTTTTACTTTGCGCTAGCAGATCTACCTTTCTTGGACGGTAGCTACGCAGTCTTTGGCTATGTGACTGAAGGACTAGAGGTGGTCGATGCTATTCAGCAAGGAGATGTGATTGAATCTGCCACGGTCATTGAAGGCTTAGATAATTTGATTACTGAGTAAGTGGCCGCCAGAGGGTTTTGGAGGTTTTTGTAAGCTTGATGAATGGTTGATGTCGATGTGACCGGCATTGGTTTGTGGACAGCCTTGGGGAAAACCGCCCAAGCCAATTGGGTCAATCTACTGGCTGGCAAGAGTGCGATCGCACTGCGTCAACCCTTCCTATCGCTACCGGCGATGCCCCTGGCAATGACAGATAAGTTTCCCGCTGATCCAGCCGACTTGCTGCTGACAACGGTCAAAGCAGCCATGGCTGACGCAGAATTAAAACCACCGCTGGGTAACTGTGGGGTGGTGGTGGGCTCTAGCCGCAGCTATTTAAATCGATGGGAGGCCATGGCTCGAGGTGAGCTATCTCTGGATAATTGGCTACCGGCCCTGCCTTGTAATCTATCTAGGCAGGTGGCACAGGCTACCGGGAGTGGAGGACCTGTCTTAGCACCAATGGCCGCCTGTGCCACAGGTCTATGGGCATTGTTTCAAGGCTATATGCTACTGCAGACAGGACAATGCGAGCGAGTCGTTGTAGCTGCGGTAGATGCACCGATTACTCCCTTGACCCTGACCGGTTTTCGACGCATGGGGGCTATGGCCAAAGATGGCTGCTATCCGTTTGACTGCGATCGCAATGGGTTAGTCCTGGGAGAAGGCGCAGCAGCTGTAGTTTTAGAGGCGAGGGGAACTAGCCAGGGCTCGACTGCCTATGGTCAGATTCTAGGCTTTGGTCTTAGCAATGACGCTTATCACATCAGCTCCTCTCAGCGAGATGGCACCCTGGCTGTGGCTCACCAATGTCTACAGCGCAGCGGATTACGGGCCAACGATATTGATTATGTCCATACTCACGGCACGGGTACTCGGCTCAATGATGCCAACGAGGCTTATATGATTCAGCAGCTATTCCCAGGCTCCGCCGTCAGTTCTACCAAGGGAGCTACCGGACATACACTGGGAGCAGCCGGATTAATTGGAGCCGTGTTTAGTCTACTGAGCTTACAACAGCAGCAGTTACCTCCCTGTGTGGGGTTAAAGCGTCCAGAGTTTGACCTCAACTTTGTTCGTGTTGGCGCCCGTTGCTCTAAGGCTATAAAACATGTGTTGTGTAGCAGTTTTGGATTTGGTGGTCAAAATGCCATTGTTGCGATCGCACACCGTCCTAACTTCAAAGTCTCGACCTCCCCTGGTTAGCAGATTAGAACGCTAAACTGGGTATGTTGATTTGGCCAATGTTGTCAAGCCGTTGGCCAATAGTATTAGTTATGCTCCATTTTTAGTCGCCCGTCCTTTTATATGAACAAGCCCAACTCCCCCCAGCCTCATCAATTAACCTTCAGCCGCCGTGCAACTCGCACCCTGGCTACCGGATGGTTTTTGCTACAGAGTCTGATTGCAGCGCCTTTAGTGGTAGCTCAGCCTGTTGCAGCTCAGGTAGAGGGGAATGAAGAGCCCCAGATTACCTATGGTCAGCTGTTAGAAAAGCTAGATCAAGGAGACGTACAGCGGGTTGAGCTAGATAATCTGCGTGGGGTGGCTAATGTTCGTCTTAAAGGAGATGACGAGCAGGCTCCCCTCAGCCCGGTCACCCTGTTTGCTAATGATGTTTACAATCAGCAGCTGTTGCAAAAACTGCGTAGCAGCGGCGTTGAATACGAAGTTCTAGAACGTTCAGACAACAGCGCTCTGACTGGTTTAGCCGTCAATGCATTGCTGGCCATGATCGTGGTATTTGCGCTACTGATGATTTTGCGCCGCTCTGCCAATTCTGCCAGTGGTGCGATGAACTTTGGACGATCTAAAGCCCGGTTTCAAATGGAAGCCAAAACTGGGGTGATGTTTGACGATGTCGCAGGGATCGAAGAAGCCAAGGAAGAGCTACAAGAAGTTGTCACTTTTCTCAGAAATCCTGAA
>JBCDFI010000434.1:0-4979 GCA_039178155.1 Cyanobacteria bacterium P01_H01_bin.105
TCATAAGAGAAATTGGACACTCCTTTTCTTAATGCCCTCGCAATTGTCCGCATAAATCTCTTTCTAGCATTTATGTGTCTGTTAGTTAGTCGTTTTTCTGAGATCACTTAATTTTGAGCCTTGTAATCGAAGTTGGGCAGTGCTTTCAGCCTTGTGGCCCAGTTTTACACGAGTCGGGGCCATAGGCCAACTGGCCTCAAAATTACACTAGCATCAACGAAACCGCAATTTCCAATTTGATTGAGCGTCAGGGTCAAGAGGACTGGCAGGATGCCAATAATAGCGATGGCCCAGTGATGGATGGAGACTGGCTGCGGGGACTAACTCGATAGACCCAGGAGATTGATTTTTCGGAATTGGTACAGCGGTCGGAGTGTCGTTCTGCCTATGGGCAAGATGATGTGGCTGATGATGATTCTGTGGTGGGCGAAGTGGATAAAATCGCAGTCCTGGCCTTAAGCGAAGGAGCAGGCATTGGCGGTGTCTCACTCGGAGGATATGGCGGCTTGGGTGGCTGCGATCTCTGCAAAATAGAGCGAAACACCACAGCGGTTGCTCGAGCTACAACAACAATTACAGATGCCCCTTATTGAAGCATGGATTGCAACGCTATTAGGAGGTTTTCGATTGAAGTAGCGAGGCGGCTTTTATGAGTCTAAGAGCATATGGTTGTATTGGAGTTTTAACTGTTTAAGTATGTGACGTTATACTCCTATTGAATAGGGTGATGAGTATGCCAATATCTGGTTCCTGACTTTCGCTATATACTTGGGAAACCTCTATGCCGTTGAATGTTGAAGCAATCTTAGCTAAGGCCTTTCACCTCAGTCCTAACCCTATTGCTATTAGTGCGCTAGATGATGGCAATATTATTGAGGCGAATGATAGCTTCTTGCAGTTTTTCGGCTACGACCGTACTGATGTTATTAGTCACTCCATTTCTGAGTTAAATATTTGGGTGAATCCGGACCAACGAGATCAGGTTCCTCATCTGTTAGCTGCCCAGGGCTCGATTCGGGGCCAAGAAGTTGAGATGCAAACGCGTACAGGACAGCTAAAAACGGTTCTGTTTTCAGCCGAGCCGATTGAAATTGAACAGCAATCTTGTTTGCTTGGGACGATTCAAGATATTACTGAGCGAAAACGAGCAGAAGCTGCTTTACAGGCTCAAGATGCCTCGCTGAAAAAGAGTGAGGCTAAATATCGACATCTGTTGCAGACGGCAAACTGCATTATTGTGCGAACACATCGAGATGGTCGTGTGCGGTTTATGAATGATTTTGGTCAGCGTTTTTTTGGCTACACGAATGATGAGATTGTGGGGCGTAATCTGTTAGCAACGATTGTGCCAACTGAAGATGCGGCGGGCATTGACCAAGAGGTGATGATAGCTGAGCTGTTGAAGTCTCCCGACCAGTATGTATTGAATGAGAATGAAAATGTTCGTCGCAATGGTGAGCGAGTCTGGGTGCTATGGGCCAATGAGCCGATTTTGGATGACCAGGGGCAGCTGGTGGAGATTTTGTCAGTGGGCACGGATGTTACTGCTCGTAAGCAAACAGAGATGGCCCTTTACCAAAGTGAGCGGCGCTTTAGGACCTTAGTGGATAAGGTGCCAGGGGCGGTCTATCGTTGTCGAGGAGATGCTGCCTGGACAGTGGAGTTTATTAGCGATGCGATCGCACCCATCACCGGCTACTCAGCCGCCGACTATTTGTCTCCCAACAATCGAAATCTGAGTAGTTCAGTCCATCCCGATGACCAAGACTGGGTACAACAAGCCTTTGCAACTGCTATAGCCAAGCAAGAACATTTTCAACTGGAATATCGCATGGTTCATACTGATGGTAGTGTGCACTGGGTTTATGAAGAAGGTGATTTTAGTCAAGAAGACGATCAGCTCTGGCAAGATGGTGTATTGTTCGACATTACCCAATCTAAGACTGATGCAGCAACTCTGCAGCAGGCTAAAGAACAAGCAGAAGTCGCAAACCGTGCCAAAAGCGAATTCTTGGCGAGTATGAGCCATGAGCTACGTACTCCCCTCAACGCAATTCTCGGCTTTAGCCAACTGATGAGTCGCGATAGTAATTTGTGTCTAGAACATCGCGATCATCTGAGAATTATCAATCGCAGTGGTGAACACCTCCTGGAGCTGATTAACGATGTATTAGAGATGTCCAAAATTGAGGCGGGAAGAACAACTTTCAATGACAGTGATTTTGACCTTTATCGATTGCTAGATACTCTAGAAGAGATGCTAAAACTCAAAGCTAAGTCCAAGGGGCTGCAGCTTAGATTTGAGCGAGCACCTACGGTACCTCAATATGTCATCACTGATGAGGGCAAGCTACGCCAGGTATTGATTAACCTGTTGGGAAACGCTATTAAATTTACGGAGCAGGGGAGTATTGTTTTACGGTCGAGAGTAAAACCTTTAGCCAAGTTTCCAGAACAAGTACTCCTAGAGTTTGAGGTAGAAGATACTGGTCCCGGTATTGCGGCCCATGAGGTAGATAAACTGTTTGAAGCCTTTGGCCAAACTGATGTAGGTCGAAAGGCACCACAAGGGACTGGGTTAGGACTACCCATCAGTCGAAAATTTGTTCAACTGATGGGAGGAGATATTGCCGTTAGCAGTCGATTAGGCTATGGAGCGATGTTTCAATTTGATGTTCAGGTTCGATTTGGAACGGCTACAGATTCAGTGCATCTGCCCAAGCAGCGGGTGATCGGCCTAGCTCCCAACCAGCCTCCATGTCGCATTTTAGTGGTAGAGGATCGTTCAGAAAATCGATTGTTACTGGTGCAGTTATTGACTCCCCTTGGTTTTGAGGTGCGGGAGGCCGTCGATGGTCAAGAAGCTGTCAAGATATGGCAGCAGTGGTCTCCTCATCTGATTTGGATGGATATTCAAATGCCGGTGATGGATGGCTATGAAGCAACACGACGCATTCGAGAGCTGGAAACTCAGGCCCAGATGACCAAAATCATTGCTCTTACAGCTAGTGCTATGGAAACTGACCGTGAAGCTGTTCTAGCAGCAGGTTGTGATGATTTTGTGCGCAAACCTTTCAAAGCAGAGCTTTTGTTGGAGATAATAGTCCAGCATTTAGGAGTGACCTATCGCTATGCGACGGAACCAGAAACAGTAATTGACAACGATGATTACTCCGATGTGCTTTCATCAGAGTCTTTTCAAGTGATGTCAGCCGATTGGATTACGCGGCTTAGTCAGGCGGCGATCAGTGGTGATGATGCATTAATAACCCAGCTAATTCAGGAAATACCACTGGAGCATGGCGCTCTGGCTCAACAGCTGATGACCTTGGTGGATGACTTTCGGCTGGATGTGATTAGCGATTTAACGCAAGAATTAGGTTAATCTTACGATTGATAGGGGCCAGAGGCGATATCTGACCCTATCGATCTACTCCTATGTGTTGCCAATATTATGAACTCCCCTGCCCAGACAGCCCCCACTGCAGATATTCTCATTGTTGATGACATGCCTGATAATTTGCGTCTGTTGTCTACAATGTTGTTAGAGAATGGCTATAAGGTACGCAAAGCGATTAATGGAGAGCGAGCCCTGCAGGCGGTTGAGGCAGTGCCACCTGACTTAATTTTGCTTGATATTATGATGCCGGACATGAATGGATATGAGGTGTGTGGGCAGCTTAAAAAATTAGAGCAAATCAAGAGAATTCCCGTAATTTTTGTGAGTGCTTTGGATGATGCGTTTGATAAAGTGTTGGCCTTTGATGTGGGAGGGGCTGACTACATCAGCAAGCCTTTTCGAGTGCAGGAGGTACTGGCTCGGGTCAACCATCAGCTAACGATTTGCCAACAGGAACAACAGCTGCTACAACAAAATGAACAATTACGGTTGCGTAATGCTGAGTTAAAAAAGCTAGAAGCTAACCTAGATGCTTATATTCAGGTGGTCACTTACGAAGTTCGACCAGCTATTGCCGATCTGTCGGATGGTTTGCAACAGCTAATGGACAACCCTGATCAAGATCTAAAGACTATTGCTGTATTAGAAGAAATGGATAAAGTCTTGGCTCGCCAAATGGGACTGCTGGATGATTTAGTTGAAGGCAATCAGGCTGAGATTGAACAAATTCGCAATCCATAAGTGGGTTACCTGACTTGGGAAAAATGGTCACCATAGTTTTGTTGCGTTGTTATAACAAAACTATGTCAGTTGGTTCAACCTGTGGAATAATGCAGCGAATTCTATAACTGAGGTGATGGGTATGGGGCTACTTCGCCGCAATGCGCTGCTACGGTGGATGGCTATGATGGTCTGTGGTCTATGGCTGACGCTGGTCTTGCCAGGAGTTGCACAGCCACAGACTCTGCTCATGGGAACGGAGGCTGATTATGTTCCATTTGCTTATCATCAATCGACTGGTGGAGAGCCTGAGGAGATCATTGGGTTTGACATTGATGTGGCTCGATCGATTGCTGACTCATTGGGGGTAACGTTACAAATAAAAGAGATGCCCTTTGATGAGCTTTTACCAGCGTTAAAGTCTGGAGAGTTAGACTTTGCGATCGCAGCCATCACCCCCACCGACGAACGCCAACTCCAGTATGACTTTTCTGAGCCCTACTTCGAAGTGCGCCATGCCCTCGTTTCACCTCGCCTAAAGCCACTGCGTACCGTTGATGATTTACGGGGCCATCGTATGGTCGTACAGCAGGGCAGTGTTCAGGAAACTGAGGCCTTGCGCCATCTCTCTGAAGGGTTTGGTATTGGTATTGAGCTGTTTGCAGTGCCTACCATGACCGATATGATTGCAGCGTTGAAAGCAGGATATGCCGATGGGGCTCTGGTGGAAGAGCTGGTGGCCCAGGCGTATATTGAAGATGAACCTGATCTGGTAATGGATGTTTTGGGAGAACTAGAAACCACACCTGTTGCCATTGCCTTTCCACAAGATTCTGATTTGGTCGGTGTTTTTAACAAA
>JBCDFI010000435.1:0-4979 GCA_039178155.1 Cyanobacteria bacterium P01_H01_bin.105
ATAGCCTAATAACAATATTGCTCATAGTTTTCAATCGCATCAAAGATAAAACGTAGAATTTCAACATGTGGATGTTCTAAACTTATTTCTAAAGGAAATAACCCACATTCCTCCAGTTGCCCATTCTTAAGATGTACGACTGAACCAAAAGAATTCATCCCTTTCTTTTTAGAAAGAGCTAAGTGTATCCTTCCATTTAATCTTGTATGGTCCTGAACTATATAAAAATAGTTGTCAGTATTATGGGGAAAAAAGTCTAACTCCTCTAAACTTTCTGAAAAGCTACTATTCTCTAAATAGAAAATATACTGGCTCTTTTTAAGAGAACTTACCGCTAATTTTGCCTCAGTCTCTCTAGCTCGATTACTTTGCCCTATAAAAGACGGTAAAGCAATCGCTGATAACAGACCAATGATTGAAACGGTGATCAGGGTCTCAATCAGAGTAAAGCCACATAAACGCTTGGATGCACACTTGTTAATAAAATACTGAAACATATCCGATATTCATTTCAGCAAGAACTATCTCACTCTAAAGCAGTTTTGTTGTTTTATTGATTTACCCTAATTACACTGATGATGATCTACATATCCATTTGCCCGACCCCAGTCTCTCAAAAAAGGATTACAGTAACGGCTATACCACTGAGCAATATAGGTCTTATCAGCATCTAACTCTACAGCAATATCTGTCCAAGATTGTTCCATTGGTGGCAAACGACGCAGTAATAAAACCTGAGCATTCACATGAGGATATTTAGCACATGCTCGACTGCGGAGTATCTCATCGGGATCTTCAGTGACCCAATTCAATAGATGAGTCAGCATATCAAGCGCAAATTGAGAATCTGGTGGAGCCATTAAACTATCAACCGGGTCAAGGAGTTGTCCGTCATCAAACTGGATGGTAAATGCGTGTCTGTTTAACTGGCGGCGACTTCTATCTCGATAACGTCGAAGAATTTTCTTCAGGCGATTGTCGAGCCAGGTAGTGACTCGACACACATTTGGTTGATAACCGTCTTCGGGATCGTCAACTTTTAAGAAGCAATACTCCCACATCTCTTGTAGAGCATCAGCATAATAAGGGCTGGATTCCCTCCAAAGCTTCTTTGATTGCATCACCAATCGAAAAATCTCGCTAAAGATCGATTGCCGCTGAGGACTTCCAACAGGATGACGACAAGCTTCTGCAACCAAATGGCGTAGCCTTATGTCCAACTGATGCCCTGTCCTTTCTGAGGAGACATACTTTGTTGAGACCAATATACTACTCATACCAAATACCTAGATAGATTAGCAGCGTGCTAGCTTGAGTCATACGGCCCTGCACGGGGACTTATGCAATGCAAATAAAGTCTTTAGAGAACATGAAACAGAAGTTTACCTTTTAGCTCTTCTGTAAAGACGTTAGATTTCAGGTACACTCACTTTCTATAGGTAAAATCACTGGTACACAAGTGCTGAGTAGATAAGTTAAAAAATATTGACCGAAGTCAGCGGACAACTTTGTAAACGTTAAGAGAACCGTGCAGGTTTAGTAGACAGTTGCTTATCAGCGATCTCAAGGAATAGAGAATTAGGCCAAATCATAATTTTGTAAACAAACACACACGCAGTGAATGTAAACGGTAAGATATCCTCAAATCAAATTTAATGAATATTAGCCCAAAGTCTCTATAGGGAAAGACCTGCAGCAGATTGGGGTGGCATTAAAATTGGGGTAAACTGACGTCAGTTTACGTATCTTTACTTAGTGTTTCAGCGGTAAAGGTCTACCATGCATGGTTCATCTTCAGACACATCAAACCTTGACAATATTCTGGTCTGTAAACCTGCCTCTCGAATAAACCTATGGGTCGCCTAGCCTACGGAAAAGTTTCTAGGGAAAAAACCTGTCAGCTATTAGAAGCATTGCTTGATTTCAGCAATGATTACTTAGATCCTGATTTTTCTGAGCATCTGAGAAAAAAAGGCCTGCGCTGTCATCATGCAGACTGGCAAACTGACTCGCCAAAGTTAGATATCTGTAGCACCCGACCGCTACTGATTGAGCTAGTACAGTTTAGGTATAAGTCCCATGCACTAATAGATAGTAAACCCAAGCTCAAGGAGACTCTAGATCACTTAGAGCAGACGATCCAATGCCTACGGTTGCGTGGAAAAAAGCAGGGGCAACGAATCGTCGACGGTACTTTTAATCTTTGGTCTACCGATACAGAAGTCAACCTGAGAGAACTAAAAGCACGGTGGCCTGAGATAAAAGGCAGAGGGCAAAGAGTTTCAACTGATACCGAAAATGATTTGAGACCGGCTCAATCAGATACTGATACCCCCTGTCAGAAAAAAGAAGTTAATTATTCAGAGGCACCCCAAACCCCTCCCCCTTTTTCTGAGCCCCAAGCTCAAGCCCAGACTTCTGATAGTACCGCTCCTTCAGAAACTCCGGAACCTAATGATTCTTGGGAAGATCTCTTTGATCAAGTTGCCGATCTACTTAAAGGATCCTTACCTCACAGTCCTTTACTGCGCGCAGTCATCAAACTTTTTGGCATTGATCCCCAAGCTCGTATTACATCGATCGATAGCCAATATTTGCTTCAGCGTGTGCAAAAAATGTGGCTTCAAGACTACCTGTGCAATGCCTTGAGTTTTAGCGAACAGTGGCAAACTCTACGCATAGATCTCACCAGCCATCAATCTGCTCTTGCTCAGTACCGTAATATATTTTGGGAAAATCCTCAGCTCCTTGATACTTTAAATTCTCAATCTCCTAATACCAAACTTATTGAGCAATTTAATAACATCAGACCTTTACGTCGTCTGCTTATCCTCGGTGCCCCTGGTTCCGGTAAAACAATTGCCTTGCTGGAATTACTCCAAGATTTACATAGAATGGCAGAGGGGGATGACAGTGAGCCGATTCCAGTTGTTTTTAACCTGTCCACCTACGGGTTGCCCCCTGCAGGTCGAAATTTCACCCACTGGCTTGTCACTCAGCTAGAACAGCAATATAGCCTTGCCCCAGCGCGTGGACGTCGTTTTATTGAAGATCAGAAGCTGTTGTTGCTATTAGATGGTCTTGATGAAGTTCGCTCCAATCTTCGTAATCTCTGCATCCGTCAAATCAATCAGTTTCTACGTACCTATCAGCATACAGAATGTATTATCTGTAGCCGCCTAACAGAATATGATACGGCCTCCGAAGCACTACAGCTGGAAGCGTCACTTAAACTAGAGCCTCTGACGCCGAACCAGGCCATTGAGTATTTAGAACAGTTTTCTAAACATCAAACTCTTACAAGCTTGATTCAAGCTATTCAAGACAATAAAGACTTTCAGCAATTGGCTGAAACCCCGTTAATGCTAAACGTGATGGCTTTAGCCTATCAAGATCGACAAATTTCAGAGCTACAGCACTTTACATCTCTAGACGATCATCGGGCTTACCTATATGATGCTGTCTTAGAACGCTTACTCAATCGAAAACAACCGGTAGATAAACGTTTAACATCTATCCGCTATAGAAACGAAACCTACTCCCAGGAGGAAATTCGAGCCTGGTTGATCTGGCTAGCCAAGCGGATGGTTGAGCATGATCAAACAACATTTTTTATTGAACAGCTTACCCCAGAATGGTTAGATACTCGCCGCCAACGTCAAGGTTATCGGCTGAACAGCCATATTTTTGTAGGAATCATAGCAGGGATTATTTCTGCCTGTCATATGACTCCGATAGCTGGGTGGCACGAGACTGGAGAAGCTACTAAATTTTTTCTTCCCTTATTGAAAAGTAGTATTGGTAGCTCAGCTGTAGCCAGTGTTTCATTTATAGGCTTTCGCAAAGTCATGCCGCAGCTGCTAGCAGGATTTATGACGGCGTCTGTTTATGTGGTTAGTTTTAGTGTGCTTGCCTATCCTTTTATCAGGGTAGGCGCTCATAGCACATACATTTCCAGGTTATCTCCTATTTTGATTGACTGGTTGGGAATGGCCCTATTTTGGGGGTTAATGCGTAGTCAAATAGTTGTTATCCATAGAATAACCTGGTCCTGGCTAAGCGCCTTTCGCTTTACGGGAATTGGCTGTCTAGCCTATTTGCTGCTGTACTTGCCTCTACGCTTGCTTTTATTCCGTGAGTATCAAGGAGAATATGGATATGAGATACTCTATGAGCTGCTGTTAATAGTCGGCTTGTCGACTACCTATGGTGGATTTTCCCTAGGCAATACGCTTGAACCAAAAGACATTACTAGTCCCAATCAAGGTATGCAAAAAGCACTGCGGAATGCGGGCCTACTCGCTGTGGTGATGGGACCTGTTGGTATGTTAGCAGCTTGGCAGTATGCCCATGGAAATCCCTACGAATATGCAATGATTGCTGGTGCTATTGGCTTGCTGGCAGCGCTGTTGGGTGGGCAGCGTTCAGGACAAGTCCTAATTCAGCATTTGACCTTACGGATTATTCTTTGGTGGAATCGATATGCTCCATGGAACTATGCTCGTTTTCTCAACTTTGCAACCCAGAGCATGCTGTTACGACGAACGGGGGGAGGTTATTTATTTATGCATCGGTCTTTTATGGAACATTTAGCTAAGAAGACTCTGTGAGCTGTGTTAATTTAGCTCCGGTCTACACTTGTAGCTTGCCATAGGGTGAAATTGTCTATGATAAAACGGTTCAATTAGCCTGAGGGGGAGTGCGGATTGGAGCAATTTCTGGTACTGGCAAAACTGTAGTAGGCGGCGGTGGTAAGTGTGGCAGAGTTCCTGGTGCAGGCTCTTGTGCCTCTGACCGAGACGAATGTCTAGAAGACTGCAGTGGAATCGACTGCGCTTCGGATACAAAGCCGACCTTTTCGATAATGACCGACTGAGTAACTTCTTCTTCCAACTCATTTACGCCTCGCAACGTAATTGTTTCTGCTCCAGGAGCTGCGCTGAGAGTATAGATGATTTCATTGCCAATGACTTTACCTG
>JBCDFI010000436.1:0-4969 GCA_039178155.1 Cyanobacteria bacterium P01_H01_bin.105
ACCTGGCGAGCGCTGAGCTGGCTCAGGATAATAGCTGGTTCTATGGGGACTGTTTGCCAGTGAGCTTTGATCTGTTCATAGATGACACGTTCATGGGCGATATGCTGCTCTACTAGGCACATACCGCCGCTGTGCTCGGCCACTATGTAGGTGTTTTGAACTTGAGCGACGGCTTTGAGTTGGCTGGGTAGATCGTTCGGGCTATAGGTACTAGCTGATTCGGCAGCTTTAAAGAGTTGCTGGGTGCGCTGAGTTTGGGCATTGTCTGTCACATTAGACAGCCGTAAGGTCTTTTCAACGGCAGTGGCAATGCGATCGCACCAAGCTTCAGTATCTTGTAAGTAAATCTCAGATTTGGCCGGGTTACGATTCCAGTCCACCTGTTCGGCGGGCACCCGTAAATGCAAAAAACAGACAGGGTAACGATCACGGGGTAACGTGCGCCGAAAGTTATAGATCAACGACTGCATCAGCACAGGCGCAGTTACAGCACGGCCATTGATGGCCACCCTAACCCAGTCAGGACGACGACGGTGACAACGGTCGGGCAGGCCCACCAACAGTTCTAACTGGCTCCGATCACAGCCCAGTTCGTCAGCACTCAAACTTACCCGTTCTAAGTCATAGACAGTCACATCTCGCACAATCTGGGGTAAGACGGTTTTAGCGGTGGAACCGGGCCACAGAGTAAACCAGTCGCGATCGGTGTGGGCTACTTGCCAGGTCACCTGGGGATGGCAGAGGGCCAGCTGCTGCACAGTCTGTTGTACCTGGCGCAGCTGTTGAGCAACCGAAGGTAAAACTTGACGGCGATTGGGCAAACGGACAAAGAGATTGTCAGCCGTGACAACGGTACCAGGTGCGATCGCAACCTCTTCACTCTCTAAAACCAGCCCTTCTGGGCCATAGTTAACTCGTCTGCCCACGTCACCGGTAACGCGGCTGCGAATTTCTAACTCTGACAGCTGGGCCAAACTATGGAGCGCCTCACCACGAAACCCCAGGCTCTGAATCTGACTAAGATCGTCACAGGTCCGAATTTTACTGGTGCTGTGGGCCGTGGCAGCTTGCTCTAAATCAGAATGAGCCATGCCGGTGCCGTTATCAGTTACTCGTACCCGCCACATCTCTGGCCACAGATGGATTGCAATCCGAGTCGCTCCAGCATCTAAGGCATTTTCCGATAGCTCTCGCACGACAGCGGCTAGAGAGTCAATAACTTCTCCCGCTGCGATCAGGCTAATGACATCCTGGGACAGACGTTGGATGGATGAGGCGGTGGTGATAGTAAAGACTCCCTATGACGCTCTTCTAACGCTATCGCGAAAGATGAAGTCTGATGTACTATAACGGCACCTAATCGAGCCATCGCAATGACGTCAGAGACGTATAAACCCGCTGCCATCGCTAAGATTCAAGATAAAAAGGCTAAAATGCGACGGTCATTGCTCAAGGCCCGACAGGCCATGCCGCCTCAGGTATGGCAGCAAAAGTGCGATCGCATCCGCACCCATCTCACTCAATGGTCCACATTTCAAACAGCGCGGACGGTGTTGGCCTACTGCAGCTTTCGCAATGAACCAGATCTCAGTGGTCTGCTTGCCCAGCAACGATCCTGGGGACTGCCTCGCTGCCAGGGAAAAGAGCTTATTTGGCACCGATGGTTTCCCTCTTGTGACTGGCCTTTGAGATCGGGCACCTATGGCATTGTCGAACCCGACCCCACCTCCCCAATAGTAGATCCTCGGCGAGTAGATTTGATTTTAGTGCCAGCTGTCGCCTGTGATGTCAAAGGATATCGCTTGGGCTATGGTGGCGGCTTCTATGACCGCATGCTCAGTCAGGCCCAATGGCGGGGTAAACCCACCATTGGTATTGTGTTTGAATTCGCGCGACTACCTCAAATTCCTAAAAACAGTTGGGACCGCCCCTTAGATGGCATCTGCACCGAGAGTGGCCTATTTCTTGCCAACTAGAATCATGACTGTTTTGTTTTTTCAAAGAAAAATAATTCTCATTGCAATTGCAACAGAGACTGCAACAATAGCGATCATTTCCAGTCTCTTCAACTCGGCCTTTAGGTCTTCATGCTAATAAGCAACATTAGTAGTACATAACTAAATACACCGCTTTCTTAAAGTCCCTTCAATAGATAAAGTATTTAGGCCTATGAGCAACTATACGCTTATCTAAGCATCTGCATCAATCCAGAAAACCACGAATCAGACCAGCCTGACCTAAAAGCCACCTAAACCATCAATTCATAACAAAAGAGAGCGCTGGAGACAGAGCAGCCCCATTATCATTAACAGATGCTACCAACAAAGAAAATAGAGAAGCATCGAAAAAACCCACATCTATCCATTGATTCGAACAATAAAAAGTCTTCTAGCTCACAGACTCACTACACAACGATGTGGTTATAATTCAAATCAAGTACGCTACATTAAAAGCCTATTAAGGCTTTCATTTATTCTACAGAAAAATAAAATTCTGTTGTTTCTACTTTCATAACTCAAAGAGCATCTTGCTTGATGTAGCTTAGGCTACTTCTTTGAGATCAATGAGGAAACTTTTTTCTTTAGAGGATTTTGTTACGAATTTTGAGGTTTTGTCTGATACTGTGAAGTTTATTGTATTGCGGTTGCTATCTCTCGGAACAACAATATGGCAAATACCACCTCAGCTGTTAAAGCGTTTATTTCGGCATACAGCAGTGACTCATTGGCATATCAAAATTTGGACGATGCCATTGAAGCTGTTTGTTGCGGTGAGTCTTTTAGAGATTTGATTCTCGCATTGGTAAATAGTCCCGCCTTTTCTGAGGAGCTGAATAAAGAATTTGAGGCCGCAGATGCGATCGCAGGGCTATCTGCCTGTCGTAATCTACGCAGTTGCCTTAATCTCTCTCTTGGTAGATTTTTCGGACTTTTGGCCGAAGTGATTACTGCATTCGACAAAGAAGTGGGGAATGAGTGGGCTACATTTGCCAATCAAGTAAATCAGTCAAATCTAGGAGCCAGCAAGCTTTTAGAGCGTCTCATTCGCAGTGCCGACGGCAGTTTCTATACAGATTTAGCAGCTAGGCTGGTAGAGGAGAATCCTCATGCCGTCTACCCAACGTCTAGCTATCGTGAGAGCGAAGCCCATGTGGTCAGCGCTGGTGATGATCAAATCATCGAGGCTGTAATGACTTCACGGACCTTCACGTCTATTCGAGTTGTTGAAAATTGCCTAGACCCTGAACAAACTGTCTTACGAGACATGTATGTTTCCCATGGACGTTGTGTTTGCCTCGTTGACCAAAATGTTGAAACCTACTACAGCGAGCAAATCGACAAGTACTTTAAGCACCACGGTATCCATTTAGAAAAGCTGGTGTACCGAGCGATGGAAGTCGATAAGGGCATCCGTACAGTGGAGAAAATGTTAGGGGACTTCAAGAGCCTTGGCGTCTGTCGTCATGAACCCGTTTTAATCATTGGTGGTGGTGTTATCGCCGATACCGGTGGACTTGCCTGTGCTCTCTACCATCGGAATACTCCCTACGTCATGCTTTCCACGTCCATTGTGGCAGGCATTGATGCAGGTCCATCTCCCCGGACCTGCTGTGATGGGTTTGGCTACAAGAATCTCTTTGGTGCCTACCATGCTCCAGTGCTATCTTTGACCGACCGTTTCTTCTTCAAGACACTACGGGAAGGCTGGTTGCGTCACGGCATTATCGAGATCATCAAAATGGCGGTGATCAAGGATCTGGAGCTATTTGAATATATGGAGCAAGCTGGCCCAGCGCTCATTGACACTCGTTTTGGTACTCTCGATTGTGAACCAGGCTCAGAAATCAGTGTTCTTTCTCAAAAAATTCTTGGCGCAGCTCTAAGAAGCTATGTTGAGGCAGAATATGACAATCTCTATGAAACCCATCAGTGTCGTCCCCATGCCTACGGTCATACTTGGTCTCCCGGTTTCGAGATTGAAGCAGGGTTACTACACGGTCATGCCGTAGCTATTGGCATGGGATTTGGAGCCTACATAAGCTACCGAAACAACTGGATTACTGCCGACGCTTTCCATCGCATTCTGAAGCTGATCAGCTCCTTCGGGCTTAGTCTCTGGCATGACGTTATGTTGAACAAGGAGACCCTTTGGGCTTCCCAAGAAAAAATCGTTCAAAAGCGAGGTGGTAACTTAGCTGCACCTCTACCCAAGGGTGAGATTGGCAAATGTGGTTATCTCAATGTTATGACTCAAACTGAGCTTTACGATGCCATCAACGCCTATCGTCAAATCTGCAATGAGTATCCACGTCAGGGAGGCGGGATTGATCCACTTTGCAGTGATGTTGGGCTAGAGGACCCATCTACCGTAGGCCATAGCCTAATGGAAACTATCACAGCTCATTCTGCAGAATCAGCAGAAATGTTATCTCCTGTGTAAAAAGGACAAAAGCCTCTCGTATTGGCAGGTGTACTTATTCGTACACCTGCTTACATCTACGACAGTTACGTCCTTCCCCTGTCATCCTCTAACGCTTTGAGAATACCTCTAAGAACACTGATGGCCTACGACCCTTTTGATATCGTTATTCCTCTCTTTTGCGCTCGTTGGAATACACGAGCAGTGATGGAAGGGTTAACCAATCACTACCAGCCTCGTTCTATTCACATCATTACCCTGCCTAATCAGGTAGGCCCTCTAAAAGAAATTTCCCATAGCTGGGAAACGGCACCGCTTCATATTCACGATGAGGAGATTTTCTTTAAATCGAGTGGGCTGACTAAAACATCTATTTGTGCAGAGCTAAATCTAGGTAAGTCACTGTATAATCCTGGCTGGTTTTATCAGCAGCTTTTGAAATTAGGTGCCTTTGAAGGCATTCCTGAGCTAAGCGAATGGTATTTAGTATGGGATAGCGATCTATTACCAGCTGCCACTTGGCCAGCTTTCCGCAGTGAAGAGACAACAA
>JBCDFI010000437.1:0-4929 GCA_039178155.1 Cyanobacteria bacterium P01_H01_bin.105
TCCATCCACAGCAACTTTAATCGTCGCCAAAGAAGAACTGCCAGCCAGGGATTCAGGTGAGCGATTTATCATACTACCCGCGTCGGGCATACGCTCACAATGCACCTGAAAACCATGCACTTCAAACATGGTTGGCCGTTGCCCCAGCGCTTCTCGCATGAGTAACTCAAAGCTAGCTTCCGCAGCTTCAAACTGATAGCCCTCATCTTCTAGCATCTTGAGTCGATGCAGCAGCTGACGCGAGGTCGGGCTCGTGCGATCAAGTTTGAGGCCAAAGCTACGGGCCTTCGCCATGATATTACTCAGACCTGCTTGATCAGAAATGACAATCCGGCGGAGATTCCCCACAGCAGTAGGTTCGATATGCTCATAGGTTTTAGGATTACGCTCCACGGCACTGACATGAATGCCGCCCTTGTGGGCAAAGGCTGAAATCCCGACATAGGGAGCGTGATCATCGGGGGCCAGATTAACCACCTCACTCAGGTATCGACTCGTTTCGGCCAGAGTAGCCAACTTTTCATTGGGTAAGCAGTCGTAGCCCAGCTTTAGCTGTAAATTTGGAATCAGAGAGCAAAGATTAGCATTACCGCAGCGTTCACCATAGCCATTGATGGTGCCTTGGATCATGGTGACGCCCTCTAAAGCTGCCGTTAGGGCATTGGCAACGGCCAACTCGCCATCATTATGAGTATGAATCCCTAACTGGGGAGGGTTTTCTAGATCTAAAGTAGCCAACCATTGGCTTACGGTACGGACGATTTCGGTTACCTGATGGGGCAGCATGCCACCGTTGGTATCGCATAAAACCAGCCATTCGGCCCCAGCTCTGAGGGCAGCTTCTAGTGTTTGAACAGCATAGGTAGGATTGCTGAGATAGCCATCAAACCAGTGCTCAGCATCATAAATGACCCGTCGCCCCTGTTGCCGCAAGTAAGCGATAGAGTCATAAATCATAGACAGATTTTCATTGAGTTCTGTCTTTAACCCCTCAGTCACATGGAGATCCCAAGACTTGCCAAATAATGTGACCCAATTGGTTCTTGCTGCTAGCGCTGCGGCTAAGGTAACGTCCTCAGCCACCGGCATATGGGGACGTCGGGTAGAGCAAAAAGCAACGATTTCGGCCTGACGTAGCGGTCGACGTTGAAGCTGAGCAAAAAATTGTCCATCTTTAGGATTAGCTCCTGGCCACCCCCCCTCGATAAAGGGAATACCTAAATCATCTAAGCGACGGGCAATTTTTAATTTATCTTCAACGGAAAGGGACAGCCCCTCGCGCTGGGCACCGTCTCGCAGGGTGGTGTCGTAAATCCAAAGCTGAGTATTGGGAGACATAGCAACAGTGAACACAATGTAGGGAAAAGATCCTAGAAATGTAGATGGGAGGATGCTACCCGTGGTAAGTGCTGAATTTTAATTTTGAAGTTTGTTTAAAATTTGTCTGGAGTCAGACGCAATTTAAAGACCCTGTGTACAGAGTTTAGTCCTTTGATGAAGATATTCACAACCCAAATCGAAATTTAATTTGGATGTTAACCCCCTGTAACCACGGGTGTTTAGCAGCATTTTATACTTTCAATGACCTCGCATCTTATTTGATACATTTAGGCGTATTATGTCGCCTGTGCGATTAATAACCCCAAAAAAATATAGAGACTTTAGGTTGTGGGGCTACAAATTACACGACGGTCCAACGGCTTTCAATGATTTCTAACCTGCAACACCTCAGTGTTTTACGCATTTAAACTGTGATTTATCAAACGGTCTGCAAAGACTTTACTGGGTTGTATCAAAAGAAACTCGATTTAGTTTGAAACTCTTAACTTAATGATTCCCATGCCAAACGTGACTGCTCAAGGCAAGACCTTTGAATGTGAAGTGGATGCCAATCTTCGACGAGTGCTAATAGAGCATGATGTTGCTCTATATAATGGCAACGCTAATTTAATTAATTGCCGTGGTATTGGGAGCTGTGGTACCTGCGCTGTGATGATTGACGGTGAGGTATCTACCACCAATTGGAAGGATCGAGGTCGGCGGTCATTACCTCCCCACAACCCTGATCGTCCATTACGATTAGCTTGCCAAACCCGCGTACTTGGAGATATCACCATCACTAAATACGACCAATTTTGGGGTCAGGGGGAAAAAAGAGTGTGGTAAGGCATTAAACTCTGGAGTCAAAGTTGTTAGAGTTAATGTCTTAATTTCTGAAAATGGCATATTTATTTTTCAGGAACTGAGTGATGATAAAAGTCAGTTGATAAAAGTCAGTGGTAGTTGGGAGTAAGGAGGGGATAGAGGTATGAATAAATTCATCTTGGGTGGCATTTTAGCCGCAATTTCGCTAATGGCTATTTATGGTACCAGTGCCTCTAATCGAGTGACATCATGGGTCGATAGGTCCAACGATAACACCTCTGCTCAGACTGACTTTGGCGCGGCGAATGAGGGTACTAATGAAACCTTTATTGCTTTGAATGATGATGGGACAACTAATGACTCCAATGGGATTATCAGTAGTCAAACTCCCCTAGAACGGGCTGGCGAAATCCCGCAGCGTCAAACCGTGGGTGCACAGAGTGCTCCAAATTTTGGTACGAGTACTCAGCCAACTAATACAGGGGATGATACGGATGGCGGGGTTGTTAATCCCAATCCTACGGCTGGGGACACAAACGCACAGGAAACGCCCCCAGCCAACAATCCAGGGCAGACTCAGTCGGGACAAAATCAGAACCTGCCTCCCGTTCGGGCTCTTTGGTAGTTTAGGCTGGATAGCCTAAACAAACATTGCTTATTGAAAAGAGTAGTTAATAGAAACCTATGGGTCAGGCAGATGTACTGGTGATTGGTGGCGGGATCATAGGTCTTGCGATCGCAACCGAACTCCGTCAGCAAGGCGCTACTGTTACCGTACTCAGCCGGGATTTTAATGCAGCTGCAGGACATGCAGCTGCAGGGATGCTGGCTCCCCAGGCTGAAAAATTGACGGGACCGCTGCGCGAGCTGAGCGATCGTAGTCTGACCTTGTATCCTGACTGGAGCCGTAAGTTAGAAGAACTGACAGGACAAGAGACAGGCTATTGGCCCTGTGGCATCCTCGCACCGCTTTTAGGTCCAGAAGAGAAATCTGCCCAAAGAAATAGTCAGACACATATCCAGACACCGGCTCAGGCAGATCATTTTCTTAGCCGGTCATCCATCCACAGCTATCAGCCTCATCTGAGCCCTCAGGTGACCGGCGGTTACTGGTACCCCGAAGAAGGACAGGTTGATAGTCGGGCTCTGCTCAAATCCTTACGAGTCGCAGCTCAAGAACTGGGTGTTGATATTCAAGAAGGGGTGAGTGCCGCAGCATTTTTGCAACACAATCACAACATCCGTGGGGTGCTGACATCTGCTGGGCAACAACAGGCAGGGCACTATGTATTGGCGGCGGGTGCTTGGTCGAGTGACCTGTTGCCAGTACCGGTCAAGCCTCTCAAAGGGCAGTTGGCTGCTTTGTTGACCCCACCAGAGTCTCCCTATGGACTAAAGCGTGTTCTCTATGGTGAGCATATTTATATTGTGCCCCGCAAAGATGGCCGCGTGGTTTTGGGAGCCACCAAGGAGGATGTTGGATTTGCTCCCCACAATACGGCAGCGGGTGTAGCTCAACTACTGGGCGAGGCGGCTCGGCTATATCCTCCCCTGGCTGATTTTCCTCTCCAAGAGTGCTGGTGGGGATATCGTCCGGCTACTACCGATGAAGCCCCACTATTAGGGCCTAGCCAGTGTGGCAATCTCACCTTAGCAACAGGACATCATCGTAACGGTGTGTTGCTGACGCCGATTACGGCAAAACTGATTGTCGATTCGATTCAAGGTACCCCCGATCCGCTGTTAGAGGCATTTCATTGGGAGCGATTTATGGAGACATCAGACAACAGTTTTTTAGAGGTTGCTCAGTCTTCGATTAAAGCTGCTGGTTCTGATACTTCTGTTGCTAATGCTTCCATTTCATTAAATTTTACCGACTCTCCCAAATCTAAGTCTTCTCAACCTCAGTCTTTTCAAATTCCTACACCAATGCAAACTCTTTCTGCCCCTCCGGTGACAGCTTCTGATGATTCTCTTGTCATTGCCGGTCGCACCTTCTCGTCTCGATTGATGACCGGAACAGGTAAATTTGACAACTTTGATACAATGCGAGCCAGTTTGGCGGCTAGTGGCAGCCAAATTGTTACAGTAGCTGTGCGTCGGGTTCAAACTAACGCTCCTGGCCATGAAGGGTTAGCCCAGGCGATTGACTGGCAGAAAATTTGGATTTTGCCAAATACTGCGGGGTGTACCAATGCTGATGAAGCCATTCGGGTGGCGCGTCTAGGGAGAGAAATGGCAAAGTTGTTGGGGCAAGAAGACAACAATTTTGTCAAGTTAGAGGTAATTCCAGATGCAAAATATTTGTTGCCGGACCCGATTGGTACTCTGCAAGCAGCCGAACAGCTAGTCAAAGAAGGATTTGCCGTTTTACCTTATGTTAATGCCGATCCGATTTTGGCTAAGTATCTAGAAGAAGCTGGGTGTGCAACTGTGATGCCGCTGGGGTCTCCTATTGGTTCTGGCCAGGGTGTGCGCAATGCTGCTAACATCGCCATCATTATAGAGAATGCCAATATTCCAGTGGTGGTGGATGCAGGAATTGGCAGCCCGAGTGAGGCTGCAGAGTCGATGGAGTTAGGGGCGGATGCGTTGTTGATAAATACTGCGATCGCAAAAGCTCAAGACCCGGTCAAAATGGGTCGCGCCATGGGATTAGCCACAGAGGCCGGACGTTTAGCGTATCTATCCGGACGTATTCCAATAAAAGCCTACGCCAGTGCCAGTTCTCCGCTAACGGGTACCATTACGAGTCAGTAACGCAGGGTTAACTAGCAGCCGAGA
>JBCDFI010000438.1:0-4924 GCA_039178155.1 Cyanobacteria bacterium P01_H01_bin.105
CAGCATAGCTAATGCTGCGGGTGTACTACGCGCTAGCCCTTCGGTGCTGACAAGATGAGCCCCCTCCATAAAAATGCCAACGGCAGAATAGAGATGTCCTCGGAGTGGATCCCTCTCAAGTAAGGCTTCAGCAGTAGATCTAGTTAAAGCGGCGTGGGTTTCTAAGGTTTCCCAGTCTTCATCAAGATAGGACATAGAAGCAGCCATGCTATGCACCAATGGTTCATCTACTTCAGAGTCCATGGCCAAATCTAATGCTTTACGGGCACTGACATAGTCGCCTTCTTTAAAGAAAGACTCAAATGCATCTTCGGTATGGGGACCAATGTTGTGCTCATTGCCTACCCGAAATGGGTCTCCGGCTAACGCTGGGGAAGACACTAAGGTCATGGTGACCGCAGTTAATGCTCCCAAGGCTTTTAGATAATTTAGCCGAGGGAAGGAATTTAATACTCGAAACGTCATGGTGCCTATCCTTATGAAGTGGACGCTTTGAACTTCTTTGGCGCTTTCAACAGCCTGAGTATAGCCACTAGGCTTATGGGTTATAGGTAATCTATGAAACTCTTTAAGCTGTCATACTGGCGGCGATTGAGTCTAATTCTCTAAAATTAGCTGACACTGATACTGTTGTTGACGGGTGCCCTCGGTTTTAATCCGTTCTCCGATGATAAAACACCTCTGTTGAGGTAGTTTGACCGTTGGTGGGAAAGGCCCCTGACGTTTCGGTTCTACTAACCAAAGGGTCAAGTCCTGCGCTGGAATTGCATCGGGGTTGGTCAAGGTGGGTTGCCAAGTCTCCACGTCAGCAGAGTCTGTAAAAGCAACCTGGGTATTGGCATTGGGCGGGATGGCCAGCACATAGCTCAGGCTGCGAGCACGGTAGCTATCTCGCTGCGGTGCTACCAGGGCAATCGTTGGTTGAGACTCTGTCCCCAGGCGGCGTCCAATCTGACCAGGTAGATAGGGTTTGAGCAGGGCAATGTCGTAGCTGATCAAACATTGGCTGACAATACCGGCTGCGATCGCAACTCCTAATACCCAGCGTTTACATCGAACCAGTGCCAGCGCGGCGATTACTGTTATAGCTGGATAGACCATAAAAAAGTAGCGCGGTGCCAAAGTCAGGTCTTTACCCAGACCATAGGTAATGGCCATCATTATGCCAAATACGATCAGCCCGTAACTAACTATAGGAGACCAGAGATCCAGCAGAAATTCCACACGCCAACTCCGAATAATCTGGTTTAGCACAATGCCAAACACTCCCAGCATGATCAGTGCCGATGTAATGGTCACCCATAGCGGTACCTGCTCCACTGGTAGCAAAATGAGCATAAACACGGTAGCTACTAAAGACTGCAGCCAGGGCAATATTAACGTCTGCCATAGGGGGGCCGACTGACTGAGCCAGCCAGTGCCACCTTCACTTTGAAAATGGGTCAAGGCCGTTGATAGCCAGGGTAGATAAAGTAGTGCGGTACCTGCTATAGCCAACAGCCAGGGCAGTGTCTCGGGGCGACGGTCTTTGCGCCAAAGAATCCGGCCAATGATGACTAGCCACTGGGCGATGATGCTAAAGCTGTAAAAGTAATGGACATAGAGACCCAGAGCATTTAATCCGACCCAGCTAAGCCAGCGTTGGGGCGAACGTTCGCCTTGGAGCAGCGCGATCCAGTTGACTAAGGCAAAAAGTGCGATCGCAACCGCCAAACTATAGTGTCGGGCCTCCTGCGACAGATAAATACCATAGGGCGACACCGCCATCAAAAGTGCCGCCAGTGTGCCCACCCGCACCCCGCTGAGGCGTCGCCCCAGATAAAACACGCCAGCGACACCGACAACGCCCCACAGCACCGCAAATGAACGCAGACTCCACATAGAAATTCCCACCGTTCGTAGCCAAACATTCATGGCCATAAAAAATAGTGGTGGATGATTGCTATGGGCCGTTACCGCCTGAGCTGCCTGCAAGGGAGAGCCTGGATTATCCAGCAGTGCCCAGTAGTCTGCCGCTGGTAAAACGGTATTTGTAGGAATCTCATTTAGAGTCTCCCCCAGGCTATAAAACGTTGTGTAAAGTTCGTCCACCCAAAGCGGTTTGGCTGACAGACGCCACAGCCGCAGCAGGGTCGCCAATAGTAAAATCAGCGGCAAATGGGATTGACGGGTTAGCCTCAGCTTAGGCAAGGGTCGGGCCTCGCAACTACTGCCTCCGCATGGTAGCCGATCAGCTCGAAATTTAAGAACGGGTTCTCACCATCGTTATGGCGACTCGTCCGTCAAAATTTGGTACTGGCGCA
Organism: Cyanobacteria bacterium P01_H01_bin.105; assembly: GCA_039178155.1. GTDB lineage: Bacteria > Cyanobacteriota > Cyanobacteriia > Phormidesmidales > Phormidesmidaceae > Leptothoe. The sequence continues at coordinate 2,304 of JBCDFI010000438.1, forward strand.
GTCAGTTTTGTAACTGTTACCTGAACTTTTGTCAGACGGGCATCGTTATTGAGGGCTTGGACTGCGATCTCATCTCCCAAACGCTCAATCAGCTTAAATTTCTCTGTTTGGATGATTTTCTGCGTCTGCTGAATAATATCGGCATAGTTATGAGTGTCAGCTAAATTGTCGGATTTACCCGCCACTGATAAATCTATCCACAGCGTCAGGTCCACCTCAAACCATTGCCCCAGAATAGTCTCTTCTGGCAACGCTCCAATGTAGCCATAGGCTCGAATGCCAGTTACATTAATACAATCAGCCATACTATAGTCTCACAATAAAATCTTTTAACGGATCAAGACAAGGATGATTCCAATTCCAATAGTTTTGATTCATGGCATAACCAACCCGCTGTTTCAGCTCTGGTTTAGAAGCCAAAAAAGCCATCATCTTTGCCTTAGCGAAATTTCTAGGAGGTGGAATACTTTGATTGTCGAGACATTGAAAATATTGCTCAACGCAGACAATTGCGGCATCTGTATCTAACATGTTCAAACACAGATCTTCTAACATGCCAGAAGCTGCGTCTAAATCTGGGAGCAAGTAGATACCTATTTGTGGTTTTCCTGTGGTGATTTGCCCCACTTGTGAAGGGTTATCTATATTTGCTGCTTTCAATGAATTATGAACAGAGTAAAAAGCCGCAGATGCATCCTTTTCCGCATCTCTTGTAATACCTATCGATTGTACTGAGTCAAAGTTAGGAGCATTAATCAGTACCTTTAAAAAAGGTCGCAGTTCGTGAATTCCACCAAAGTTTTGAATCTGTATATCAGAAATCTCTAGATGTTTGAGTAGCATGTTGAAGAACTCATAGGCATCGCGGCCCTCAACCAGTAATAACTTTGACTGATCTATTGCTTCCACTTTCGGCATCAGCGTACCTCAAATGGAATGTTGATAGCTGTTTCTAGCGTTTCTTGATCATAGCTGACTGCCTTAAATCTGTTTTCAAGATGATCAATACGATGAAGTCGAAAATTATAGTTTCCATTATCAGAGAAGGCAGTATGAGCAGATTGAATACACTCATAACTGTGAGTTGTTGCAATCACTTGAACATTAAACCGATGAGCCGCATCATTGATTACTTGCCAAATATTTGAGAGTACAGAATGGTGAAGTCCATTCTCAAGTTCATCAATTAGAACTAATCCTCCACTATTAGTTGCTAGGGTTAGCAAGATAGAGACTAAACGGTTTAGCCCTTCACCCATCAAAGAGAGCGGAACAAGTCGTTGTAGACCAATGTCTCCATACAAAATTGGCAATCCACTCACGACAATCGTTGTAATTCGCTTCAGACGTGGTTCTATCAGTTTCAGACTCTCCACTAAAGAATAATCACTACTCATTAGCTCTAATCGACCAAACATTTCAGAACGAACCTTACTACTTTGACGACCGCTAGCTGAGATAAAGGCAACAGACAGAGGCGGAGTCGCCAATTCTGGAGACTCTCCTTGAAAGGTGCTATTGTTTTCAATCCAAAATTGATTTTCTGTTGATTGTCCTTCAGGAGAAACATAACGTAGTGTCAGGATCTGGCTCAGGTTTGATGTAATTGCTCCCAAACCAGCTTCGTATTTTTCCTGGTTTAGTAAGATGCGATTAGGGATAGCTCGATTACTCTGAATATAAAGGCTATGGGATTCTGATTGATTGATAAAGCCATTAATATGGATGCTCTTACTCTCGTCAAAATCCTTAAACAGGGGAGTTAGTAAAAGCTCTTGAGCAATATTCGAAGTTATTTGGTCGACCAGGCTACGCATCCCGCTGAGATAAGTTAGCCCTGCTGGATTGGAACCTGAGGCCCACATGCCAATTGATTCAAGGAAAGCCGTTTTACCAACATTGTTTTTACCAGTAATTAGGTTGACGCGGCTGAGACCATCGACCTTGAGCTTGTCGAAGCAGCGAAAGTTCTCAATTTGAATTGAGGTCAGCATGGGCTGTCTTGTGAATTGCTTATGCCTAAACTAGCGTACTTAAGCTAAATCACGATGGGTAAATGGTTTGGCGTTTTCACCTGAGTAGGTGGCAACAATATGACCATTGCCCACGACCTGATACTTGTAGGTCACCAAGCCTTCTAATCCAACCGGTCCACGGGGAGGCATTTTTTGGGTGCTGATGCCCACTTCTGCACCGAAGCCGTAGCGAAAGCCATCGGCAAAGCGGGTGGAGCAGTTGTGATAGACGCCAGCGGCATCGACCTGGGCCATAAAGCGATCTGCTGTCGCTTGATCTTCTGTTGCGATCGCATCCGTATGTCGCGACCCATAAGTATTGATATGGTCAATTGCCGCATCAACCGAATCGACTACCCGAATCGCTAAAATCAGGTCGCTGTATTCCGTGGACCAGTCACTCTCAGTTGCCGGTTGAATATCTGTGAGCACCCGAAGGGTAGCCTCATCACCTAGAAGTTTTACACCTTCTTGCTGCAGGGCCTCAGCTAAAACGGGCAGCGCCTGAGCAGCAATCGCTTTGTGAACCAGTAGAGTTTCGATCGCATTACAGGCCGATGGATACCCTACCTTGGCATCAACGGCAATTTTTGTAGTCTGGTCCAG
>JBCDFI010000439.1:0-4921 GCA_039178155.1 Cyanobacteria bacterium P01_H01_bin.105
GTGCGCGGGGTGATTGTCAATCTGGGCTTTTTTGCTCATTTTCGGCGGTGGCTAGCGTTTAGGGTAGGCCTAGAGAGTAGTGCGGTGTCAATACCGCCAGAGGTGTGGGCGCTGACAGTGTTTGTGGTGGTATTTGCGTTTGCGATCGCAATCTTTAAAGATATCCCCGACCTCGAAGGCGACCGTCAGTTTCAAGTACGCACCCTAACCGTGCGGCTAGGCTCCAGATTTGTCTTTAGGCTGGCGCTGGGTGTGTTGACCCTATGTTACGGTTTGCTGATAAGTCTAACCCTGCTCGGATTTCTGCCATCGGTCCAGCCAGAGTTTGTCGTGATTACCCACGGGTTGCTGCTAGGTCTGCTGTGGTGGAAGAGTCGATGGGTTAATCTGCAAGATAAGTCTCAGATTAGTCGCTTTTATCAGTTTATTTGGCGATTGTTTTTTCTAGAGTATTTGTTGTTTCCTCTGGCCTGTGTGCTGGCCCAATAGATGTTGGCATGGAGGGGTGGGAAATTCCTTTAGAACTTCACATGATCTTTATCAGTCTCTATCTGTAAAGGTCTGACCCATGGCGTATGGGTAGCTAAGGTCTTGGAGAACTAATTATGAACACCGTTATGCTGCTTGCGACTATTGAAATCTGCAACTTTATGGGTTGTAGCTGGTTGGAGAGTGCGATCTCATTCGTTCAAGAGTGGGTATCTAAAATCGCAGTCTAGATATTCATCTGACTACCCAACATCCAATCTCAAAAACTCAATCTCTGAATTGATTAGGGGCTGTTTAGAGCGTTTAAATGGGTCATCCGTTAAATGTTTTATTCAGCCTTTTATGTTTGGCTTGAGCCTTGATGTCTGGCGCGTAACCGTCTATCGAGCCATAAACGGTCGAGGAGATTTTAATCGTTTCCATAAAAAGGCGGCATAGGCTTGCCTCCTGCGCTCAATCATTGCGGCTGATACCGGTGGCGACATCAGCGGCTGGAGAAAACAATCGGGGACTTGTGAAACGACAGACTGCAGTACCGATCTAGACAGCTTTGCCGCCAGCTGCTCGTCCCAGCGATCTAAATTTTTTAACCTGTTCCAAAAGATATGATGCTCCATGGCATCAGGCGTGTGCCGGGGGGAGTCTTCCCTGACACTAGGCCAGTTGTATTGGAACGGGAGGGCCGCACCATGGTCGATCACCCACAGAATATGGTGCGATCGCATCATATTTAGATTATGAACAGTGCGATCAACATTCATTACCAATAAATCCAGCCAAAGCACTGCGCAGGCAACCTCCTCATGAATTGTGGCTATCTCATTGATGCCAATATCATGCCCCTCTTGTAGATACTGAAACCCCAAATTGATGCCATGGCTAGCTGTCAGCAAATCCATAAACTCATCTTCTTGGACATCGCTTTTCAGGTCGGGCTCGATGGCGATCAATACTCGACTAGGCACCCACAGCCCCAGCGCCTCAGCTAGCCCAGCCACAATAATCTCCGCCACTAAGGCCGATGGACCTTGGGCCGCTCCTCGTAACTTTGTAAAAAAATAACCGGCATCTGTTGCTACAACGACGGGGCAAGAACTACCGCTCCGTTCAGCGGAGACGACACGCCGAGCTGAATACGTAGGGATAACTGTGTTCAGCTCGGCCATCATGACGACTGTAATTGCACTCGGCTAAATACTATTTACCTGCAGCTGTAGCAGACGCAGGCTTTCAATGATTAAAATAATTGCCCAGACCAGGATGCTTAGCCCTGCTGCAGCCGCTGTAATATCTTTAATAATACGGATTTGTTCATTGCGTTGAGGCTCTACAAAATCACATAAAACCTCGATGGCGCTGTTAAACAACTCAGAGATCAGCATCAACCCCATGGCCAGCAATATCAGACTCACATCTACCCATTGCCGAAAGAAGAAAGATACCCCTAAAACAGGCACAGATAAAATCACTTTATAGGCAACGCTAAAGTCAGTGACAACTGCAATATGGAGCCCCGATAAGATTACCTTTATCTTTTGAGCCGGATGATACCCAGGGGTGCGAAATTTGTTGGCCATGATGCAATCTAAGTGTGGCTAGAGTGGCAAATACTAGGGACAAGCTAACAGACAGACTCTTTGATAAGTTACCGCATGCACTACACTCAGCCACGCTTCTCAGATTCATATTTCCTATGGATCTGCTTAAGTGTCTTTTCGGCCCAACTCTATAGGGAGTAAAGTCTAACTCTGTCTGCAAAAATACTATGTACCAGCATGGCTCAGATGACATCATAGTGCTGATTGGCAACGGCGATTGTTAATCTGTAAACCCGTTAGATCATCAGCTTTTATAGAACCCACGGGTTTTTTGATACAAAATCTCAACTTTTATCAAGAATCTAACGCTAATTTTTAGGAGTGCTTGAATTCTTTATTGAGAGTTGGATACACCTAAATTTGCCCCCATTAATGGTCAAGTATCTGGGCTAGCCGTTTTTTAAACTCTGTTTTTTATGTCAAACTACGATCTCCCTAAAGGAAAAGCATATAACCCTGCTCCAGACTATAGGTGTCCCCTTTTACAAATCTCTTCAGAACGGCAACACCGGCTATTAGAACGACTCATATTTCTCTATGGTGAAGCCGCCGCTACCCAATATCTTCCAGAGCTAGAGCGATTGCTTAAGGTGCATGATGCCCATAAGACACCAACAATGAAGTCCCAAAATGGGCACTTTAATCCAGCCGACCGATTTACAGAGAAAGATATCGCGCTGATTACCTACGGTGACATTTTGTTGAGCGAGCAGGTGTCTCCTTTGGCAACGCTGGCTGATTTTTTAGAATGTACGTCTGGTTTGCGGGGGGTTTTTAATACCCTACACATTTTGCCGTTCTTTCCCTATAGCTCTGACCGTGGGTTTTCGATTACGGACTTTAGAGCAGTTGATCCAAATCTGGGCTCTTGGCAAGATATCGAATCTTTGGGTGAGCGCTATCGTCTGATGTTTGACGGAGTGTTCAATCATGCTTCTTCCCAAAGTATGCCCTTTCAGGAAATGCTCAACGGTAATCCAGACTATCAAAACTTTGCAACAGTCTATCGCTCTCCTGACGAGCTAACTCCTGAGCAGAGAGCCATGATTGTTCGTCCTCGGACGTCGGATATTTTGACGCAGTATCAGTCAATTGATGGACCCATTTGGGTTTGGACTACTTTTTCCCCAGATCAGATCGATCTAAACTTTACAAATCCTAAGGTTCTCCTAGAAGTGATAGATACGCTGCTGCTCTATATTCGACGAGGAGCCGATATCATTCGTCTGGATGCGGTGACCTATCTATGGGAAGAACCGGGAACTCCCTGTGCTAACCTTGCCCAAACCCACGAAGTGATCAGGTTATTTAGAGACGTGTTAGATATTGCTGCACCTCAGGTTGCTTTGACGACGGAGACTAATATTCCCCATGAGGAAAACGTGACCTATTTTGGCAATGGGTATGACGAAGCGCAGATGGTTTATAACTTTGCTCTACCGCCGCTGGTGCTCTATACCTTTTATCAAGAAGAGACGACAGAACTATCAAAATGGGTTAATACTCTGGAGTATCCGTCTGATGCTATGACATTTTTTAACATCCTGGATACCCATGATGGTATTGGGCTGTTGGGTGTTAAAAATATTTTATCGGAGCAGCAAATTGGTTTTATTATTCGCTGCGCTAGAGAGCACGGGGCACTCATTTCCTACCGTACTGCTGAAGGGGGGATTGAAGAGCCCTATGAGATTAACTCTACCTGGTTTAGTGCCCTAAATTTAGATAATGAATATGAAGACTTAGATCTGCAAATTAAGCGGATGGTGGCATCTCGAAGTATTGCCCTAGTCCTAAGGGGGATGCCTGGTATCTATTTACATGGGCTCGTGGGTACCCGCAACAATATTGAAACGGTCTTAAAAACAAAAGTAAAACGTGACATTAACCGGGCTGTCATTCACTATTCTGACCTCAAACAAGAGCTGAAGAACCTGGAGTCTATATCGGCTCAGATGATTGCCCAGCTGAGTCGGTTGCTGGGCATTCGCGTCAGCAACAAGGCCTTTCATCCCAACGGCGATCAGAAAGTTATTCAGGTAGATCCGGCGGTGTTTGCCCTGTTACGGATCTCGTCGGATTGTGAGCAACATATTTTAACCCTGACCAATGTGACACCCCGACGCTGCCAGGTGCGTATTCCGTTAGAACGGTTAGGGGTGGCTGGGATCTATCCACGCTCATCAGATCCACAGCCATCAGATCCCCCGTCACCAGACCTACTATCGGACAAGTCTGTACCCCTTGACACTCAGCTTAGTAAGCCCTTTTGCGCCATCCCTCCAGATAACTACTGGTACGATCTGATGGGCCGTCGCGGTTGGCGGATTGTAGATGATAGCCTGTGTGTGACCCTGGCGGCTTACGACGTAGCCTGGTTAATCCCACTAATTGAGCTAGAACAGATGATTGACTAGATGATTGACGGATTGAGAAGGCTAGCCAGCCAGCGGCAGTACGTTATTCTTTCGATACCGTCTGGTAGACGAGGGTGGCTCAGACGGTGAGTTGTCTGGAAAATGTCCGTAAAATTTAGCAACTGCTTGTTTGACCAGCAATGACAGCATGCTGCCGTTACTCAGTCCATTAAAAGAACAAGGCCCTTCAGTTGGAAAGATGACGGGGCTAGGAGAAACTCCCCATTCGTCACGGGACCATCGCTGAAGATAGTAGAGTACACCTTGATATGACAAGGGGACATATTGAAAGCGAATATGCGTTAGCTGAGGTCTTTCACAACGATGATTTAGCAGAATACATCCCTGGTCAATCAGGACCTTTTGAATAAAATCAGGTACAGCTTTCCAGGAAATTGGACCGGGCTGATGGGAGCA
>JBCDFI010000440.1:0-4920 GCA_039178155.1 Cyanobacteria bacterium P01_H01_bin.105
CACCACCCAGACTGTCGGCACAGGAGATGCTGCCACCTCTGTTACTACAGTTAATCTGGACCAAATCGTCTTGAGCAAAACAGCTACGCTGCCCTGGATTCGGTTTGTTGACTACGACCGTTCCAATCTAAATAATCCACCCACCCGTGATGCGGCATCCTTGGTTTATGACTTAACTGCTGCTCAAAAAGAAGAACTGCTACAGCTTAAGACAGCCACACTTAATCTCAGCAGCCATCGTGTCACACAGCTGCCTTTCTATCGGCCTGCAGACCGCCAGTACACAATGCGCCAGCGGATTCCGATGGCGGCAGGTGAGCTGCGAGAGCTACCGGCTGAACTACGGGCCTATTTACAGGATCAATCATCTGGTGTGCCCTTTGCCCTAACGGATGCTACCGATAAGACAGCCAGTCCCTTGTCTGACAGTAGTGTTGCTTGGTCTACCAAAGTCAAGGTGACTGTGCGACGTTTAGCTGACGATAATATCTATCTGCTAGAGGGCACTGATGAGGTTGGTAAAGACCTATTAGAAGCGATTCGAGCTACCGGTGCATCTCCCCAGATCGATCTATTGTATTTAGATGATGATACGGCTCAGCTAGTGCAGCCAACCCGTGATGTGTTACTGCTCAAGACAAATCTCTCTACCCGCAGTCAATCTTCTGGGGTGAGTGCCCTGACGCTCAGTACGTCAGCGATAACAACAGCAGCCTATTATGCAACTTTCCCTGCTCGCAGAGAAGACAACGGTGCTGAATTTTTACAAGTGTTGTGGGAATGTAGCACCGTGAGTTCAGGGGGCTACTATTTGGCTTATGGTCCCCTAGGAAGTCCTGGATTGCCAGAATCATTATTTACCGATGGAGTGACAGCGGACTTGGTGCTGGTGATTCGTGTGACTGGACATATCCAACAGGCATTTCCTTTCCATAATTGCGTAGAGCTGACTGTGGCTCAAACGGTTGATTTGTTAGCTATCCGCGATGACCAAAATGACCCGATACAGGTATTGCAGATGCCTGCAGGGCATTTGGGTATACAGCTAACCCGTCCGAATGTTTCAATCCAGCCCAATAACGGCAGCGCCAATGATGAATTGGAGAACCTCTACCAGCTTTTGGGGTATCGGCTATTAGAGCAGCCGGGTAAATTTGTCGCTACATCAGAGGCCTTACCCATTGGTCCCAGTGATGATCCGGAGGATGCCATCCATCCATGGCAATATGAGCGGGTGATACCGGCGTATGCTCTGTCTGCTGATCCAGGCGGAATCTCTCATCCAACTCTGCCCTCTCCTGAGATGAATCCCTATCGAGGAGTAGCTGTAGATGCATCCATAAAACCAAAGCTAGAATGGCGCGATCTGTATGGCAACACTTTCGAGCGGTTTGAGCCCACACCACTGCCGGTTCGCTACTTTGATCCGCTGTTGGGGCTAAATCAGTGGCCATCGCTGGTGGAGCGTTATCGGTTCGATCCAGTGTCTCAGCAATCGGTTCGTTTGATCTTATCGCTACAGCTAGACTCTAGTCCTTATATTCCCACACCTGGTAATCTGTTCGAAGACGTCAAGCGCAAGACTCGCGCTGCTCGTGAGACTTATCAACAGATTTACTATCAGATTCACCAGACCCGTTTGAATGTAACCGCAGAGACGTCGATTCTACTGCAGGGAGAGACCGCCGTTCAAAAAACGGTGGATAAATCAGTCCTCACCAGTTTTGTAGAGATGGCTTACCGCTATCTGCTCACGCTCGAAGGACTGACGCTGAAGTCCTATTCCGTCAATGTGGGTGAGACGTTTACGACGGTTGCGGATCAGTTCCGGCTGCCGATCAATGATTTGGCAGAAGAGAATCAGAACGTTGTTAATGTGTGGGCAGAGGGCACCCAGCTAGAGATTCCTGTAGAGCGTGATGTTATCGTTAATGATAGTCTTCAGCTCATTGCTCAAGAAGCATTAAAGGTTGAAGCACTGCTGCGAAATTTTGACAGTGTGCGCGCGCTCTCAACCGCTCCTTTGCCCAGCGTTACTGAGGTTGAGACGAATGCTAAAGTTCAGCAAATTGCCCGTCGTCATCGTGATACCCCTGGTCTAGTTCGAGATGGGCTGTCGGTTAGCACCCAGGCAAAAACGTATGAGACTCAACCGGGGGATACTCTGGCAGAGATTGCTGCTGCCCTTGAGACCACTCTTGATGCTCTGCTCCCAATCCTAGAAGCAAAGGATAATTATTTAGACGATCAGGTCATCCTCTCAGTCCCTTTGAGCTACAGCTTCCGTACAACCGATTACTTAGCTCATATTCGCGATAAGGTTCAGGCGGTCTTTAGGAATACAGTTCTCAATATCGGCCTAGCTGCAGATCTGTTGACGTTAGCAGATATAGCGCTGGCCACCAATGCCTCCTTAAAACCGGCAACTGCGTTAACTATTCCTGCCCAGCTCACCTTGGAGCCAGCCGCGTCTGCCAGTCGCTCTATCGCTCAGGTAACTCTGGCGGCAGTTGTCGATGATCTGCAACTATCCCCTAGTACTAATCGACAAATTGATATAGCGGCGGTAGCGATTACCAATCAAACAGTTGGTGGATTAATTCGATCTGGACAAACCCTACTACCGGCGTTTCAAGCTTGGCCTGCCTTGGTTGAGAATTCTACACCTGAGCTGGTGACCCGTGTGCTGCAGCCACTTCTCACCCCGTTCAGTGGACTGACAACCCGCGATCACGAAACGTTTTACAGTTTGGCTCAGCTGTTTGAGCAGGTGCGTCAATCGATGGTAGCGACGTTGGCCAGCGCTCAGCAAGACAGTGCTCAGCTAACCACTCAAGTACAGCAGCTGAGAGAACGATTAAGTCGTTCGGTCTCATTGGAGGAGGTTGCGATCGCACTCCAAAATCTCCCTATTCTCACTATAGGCGCTCCATTTATTGTTCCCCCCTATACACAACAGATTCCCTTAACGTTCGATCTACCAACGGCCACCAATACTGTGGTCTACCCTAACAAACTGATCTTTCCAGTGACCGTTCAAGTCACCTTAAAACGAGAGGATGACACTCTAATTGCCGATAACCTGCCTGATCCGACCCTGGTGCAACAAGCTACTGCTTACCTATCTCCCCATACTGTAGCTGGAGATGCGCGGTCTGCTTCCCTTAAAGGCTTTGCCAGTGACTTTCAATCTGCATTTTCTGGACTGCGTTTGGCCACCAGCGACAATCGTAATCCTGGTTTTCCCGGCGACCCTAACAATGCCAGCAGCCAGTCCATTTGGGCTGTACGGCTGGGGCAAGGCGGGCTTAACTACACGATTCAGCCGATTAACCTAGAGCAACAGACGTTGGCCGCTACCCAAGACCGTAATCCTCTGTTCTTTGCCCCTGCTCCGTTAGCCAACACTCTGATGGCGGGTACCGTTGATCTCAACATCAGCACAGATGGGGAACGGAGCCAGCCCGGTTATGAGCCTGACAACAAACGCTTTGATGCCGTTGATTTAAACCTATTGGGCCAAACCTGTTTACAGGCAGTGGAAGCTTTCTTAGCACCAGAAGTGTCTGTTCCAGCCGTCCGTTTGAGTAATACGATCGCTGACAACGTTGATGAGATTTTAGCGGCGAAAGAAACCCTAGCAGATGCTATTAGCGCCCAAGTTGTTTCTCTGTTGGACTTATCACGTCCTGATAATGATCCACGGCAACGCCGTGCCGCTGAGGCCCTCAACCAGGAACTGCGAATTAATCTGGCTGAGGCCTATGCCATTGAGACTATTGTGCAATATGGTGTGTCCGTCGAAAATAATTTACCCCACGACGGTGATTTTCCGGTGCGTTTAGCGGGGCAGCCCACCTTGATTAGTGCCCGTGATGCGACTACCAAAACAGAGATTACCGATCTCTCTACCCTTGACTTTACCCTATCTCCTACAAAAGTCTCGCTAGAAGAGACGACGTATATCACGTTTTTCTTTAATACTCAAAACCCTGAAAAGTATGAAGACATTGAGCTAAACCTGACGTTCAATCGCAATGAGCTAGAGTACAACATCAAAACTGTGCCGGGTATTGAGGGCTATCAGGCATCTGACTGGCTCAGCTTTATTGAACCCGATGCGCCTGATGTGCTGGGCCATGTGCAGATTCCAATTCCTTTACGTACTTATCCCATTCCGCCCTCTTTGGTGTTGCAACAGGCTGAGTTAGACCCTGATGCGGTGGGTGATGAACTAGCTAAAGTCCGCGAATGGCAGTATGTCTATACCTATGAGCACTTAGATGTGGCCCAGGATAGTCTGGAAAGCGATGTGCGCTATAACCTGGAGGGACTGCCCCAACCGGCCCAGCTGGGGTTACCAGAAGATGGCGATGAAGAAACTCTCTTTGATGCTTTAGTACGATTTAATCAAAAATATCCGGCCCTCAAAGCAATATTTGAGCGATTGGCCGAAGCGGATACGCCAGCAAAACTAACGGCAGTTACTGCAGAGGTTACCCAAGCAACGGCGGATTTTGCCCAGCTAGTGAGTCAGGTGGCGGCAAAATGGCTAGAGTGGCAACCTGTGCAGCGTAGTATTGTGGCTGCTGGAGTGGACTATACCATCAATGAAGAAGATCCCCCTGTGCCTGCTGGTCAGCCTGCTATCAAAGAAATGACCATTGTGGCCCCTGATGATGTGCCTGCTCCCGATTCAGTACTATTACCACAGGTATTTTTACCCGGTTATCGACAGCTGGCAGACTCGCCCCAACGGCAGCCCTCTAAACCTGGTTTTCAAAAACAGCTCTATCGATTTGAACAAAAAACACCTGAGGAAGCGGCCCTCGATCCGGTTTATGGAGAATCCTCTATTCCTGATCGCACCCTAATAATTCAAGACCGCGATATTCTGGCGCAACAAAATGCCTGGAGCGG
>JBCDFI010000441.1:0-4920 GCA_039178155.1 Cyanobacteria bacterium P01_H01_bin.105
ACACATGGGAGGTCACGGATAGTCCTTGATCTAACGAAAATTGCATCATAGTTTTAGGATTGTTGAACGAAATCGGGATCTGGAACCCATAGTCTGGAGAAAACTCAAGAGCGCAATTGATTCACATTCTTTTCCTGTGACCAACTAGAATCTTAGATTTAGATTTTGCAGATAGACTTCAGATAAACTTAGGGATCGATTACGGCAAGCCAAAAATCTCTACTAAATTAATGGTCTTACAAAAAGAGGATCTCAACGATTGTGTAAGTTGCCATCAGTAATTATACGAATGTTGTCTGAATAATTCCCAGACTGTTAAAAACACTTTTTATAGTATTAAATGAGTACGCTGATTCTAAGGTATTTTTTCAGATGTCCAAATAATAAAAGAAGCACAGAGAAATCATTTGTTAAAAGATGAGTCGTAAGGTGTTCTTCCATTACGGCAGTCTTCTATTCGGCGATTCAGGTCATATAGTCCAACCCAAGTCAGGAAATGAGATGCAGCGTTGGCTTCAATCCTTTGTTCCGCAAGGAACATACCTTATTATTGCCATAAAAATTATTTGGCAAAGCGCACCGCAGTGGACATGTATAAGCTCTCTATTGCTAGTGTTTCAGGGTCTGTTGCCTGCCACCTTTTTCTACGTCAGCAAAGTAATTGTAGACAATCTTGGAGCTATCTTTAGTACAGCTAATGCCATTCCCAATTCATGGAATAGTTATACTCACCTGATTCCATGGTTATTAGTCCTGGGGGGCATTGCCATTATTGATATTGTCTTAACAAGCATCACTGACTTGGTCAACACGGCACAGGGTGAAAAAGTAACCAATAGTCTGCAAGATATTCTCCATGCAAAATCCATTGCCGTAGACTTGGCATACTACGAAAATCCTCAGTATTATGATGTGCTCCAACGGGCTCAAAATGAAGCATCGTTTCGCTGTAATCAAATTTTGGGTAGTTTTGCAGCTATCTTCAAAAATGCTGTTTTGATCGCTGCCCTCAGTGGACTCTTGCTGTCTATTTCTTGGCAGATTATCGCTCTTTTAGTGGCTGCCTCCCTCCCTGCTCTGTGGGCTCGGCTGAAATATACCCGCGTCTTTTACCGCTGGCAACGTCGCCGTACAGCCTTGCAGCGCCAATCTTTTTATATGAGTCATTTACTGACGGAGGCAAAGTTTGCTAAAGAAATTCGCCTGTTCAATTTAGGCTCATTTTTAAGACGCCAGTATCGCACAGTACAAACTAAAATTTATCGAGAAAAATTAGCGATCGCAACCAAGCAAGCTGTCTACAACTTTAGCACCCAACTCTTTGGTGGAGTATTGTTACTCGTTAGCTATGGCTATATTATTTATCGAGCATTTAACAACGAATTTACCTTTGGTGACTTAGTTCTTTATTATCAAGCTATGCAGCGAGGGCAAACCGCATTAAAACAGTTTTTTAATAGTTTGGCGCAACTCCATGAAAATAATCTATTTCTCAAAAATATCTTCGAATTTCTGGAACTAACACCCCATGTGCTAGAACCTGAGCAGCCCCAAGTAATGCCCACCACATTTCAGAAAGGCATTGTTTTCGAGCAGGTTAATTTTAAATATCCCAACACTCAACGCCAGGTTCTGCACAACATTAACCTCAGGGTTGCCCCCGGTGAAACCATTGCCCTAGTCGGTGAAAATGGATGTGGGAAGACGACGCTGATTAAGCTACTTTGTCGGCTGTACGATCCCACATCAGGAGATATCTACTTAGAGAATAAAAATATTAAACACTACGTGATTTCCGAGCTGCGGCAACAAATCAGCGTTATTTTTCAAGACTATGCCAGGTACTATCTCACAGCCCGCGAGAATATTAGTTTTGGCAATATTGAACACCACCATGACGTTACACGGATCGAATCTGCGGCTCGTCAGTCTGGTGCTGAGTCAATGATTCAAACGCTTCCTAAGGGCTATGAAACTATTTTAGGCAAACTCTTTGATCAAGGCGAAGAACTAAGCATAGGCCAATGGCAAAAAATTGCCTTAGCCCGAGCCTTTTTGCGAGACTCACAAATTATGATTTTAGATGAACCCACTGCCGCTATGGATCCCAAGGCAGAATATGCTGTGTTTCAAAAATTAAAACGCTTAGCTCGTCACCAGGCGATTGTTCTGATTAGTCATCGTATGTCCACTGTGAGGCTGGCCGACCGTATTTATGTAATGGAACAAGGAGAAATCGTTGAATGTGGCAGCCACGCTGAGCTGATGAACAATCAAGGGCTTTATTTCCAGTTGTTTGAAATACAAGCTGAAAAATATCGTTAGAGAGAAACGGATATTTGCTCTCAAGTACAAGCCCACAGGGGCATGGAAGTTAACTTGTCAGGGCTTCAACACCAATCGCTCCCGCAGCCAAAGCCACATGCCAAGACTCAACACCCCATCGACCACACTGCTCCCCAGCGCCAGCCCCGCAACGCCTAGGGATTGATATAGAAAACCGTTAAATAAAATGTTTAACCCCAGACTCCAGATGCTCAGCCAGCATAATGCTCGATGGGCGCGGAGCACATGTAGGACGCGGACCAGCAGTTCTCGGCTCAGGTACGCCCCTAGCCCCACCCCATAGCAGCGCAGTACGTGCCCCACCAGTAATGTCGCTTCCGGGTCAAAGGCCCCCCGTCGATACGTCAGTGCCACAATGGAGGGGGCCAACAGTGCCATCAGCCCGCCCATGGGTAAAACGAGTCGGAGAATAAGACTTAAAGCTCGCTGCGATCTCTCCCACAGCTCCCTAGGCTCATGCGCCATCTGCGCCAAGGTTGGCACCAGCGGCACTAGCATCATATTGGAAACAATCCCTGCCGGGGCCTGCACTAGTAGAAACGCCAGCGTTAGCGCACTGGCCGCTGCTCCCGGCTCAGGTAGCCATGAGGCAAAGGCCAAGTCAATGTACCAGTTTGCTCGGGTAATACTCATAAATAAGCAGCTAGAGGCAATCAGGCGCAGCGCCCCTCCAATTTCTGACCACGCGCCCAGATGTCGCCAAGCCACACTTAACGAATGACTAAGCCGGTACCCCCGCAGGCCCAGCCACAGCACTCCCCACTGCAGCACCGCCCCTGCTAAGTAGGCCCAGGCCAGCACCTGGCCGCTCGCTAGGACAGCGCTATTGAGCGGTTGTTTGAACCCATGGTTAAACCAAAATGCCCCTGCGATCGCAGCCAAACTCGACAGCAGCGGACTCAGCGTTGGCAGCCAATAGTTACGATGCCAGGTCAACAGACCAATGTTGAGACCGATCATGCTGCCGAACCACACCGTCGCAGCCATAATTTGCAACTGCCGAATTGCCAAGCCTCGGACGTCACCCGCCTCCACTGCCAGCCCCGGCGCGATCAGATCAATACCCTGGGGAGCCAACCAAACTAGCAAGCCAGTCACCCCCAACATTGCGCCACCGATCACCACTGTTAATGCCCGAACAATGGCCCTGGACTTCTCTGGAGGATAGTTCGCCAAAATAGTCAAAACGGCACTGTGCAACGGGCCATTAATCCCCCCCAGGACAACTAGAAACAGGTTTGGTAATAAAATTGCATACTGGAAGGCTCCATAGAGCGGCCCAATCCCAAAAACAGCTGCGTTTACCTGCTCTCGCATCAAACCAGCCAGCCGGGTGGCCAGCGTTGCCCCCGCCACGATGCTGGCCGATGAAGTCAGAATTTGAACAATTTTTGGAAACAGGGACAAACGCTTGGGCAAGATTAAATGCTAACTAAGATCTAAGTTTGCTTTGCTTAAGACAAGTAAAGTCTCCACAGTACCGTAAGCTGACATTGAGAGACCCTTCTTTCTCGTAGAAAACAACAGTGTTTACACATAGAACAGAAAGATTTTTGTAAGTGTAGTCTTTTTAAGCTCTAGCCACTGGTTTGCCAAGTATCCGAGAAAAATATTGTCAGCACACTCACTGTATTTTCACGCAGAAAATCAACACCATTAGCAACAGTCAATAGAGAAAGTTCAATCTAACAGATTTTTTGAATTAATAGTCTGGTTAAATAGTCTAATGTGACATTTTTAATCGTATGCAGTAGGTTGTGGTGCCAGTGTCTATTCTTAGTAGAACAGTTTAATCAGGACAGGCAGACACCGGGGAACGATCTAGTGGAAGAAGGTCTATTGATGATTTCTGTTATTAACTAAGGGTCACACAGCAGCATGAGTGGAATAGTTGGTTTATTTAGTCGGCCCAGTAAGCCGGTCAGGCAAGCATTGCTGCGTCAAATAACAGACAGTATGGCCTTTCGCGGGCCAGATGCCCAAACCTGTTGGCATACACCACTGGCAGGTCTAGGACACGCGCTGCTGAGAACGGCCCCAGAACAGGAGCAGCAACCCCTGACGCTCGATCAGTGGGTGTGGATTTCAGCAGACGTGCGCTTGGATGGCCGCGCTGAGCTCATTGCCAAGCTCAGGCCCTATTATGCCGATATTTCATCGCAGTGTTCGGATGTATCTTTAGTGCTGCGAGCTTACCATGTCTGGGATACGGCCTGCGTTGAGCATCTCCAGGGGGATTTTGCCTTTTTAATCTGGGATGAGGGGCAACAGCGTCTGTTTGCCGCCCGCGACCATTTTGGTGTAGTGCCCTTTTTCTATGCCCAGGTAAAAGAGACTTTGGTGTGTAGCAACACCCTAGACTGTGTGCGTCGCTATCCCGGCGTTAGCGATCGCATCAATGAGCAGGCTATGGCAGACCAGGTGCTATGGGGTATGAATCTGGACTATCCCACCACTCTTTTTGACGATGTGCGCCGGTTACCCCCGGCCCATACCCTAACCTGGGAACCGGGCGTGCTCAAGGTGCGCCCCTACTGGCAGCTGCCTAGGGTGCAACCGCTGACGCTGTACAAG
>JBCDFI010000442.1:0-4912 GCA_039178155.1 Cyanobacteria bacterium P01_H01_bin.105
ATGACTATCCAGGGATGCAGTCGGTTCATCGGCTAAGACAATTTTAGGCTGGGAGACCAGAGCGCGAGCGATCGCAACCCGTTGTTTCTGTCCGCCAGACAGCTGATCTGGGTATTTGTGGCTATGATCGCCTAGGCCAACTGTTTGCAAGATCTGGTTAGCTCGACGACGACGTTCAGGTAAAGAGATATTGTGTAGTTTGAGGGCCATACCGACATTCTCAGCAGCCGTAAGGCAGTCCAGCAAATTATGGGATTGAAAGATAAAGCCAATTTGGTTGCGCAGCTGTACTAGCTTGTGTTTGCGCACACCTCGTAACTCTTGACCAAAAATTTGCAGGCTGCCTGATTGTACCGAGCGCAAAGCCCCCATCAGCGTTAGTAAGGTGGTCTTGCCGCTACCCGATGGACCCGTCAGTAGAACAATTTCGCCTGGATATAGCTCTAGGCTAATCTCTTTAAGTACCGAGCGGCGGAGTTGACCTTTACCAAAACTATGGTTGAGATTGTTGATGGTTACGGTAGATGACATTGTTTGTTGAGGTGTGGCAAAAACTCTCTAAAAGACATCGGCAGGATCGGCGGATTGAAGCCGACGGATTGCGATCGCACCCGATACATTACACATCACCAGGGTGAGCACAAACACCTGGAGCGCTACCGTACCCTGCATAATCAGCGGAATCCGAGTTAGCGTTGTCAGTATCTGATACAGCCCCAGGGAAGTAGCAAACCCTGGTATAAATCCTAAAACTGCTAACAACAGTGCCTCTAGCAGCACCACTCGCAGCAGAGACCCATCACTGTAGCCCATAGCCTTAAGCGTGGCATATTCAGGTAAATGATCGCTGATATCGGTGTAGAGCACCTGATAGACAATCACAATGCCGACTACAAAGCCGACCATACTACCAAAGGCAAAAATAATACCGATGGGATCATTTTGAGTAAATTGGTGTTCCTTCTCAATTAGCTCATCCAAGGTCATCACCGATACTTTATCGGATGGTAGATGTGCCTGTAGCTGGGCCTGTACTGCTTGGATATCGCTATCGGAGTCTACGGTTAGAACTCCTAAAGTGATGTTGGTTAGCGCTGTTTCACCAAACCACTGGCTATAGTTTAGGTCATTCATCACCACGGTACCCTTTTCAATGACCGTGCTGCCCAGGCTAAACAACCCGACAACATGCACCCGACGTCCAGCCATCAGCGTTTGTACAGTGTCAGAAGATTCCAAAAGGGTTGGAATTTCTCCTAATGATGGTTGAGAAAGCCGATCAAACAGCACCGAGTTGGCAGCACTCAAATGCGATTGATACCGATCTATCTCAGGGATATTCAAAACAGGCTGAGCTGGGTTAAACGCGATTACGCGTACCTGATTCCCAAAAATATCTCCTGTTCCCTCGTCGCTCGGCAATTGACCTAGCTGACTAGGGTCTGTCCAGTTGGCCATATTGAGATACAGTGGCGCGGCTGTGGCCACTCCCTTAACCGCATCGGCTTGAAGTAAATAGGCCCGAGGTAGTGCGATCGGTATTCTGAGGCTAGAACTAAACGATGATATTAAAAAGAGATCGCCTTTTAAGTTCTCATGCAAAGTGGTGGTACCATCGGCGATTAAGCTCTGTAGGCCCATCATGGTGAACATGAGGATATTAGCAAAGCTGACGCCAGTAATAGCTACGGCGAGACGTACTTTTTGATGAGAGAGCTGTGCCCAGGCGAGGGGTTTTTCAAAATTTAAAAGAGAGAGAATGGGTTTAAACATAGGTGGTTGGGGTATTGTTAATCAACAATTTTTTGGCTGGTTTTGAGTGTATTCATTGATAGAATTTTTTTCGTTTAATTTGAGGTGTTGATTTAGAGCAAAACCGGCTGCTTGGGGTCCTTCCAAGTTCCCCAAACCCCCTGGACATGGCGGGATGCCGCCCTACAACCCTCATACTAGGTTATTTCTAATTGCATAGATTCTGGGTTACGGTGGGGACGATTATGTTTATTTTGGGCTGTCTCCCGGAAAAGGTTTAGAACATATGAGCCAAGCCATGAAAGTGTTTCTTAGTAGTTCCTTTCACTTTAATAATCGACCTTTCCGTAACTCACACCTTGCCTGAATATTAGCTATAAGCGAGTACCCTGTCGGGGGGTGTGTGGGAGTTCAGGCCCCCACGAATGGGAGGGTTTCAGGGAGGAAATCCCTGAGCAACCCCCATCGCACTCACCAGCCCCACTCACCACTCCCCACAAAAACAACTAAACCTCAATCACTACCCTCACCTGCATCCCCGTCAACGCGGCCACCTGGTCGCTTGCCTCAGTATCCAAACGTACCTTAACCATCACCACCCGAGCATTAACATCTTGAATCGGGTTAGCCTGCTGCGATTCACCAAAGTTTGCCTTACCAATTTGCAACCCAATCTGTTCTACAGTACCGCTCAATTCTGTGGCTACACCCCCATATTCACTCGTAATCTGTACAGGCTGTCCCTGTTTAACTCTACGAATGTCGGTTTCATAAACCTCTGCTACTACCATCATCTGGTCTGTTTGAGCCAGTTCTACAATTCCCTCTTGGGTGTTTACTTGTTCTCCAACTTGAGTGTTGATCTTGAGAATCTGTCCTGCAACAGGTGAGCGAACCAGCACATCGTCTAAATCAGCCTGTCGCTGAGCTACCTGTATTTTGGCCTGGTCTAGTTGAGCGGTTGCGATCGCAACATCTTCTGGCTTCACCTGGGTCAGTTCTACCAATTGCGATTGTGCTTCTATAATTTGAGCCCTCAGTGTGCGGCTAGTCTCCTCCTTTTCTGCCATGGTCAGGGCCAAATCAGCCTGGGCTGTCTCATAGTCTCGCTGAGCAACGTCCAGTTCTGAACGACTCGTAGCACCTACAGTTGTCAGCTGCTGATAGCGTTCATAGTTGAGCTGCGACTCCTGTAGCGTAGCCTGGGCTCTGGTAATCGATGCCTCGCGCTGTCTGGTTTGAGCTGATAGCTGGGCCGTCAGCCGAGCGACTGTAGCCTCTTGCGCTTCGATTTCCGCTGGTTTAACATCACCGGTTTGTTGCTGGGTAAGCTCAGCCTGCCGCTGCCGTACCAAGGCATGAGCTGCCTGCACATCAGCCTGACGTCGTTCCGCTCCCTGCAAAACAGCGATTACTTGTTGTGCTTCTACCCAATCTCCTTCGCTGACACGGATCTCATTGACTCGACTATCCGCCGCATTTGATACCGACAACCGAATAACTTCCCCCTTTGGTTCAATTCGGCCCAGGGCGACAACCGATTCGATCTCAACCTCAACGGGAGTAGGCTCCTCATCGGAGTTTGGCTTAAAAGGAGAGGCACACCCCGTAGAAACCAGAGCGGATAGTACTAAGACTATGCCCCAGCGGAATGATAGTTTGTGCGACATAAACTTACGATTGCAGAATCTGCAAAATTTGCACCTATTTCTGTTTTAGCCAAGCTTGTTCAAGCATCACCATGACAAAAGTCATCAAATTCCATGACCCTTGACTGTGGCAAACGCTATAGCCACTCGCTACGGTATGGGCATATAACTTAAAACCTCATCAGGAGACTCAACCATGGCTGAAAAACATGCAAATATCGCGCTTTTAGAACAGTTCGGCGAGTATTTATATAAGAACGATATTGCAAGCGCTTCTAATCTATTTTCAACCCATTTTGTCTGGCATTTTTTCAATTCCCAACTACCGGATGTTCAGGGTGATTATTTTGGTGTAGAGGGTTTGCAGACTTTCTTCGAGAAACTAGCTGTAGTTACGGATAGCACGTTTCACGTTGAAACAGTGGCTACTATACCGATCGGCAACGAACTCATTGTTACCCATGTGCAAGACAGTATGACATTTAAGGGGCAGCCTATTAAACTAGACGCGGTTGTTGTCTGGCGAATCGTAAACGGCTATATTGCTGAAGCCTGGGATATTCCAGCTATTCATACGATGTATTCTCCTCATCTGTCGATGCCAGCAGCAGCTTAGACGATAGTTTCTCTCACAAAAGCTGAAGAGTTTCTAAGCTACGGCGAGTGACTTCTAGCCTCATTTTCAAGTCTGTCTCATCGCGAATATCGATGTTGGTAGCAAAGAAGTATACATTGTCATTCTGCTCGACATAACCAACATACCACCCTATTTTAGGGACATAAGCCCAGCCAGTTTTGGCTCGGATAGTATAGTCTGGCGTTTGTTCAACAACCATAATGTCTTTGACAGCTGCGAGCGTATTCCCTGAGAACGGCAGATCGTCGCTATGCAGACGGCGCAGAAACTGAATTTGCTCTTGAGGGGTAATCCGTAGATCACCGTTGAGCCAGAAGGTATCAATATCGTCTGTGCTGCCAATAGTCTGATTGCCGTATGCGGCGCTGGCCACCCACTGCTGCATACGTTCATGACCGACTCGGCGAGCTAAAACTTGATAAAACCACACCGCTGATACCTGGAAAGCTGTCCGCAGATTTAGATCACGATTCCAAGCTGGAATACTCCGTTCTGTTCCATCCCAGGTCAAAATGGCAAGATCGCTGGCGATGACTCCAGCCTCTAGCGAAATTAACGAATTTAGAATTTTGAAGGTGGACGCTGGCAAGTATGGGGTCACATTGCGCTCAGAGTTATGCTGATAGGTACGATCTTGGTTTAAGTCGTAAATGATGATTGAGCCTTCTATGCCTAGTTCCTGGAAATGTTGGGAGAAATCTGCAGCTTGAGCTATCTGGGCAACGGCTGGTGCTGGCATAGTCTCGGTCAGAACTGGGGTAAGTGTGGCCATACAGGTCCCTAAAGCTAAGCTGCCAAGCCAGCGAGAAAGTTTTTTCATATCAGTACTGTTTATCTTGCTGTTTATTTTTAACTTAAAAAGGCTATCGAGATG
>JBCDFI010000443.1:0-4910 GCA_039178155.1 Cyanobacteria bacterium P01_H01_bin.105
CCTACTGCTGCTCTTTAGTACGGGCCTAGCCTTCCAAATTCCAGTCATCCAATTTATGCTCGGAGTGCTTGGAATTGTGACCTCTGAAAGCATGCTTAAGGGCTGGCGAGCTGTTTTACTCGGGGCTGTGGTACTTGGAGCCGTTCTCACTCCATCCACTGACCCCATTACTCAAAGCTTATTAGCCGGAGCTGTCCTGTTTTTGTACTTTGGCGGCATCTTTGTGGTCAAGGCCATTGGACGCTGAGACATACAGCCATCAATGTTAGGGATGGCAAAGATTTATGATTGAAGCCCTAACGATTCAAAATTTTGCAGGCATTGATTTTTTAGAAATAGAAGTTAAACCGGTTACGATACTCATTGGCCCTCAAGCTAGTGGCAAAAGTATCTGCGCTAAGCTCCTATTCTATTTTCGTGATTTTCATCAGTATATTGCTAATTTTATCTTTAGCCAAAAAAACACAGAACTATTGGCTGAAGACTATTGCAAAGTTTTTGAAGATTATTTCCCTAGCCATTCATGGGGTAATGAGGCTTTTGAAATAACCTACAGAAATTCGAAAGATTATATCAAGATTGTCCATATAGATAATAGTAATCCAGTTATTGAGTTGAGTTACGGCCAGTTCTATAAAGACACAATTGAGAGTCTTTATCAGGAACATCAAGCTTCTCAGAAATACGAAAATAATCTAGAAAACCCAATAGAAATAAGTACAAACAGTCATTTACTAAAGCAATATTTGATAGATCGCTTAGATAATAAGTTTAACTCTGCTATTTCTATAGATCAGATTTTCATACCTGCTTCACGAAGTTTGTTCTCAATCCTTCAAGAAAATGTCTTTGCATTATTACTAGGAAATCAGTCATTTGATCCATTGATGAAGCGCTTTGGAGTTTTTTACGAAAGAATTAAACCTACAAGGGCGAGATTTTATGAATTTTCTTCAATAAAAAGTTACACTCCAACAAGCAAAAACCTTCCTATTGAGGAGCTCCAAAATTTAACTAAGGAAATCTTATCAGGCGAATATATCCAAGAAAATAACTTAGACTTTTTAATACAAAATAATGGGCGCAAAATAAGATTATCTAATGCATCTTCTGGTCAACAAGAGACCTTGCCGCTTGTTCTTGTTCTTGCTTTTTTAGCAGCTCTCAATCCTCAAAACATACGAAAAAGGTCAATTTACATAGAAGAACCGGAAGCTCATATTTTTCCTCGGACTCAGAAAAAAATCATTGAACTGATAGCATTAGTTTTCAACATATCAAACGGTAAATTTAATTTTTTTATTACGACCCATAGTCCTTATATCCTTACATCAATAAATAACTCAATGCAGGCTGGAGATCTATATGACGAGTTCAGTAATAGGCCAGCGACAATTCAAAAACTTCAAGGAATTATTTCTGAGCTAAAAGCTTTTAGTTCTAAGCAAATAGCAGCTTATTGTATCTCTTCAGATGAGTGTGTATCAATTATAGACTCAGAAACAGGTTTGATTGATGGCTCACTAATTGATGGAGTTTCTGATGAAATATCTACAGAGTTTGACAAACTTCTCAACCTACTAGATGCGTAGTTTATGTCTCAATTACTAAATGAATGTTTGTCTTCAAAATCAGGAAAATCTGCACTGATACCTTTACGAGAAAACCGGAGCTGTTTCAGAATTAGAAACCCTGAAAAACTAGTTGTACAGGTCTATGAAGTAGATGGTTGCCTACTAAAAAAAGACTCAGATGGTCTGCGCTGTGACTATTTAGTTTTGATTAATAGTAAGGACCTTGAGATTTTTGTTGAACTAAAGGGATGCGACATTGATAAGGCTGTAAAGCAATTGGAAAATTCAATTAGAAAGCTATCATGCAATGTGAAATACCTTGACAAAGAATGCTTTATTATTTCAACTCGATCTCCGAAGGCTGACACTAGTACGCAAAAAGCGAAGCTGTCATTTAAGAAAAAATACAATGCAAAGCTAACGGTCAAAAACAGAGTCTTTGAATACCAGATCTAGAAAAAATTCACAACGGATGCTTTGCTGGCATGCCTACTTGCCGAGGAAAGTCTTTATCCGTCTTTTCAATTTTTTTTACATATAGACAATGTCTGACTCCTTGGGTTAGGGGCGTTTCCCAAGGGCAGATGGCAATTAGCTCACCACCGAGGGTGTCTAAGGCTCCCATAAATAGTTCCTCTTCCTCATCGGTCCACTGACCGCGAAATATGACGGCAAAGCCACTTTTCTTTAACAACGGCAGCGCATATTCAGCACAGGTGGACGCTGGGCCTACGGCTCGAACCATCGCAAGATCGTACTGGGCGCGATGCTTGCGATCGCGCCCCACCGTTTCGGCTCGTTCTGCTAGAAACGCTGTATTAGTTACACCAAGCTGTTCACACAGGGTTTGTAAAAACGCAATTTTTTTGCGAGTGGAGTCGAGTAGGGTAACCTGCCATTGGGGACGTGCGATCGCAACCGGCACTCCTGGAAATCCTCCCCCTGTACCAATATCAATCACAGTCTTTACTGTCGGTAGCCACTCCGGTTTCTGAGGCTCATACCAGGGAGCCAAACCGCTCAACGAATCCCACAAATGCTTTTCCCAAAAACCATCCGGCTCTGTAATCCGGGTCAAATTAGCCTGACGATTTCCCTCAATGACTCCCTGATATAACCGGTTAAATAGTGCCAACTGCTCAACCGATGGCTGCCACTGCAGCGTCTCCTGCCAAATATTGCCATAGACTGGCAATTGTGCTGTTACTGCCATTTTCTGCGCCCCTACTGCCTTCAATTCCTTAAGCTTCACCAGCCTACGCGACCGGAGCCACCTCCAATGGCTGGGTTACCAGCTCCCCATTCTGCAATGTCCAGCAATAATCTGCCAAATGGGCTAAATCACTCGCATCGTGGGAGACCACCAGCAAGCTCCAGTCTTTTTTTAGGTCCGACAATAGACTAATCAGCTGCTGTTTCATAGACCAGTCCAACCCGGCTGTCGGCTCATCAAGCAAAAGTAAATAAGGTTGGCGAATGAGCTGCACAGCCAAAGCTAAGCGACGCTGCTGACCGCCGCTGAGAGCATGGGGAGCCGCTTGCAGCGCCAGGTCACCCAGCCCCACTGATTTAAGCGTTTTGGTGACCTGCTCAGAGCCCAGTTCTGGGTGACCCACCCGTAACTCTTCTAGGATTGTATGACCACAAAAATGGCGTTCTGGAAACTGAAACACTAAGCCTGCCAGTTGCTGCAGGGTTTCTGGCTGTAGCTCCTGATCGCGCCAGTGCAACGTCCCCTTTGATGGAGCGACCAAACCCGCCAAAATTTCCAACAGCGTGCTTTTACCCGAACCACTTGGCCCCACGATTAGCCCCATCTTTTTGGGCTCTAACTTAAATGAAATCTGCTTAAGAATAGGCGCGGCGCTAGCTGCCGGATGGTAAGAAACACGATCAAGGGTGAGCATTAGGGCAACAAGAAAGGCCATCTCACACTATAGCCAATGTTTTGTACAGACAGCGGCATATGCCTGTCCCAAACCAAAGAGCTTGCTATCCTAGGTAACTGGAATCATAAAACTACCCTATGGAAATTCGCTTTCGCGAGTGTGACTTCTTCAATCTGTGGATCTGGCTAGAGCTAGATAATGCCCCTTCCGCCATGGAGCAACAATACGTTGAAGAAATTTTTGACTCATGGTTTTTTCTTGGCAAGCTAGGTGGCTTTAATGCCGAAAACCTCCAAGTGCAAGACGGTGGCCACGAAATCAGCTACATGAATTACGACAATGATGAGGCTGACAGCAGCCTGATGTCGGTCATGCACAATATGTCTGAAGTCCAGTTTCAAGGCACCTGGGCTCGCTGCTGGTTTGATCTAGGCACCACTGATGCCGTTGCCTTAGATGTACTGGTCAATACCTTGAAACAGTTCAGCAAAGACTATATCAACATTAACCGCGTCTACATCGGTGGCGAAAATGAAGACTGGCCCATTCCTCGTGATCAGCATGCCGACTTTGTGGATGCCATGCATTAGATAGTCTCCCGCCTCATGTCTGCACGAGGTATCTAAAGAAACACTCAGATAGTTCAAATCACTGTTTAAGATCGGTTCATCGCCAAACCGGCATAATGACATTGCCCCCTCACAGAGAACATCTGCTATGGATTATGCGACCCAACGTCAGGTCAGTTTGGAGTCCCCTGTATTTACCCAGTTAGAAAGGTGGCTGGCCAAACGTATTCGTGAACTCAGCGTTGATGCCATAGCATCTCAAGCATTTACCTGTACCGCTTGTGGTGAAGTGGCGGGCGAATATCTGGTGGATTATGAAGGCAAAACCTATCGCTTTGATACAGCAACGACCTACGCATTTCTCGAATTTATTTTGGCCAAGCAGCCTATGAGCGTGAACTAGGCTGGTTTTTCTCTCTGAGTCTTTAAGACCTAAATCGCTACTTCGTGGTCAAACCGCTGGCGCTTTTCAAACTCAAAGGGGCCAGCTACTGAGCCCCACAATAGCTCATCGGTATCAGGGTCACGACCTCGGTCGTAGCTGATGAGTTTATCGTTAGTGATCTCAAACTCATTGTCTAGATAGCTGGTTTTGCCCTTACGCACGACTATGCAGTTTTTTCCTGGCACGACCTTGCCAACAAAGCTGCTCCCAGTCCAACGCACAGTCATATCACAACCGGGCATTTTCTCTATTTGTTCTGCTGTAATGTGAGCTAGCTTTTGAGCATCGCGCCCTGCACCAATCACCGCTTCTTGCTCTGGGAAAGTATAGTTTTCAAGCAAAATGTGATCGTCTTGGGGCAAGAAGTGTAGCACCCGCACACGATAGGGCTGATCGAGCACAAAATCGTAGGCTTGCTCTAGATACAAGCAGC
>JBCDFI010000444.1:0-4904 GCA_039178155.1 Cyanobacteria bacterium P01_H01_bin.105
ATGATCCCTATCCCCACCAATTGAGTAGGTGTAAACGTTTGCTGGAGCCAGACAAAGCCAATCAGCGTTGCTACCACAGGACTCATCAGCCCTAGATAGGAAACGGCTGACGCTTTGAGTCTGTCAATTCCTCTAAACCAGAGCAGATAGGCCAGACCAGTACCAATGATACCCAAGTAGATGAGGCCCTGGATATTGGTTTTCGTAAGCTGGGTGAACGGCCCTTCCACTAACAGCGCGATGGGCAATAGCAAGGCACCCCCAACAACCAATTGCCATGCTGTAAATACCAATAGAGAAACTGGACGTTTCCACTTTTTCACTAGGACCGTTCCTAGGCCCATAGATGCAGCTCCAGCGATCGCTGCCATAATGCCTATGCTATCTAACCGGGCACCGGGACTCAGCACCAGGAGGCCGACTCCGATAGCCCCGGCGATCGCAACCTTAATCGAGAATTGAGACGGCTTTTCGCCCAAGAACAACCAAGAAAATAGAACCACCAGCAGAGGTTGAATTGCCCCTGCCGTAGCGGCAACACCACCAGGCAATCGATAGGCCGCTACAAACAAGAGTGCCTGGAAAACGCCAATATTTAAGCCGCCGAGGATTAACATGCGCCACCACCAAATTCCTCGGGGAAGCTTTCGGGAGACGAGGGTGAGGAGGATACCAATGGGGAGCGATCTCAGTGCCGCCACCAGCAACGGGTGACCGGCAGGCAAGAACTCAGTGGTGACGATATAGGTCGTTCCCCAGACCATTGGAGCCAGGGCCGTTAGCAGGACATCAAATGAATGATTTGTAGATAAACGCATTAATTTAGCTTCAATTCAAGATACTTGAATCTAAGATAGCATTGTTTACCTTGATTTCAAGATAGTTTATATTAAGAAAATCAAATGCAAGACATTCCTATGGCTACCGATCCTGTCGATAAAATCCTGGCCCAGTGGCAGCGAGAGCGTCCTGATCTAGATGTTTCTCCTATGGGCGTTATCGGACGCATTCTTCGTCTGTCCAAGCATTTAGAACGGCGTCTCAAATCTACGTTTTCAGAGTTTGGTTTGAATCTGGGTGATTTCGATGTGTTGGCAACGCTGCGGCGTTCCGGTGATGCCTTTCAGCTGTCGCCAACGGAGTTGTTTAGTACGCTGATGGTGACGTCTGGCACGATGACCAATCGCCTCGACCGCTTAGAAAAAGCTGACCTGATTCGTCGTCTACCGGACCCCAGCGATCGCCGGGGGACCCTGATTCAGCTTACGGATAAGGGTTTCAACCTGATTGAGCAGGCAATTGCAGCCCATGTGGAGAATGAGCATCGAATTCTCAATGCGGCTGCGTCATTGGATCGGGAGACATTAGATCGATTACTGCGTGAGTTGCTGCTGTCCTTTGAATCATGACGCAATTTCTAGATTAAAAGCCGTTGCTCCTAATTGGTTATTGCAAACATTGTGAAAGACTGACCCCAGACCTACCAGATAGCTTTCACTGTAGGGAGGGCCTATCAATGTAATGCCGGTAGGAATGCCATTGGATTGGAAGCCATTGGGGATTGCGATCGCACTTAAATCCAGCAAATTTACAAAATTCGTATAATATCCCAGATTAGAATTTAGTCTCAAAGGCTCCTTTTCAATCTCTTCTATGCGATAAACTGTTCCTGTTGTGGGTACCACCAAACAGTCAATCTCTTGCCAAAGGGACTGAATTTTTCGCTTTAGCGTTTCCATTGCGTATATACCTTCAAATGCTTGAGATGCGCTCATATCTTTGGCTCTGAGAATAATCTCACGGGTGATAGGAAACACACTATCTAGATTAGCCTCGATAAACTCCCCTACTGAGGCATAGCGCTCTGCCACCCAAGGCCCATTAAACAATAAACTGTTAGCCTGCAAGAACGGCTCGTAATCAATTTCGACACAGACGCCACCCAAATTTGTAAGGGCTTTGATAGCATTGTCGTAGCAGGTTTCTACATCCGCATTGCCAAAAAACTCTCGCTGGTTAGGTACCCCAAATCGAAATGGTTGCCGGGTCTGATAAGAGCTTAAAGATGCTGGGGGAACACTGGCTGACCGAGAAAAAGGATTATCTGAATCATACCCTTGGGCAATTTCTAGCACAGCCTGGGCATCTGTTGCCGTGAGCGAAAAAATTGAAAGACAGTCCAATGTTCTGCAAGCTTCAACCGTATGCCGAGTACTCAGTAAACCCCGCGTAGGCTTCAGGCCGACAATATTGTTAAATCCAGCCGGTACCCGCCCAGAGCCTCCTGTGTCTGTGCCAATGGCAAAGGAGACTAACCCATGGGCAACCGATAAGGCCGCCCCCGAACTGGAGCCACCGGGGATATAGTCTTCTGAAAAAGCATTGTGGGGAGCTGTATATCCAGTGCGAATCCCCACGAGGCCCGTGGCAAACTGGTCTAGATTGGTCTTGCCAATGAGAATGGCCCCGGCATCGAGTAGTTTTTGTACGGCTGGGTTAGTGTGGGTGGCGTTGTAAGCAAAGGCCGGACAGGCCGCCGATGTGGGGATACCTGCCACATCAATACAGTCTTTGACACTGAAGGGAATGCCCCATAGGGGAAGTTGCGATCGCTGGTCTGCGGACAGATTAGTCAGAGCCAGAGCTCGTTTAATCAGTGTTTCTTCTGATAGCGTGCAAGTCCAAATGCCATCATCTTCGCGCTGCTTCAGCTTGGTGAGAATAGTTTTAACTACCTGGATAGGTGTGAGACTTCCCTGGGTATAACTCTTTTGAAGAGAAGAGATCGTTAGGAGAATGTCGGTATCGGTTTGCTGAGTCATAATTGCTTTCGTTGCGGCATACCCATGGTCTAGATTTTGGCATAAACAGGGCGAGCTATGGAAAAAGAAGTGTAGCGCTGTTTTTTGACAAAGGCTAACGATTTTGGAAGCTTTGATGGATTTTTAGAACAAATTTTATCGATCCATAAATTTTATTGATTAATAGAAATGTCCGCACTGGAAGATTGGTAGTAAACGATACGACTCAATTTTCCACACCTGTCAAAGTGTTTTCTAACGTGCGAGGTATTGACATCAAGCTCTCAGCGTCTATAAGCAGCATTGGAGGCGACCATGAAGCGATCAGTTACACGCTTTTTTAACCGGCGTAAGTTTTTTGCACTCAGCGGTTTGACGGTTTGTTCCTTAACTCTGGCAATAGCCTGTTCACCAACAGCAGACGTTAACCAGACTGTTGAAGAGACAGCAGAAACAGCCGCTGTTGCTGCATCACCGACGTCAGATTTACCCAAGGTGCGGGTAGGGTTTCAAACTGGTGATATCAACAATATCACCATGGTTGCTTACAACGAAGGGTACTTCGAGCAAGTAGGCCTGGATGTGGAAATGAGCCCCTACTCTTCCGGTGGGGCTATGGTACCTGCCCTGGCAGCGGGTGAAGTGGATATTACCTGGTTCTTTCCGTTCCCCTCACTGACAGCGTTTGCCACCGGTATTGACATTGAGGTGGTGCTTTTAGACCATGCACCCCTAACGGCAGAACGTTTGATTGCAGGTGAATCGGCCGCAGATGTGCCTAGCCTCAAGGGTAAAAAGGTTGGGGTGACCATTGGTACCTCAGGCCATCATTCTCTCCTGGCGGCCTTGGATCAAGCAGGGTTGAGCCAAGATGACATCAACATGGTGAATCTCAAACCGTCTGAAATGGCAGCGGCCTTCTCTGCCAAGCAGATTGATGCCGCTTGGACCTGGGAACCGGCGGCTGGTAAGCTCAATGAGCTGGGGGGTAAGGACATTGCCACGGCAAAATCAGTGGGAGCCTATGCAGTGGCTTTATGGGCCGCTCGTAAAGAGTTTGCAGAGGCCAACCCTGAGGTGATGACCAAGTTTATGGAAGCTTGGGACATGGCCCAGCAGGATTATTTGGCCGATCTAAAGTCTGGACAACAATGGGAAGCCGAACGCCTAAATCTCACTCCTGAAGAATTTGGTGCTATGGTTGACCGACAAGGATCAACAGTGGTGATGATGGAAGATCAGCTGACTGATGAGTGGCTGGGTACCCCTGGACAACCTGAGTCCACTAATTTGTATAAGGCCTATGAAGAATATGCTGTATTCCTCGTGGATCAAGGTCGATTGGATAGTGCACCGGAAGATTTGACGCCGTTGATTAATTCTTCTTACGTGGCGGAATACCTGGAGTCGAAATAATCTTCTAGCTTTCCATTCGCACTCATTTAAAGACCTGTCTCATTTTTGTCAGCATGTCTCAATCTCCTATCCAAGCAACGGTTAGCTCTCGTGAGCAGCATGGTCAACTTGAGGGAACTCAAGCTGAGATTGTTGCGCTAGATGCCGTCTCTTTTGGGTATAGTCGTAAGCGCTTGGTGCTGAAAGACCTGAACTTGAGTATCCAGCAAGGAGAGTTTTTAACGTTGTTGGGGCCATCGGGATGTGGAAAATCGACCATCCTAAATCTGATTGCTGGATTCTATAAACCGCTAGTAGGTACTGTTTCCCACGGTGGAGAGGAGGTCAAGGGGCCATCCGCCAGACGAGGGGTGGTTTTTCAAAGCAATGCCCTGTTTGATTGGATGACGGTTGAGCAAAACATTGGGTTTGGTTTTCGGTTTCAATCGCTTTCAAAGTATGAAAAGCGGCACCGAGTGGAAACCATTATCCAGCTGGTGGGGTTACGGGGTAATGAGCGTAAATATCCCTACCAGCTTTCGGGGGGGATGCGGCAACGGGTGGCGGTGGCTCGGTCGATGGTGGTGCAGCCGGAGATTTTGCTGATGGATGAACCCTTTGCAGCCGTGGATGTGCAGACCCGTGAAGGGTTACAGGAGGAGTTGTTAAAGCTCCATGAACAGGTGGCTGGGGCGATTTTGTTTGTTA
>JBCDFI010000445.1:0-4902 GCA_039178155.1 Cyanobacteria bacterium P01_H01_bin.105
CACCGTACCGCTGTCAAACAATAGTCTGGCTCCGTAAGTCGTGAGCCCCGCCGCCGTCAGGTTAATAGCTAACCCCGACACCAGCTGATTCACCCCTAAACTGACACATAAATAGGCATGCACCATGCCAACCAGGGCACTTACCCCCATGGCAATGCCCACAGCCAGCCACACCTGTTCAGTGGCAAGGGCCACCGCTGCGCTGACAAAGGCTCCGGTGAGCATCATGCCTTCTAAGCCGATATTGAGAATGCCTGAGCGTTCGGAAAAGAGACCGCCCAGGGCGGCAAAGGCCAGGGGAACTGTGAGGCGGAGACAGGCGGAGAGGAAGTCGGTGAGGAAGGGGATGGGGGGCATGGAGAAAGGGGATGGGGGAAAGGGAAAGGGGAAAGGGGATTAGATTTTTTGGAGGGTTTGTTTTTGTTCGATGGCGAGACTAATGGCGACAAATAATACGGTGAGGCCCTGGATGGCGTAGATGATGGCTACTGGGACGGAGGCGCTGCGCTGCATGACGTTGGCACCGCTGCGGAGAATGCCAAAAAAGAAGGCGGTGACAATGACGGCGGCCGGGTTGCCTCGGCTGAGAAGCGCGATCGCAACCGCGTCAAACCCATAGCCTGGAGAAAAGTCTTCAAATAGTCGATACTTGAGCCCCAGCACTTCGCTACTGCCCGCCAACCCGGCCAGCCCGCCCGAGAGCGCCATCACACTCAAAATGGTGCGATTGACAGAAATCCCGGCATAGCTGGCGGCAGCCGGGTTTTGACCGACCGCATCAACGCGATAGCCCCATGCAGAGATAGCAAAGGCCACCGTCAGCCCACCTGCCAGGATCAGCCCTAGAAAAATTCCGGCGTGGGCCTGGGTTTTGGGTAAAATCGCTGGGAGACGGGCAGATTCTGCCACTAGCTCAGAAAATGGGCTGGGGGCGTTGGCGGCTTTGAGGGGACCATTGACCAAATAGCTAATTAGATTTTGGGCCACGTAGTTGAGCAACAGCGTCGTCAGTACTTCATTTAAACCCCGTGCCACTTTGAGATAGCCTGCGATCGCACCCCAAAAAGCACCAAAGCCAAAGCCTCCCAGCAACGCCAGCGGCAAATGTACCACCAGGGGTAACCCCGGCAACGCCAACCCCACTAAGGCACTGCCCAACCCACCCATGTAGATTTGACCCTCCCCACCCAGGTTAAACTGGCCAGCCCGCAGGGCCACTAGCACCCCCAGGCTAACCAACAGCAGCGGTGTAGTTTTGGTCAGGGTATCAGCAAAGCCAAAATAGGTGGTCAGCGCTTGACGAAATAGAGCCCCGTAGGCCACCAGCGGATTGGCCCCGGCAATTACCATCAAGATCGCCCCCACCAGTAGAGCGCTAATCACCGCCACTAAAGGCAGTAAAGCAGAGCGAACTTGTCGACCCAGGCGCGGAGCCACGGCCAGAGATTTAGACAGACTCTGCAATCGGATCATGGGCCGCTCCTTTAGAAATACCGGCCATGAGTAAGCCAACCTGTTCGGGCGTGGCGACGCTGGCATCCAGTACTGCCACCAGCTGCCCACGATAGATGACGCCTAAGCGATCTCCCATAGCCATCACCTCTTCTAGCTCGGTGGAAATATAGAGAATCGCCGCACCGCGAGACCGCTGAGCCAACAAACTTTGTTGCACCTCGGCGGTTGCACCAATATCCAGCCCGCGAGTAGGCTGCATGGCAATAATGAGTCCTGGCTCTCCAGCCAGCTCTCGTGCCAGAATTACCTTTTGTTGATTGCCACCGGATAGCTGGCGTACAGGGATCTGAGGGCTTGGTGTGCGAATATCAAAATCTGAGATCGCCGCATCAGCATTGGTGTTAATTTTCTCTCGTTGCAACAGCCAACGTTGGCAAAAAGGTAGTCTAGCAAAGGCTTTGAGAATGAGATTACGGGCCACGGAAAACCCCAGCACCAGCCCTTGTTTTTGACGGTCTTCGGGAATGTAGGCAATCTTTCTTTGAATAGAATCTGTAATGTTAATCGTGCCTTTTTGGATCGGGATGAGACCTGCGATCGCATCCGCCAGTTCCCGCTGACCGTTACCATCCACCCCAGCAATCCCCACAATCTCCCCTGCCCTCACCTGCAGCGACAGCCCTCGTAGCGCTTCCACCTGACGGTCTGTTGTCACCCACAGATCGCGAATATCCAGCACTATCTCGCCTGCAGGCTGTGGCTCGGGACGCGAGTTAATCTCTACATCCCGGTCCACCATTAAGCGAGCTAACTCAGTCCGGTTGGTGTCAGTAGTAGCGTAGGATGCCACCTGTTTTCCCCGTCGCAGAATGGTGACCTGGTCACACACAGCCATGACTTCATCGAGCTTGTGGCTGATAAAGATAATCGTATGGTTACGGCTAGCCAGCTGTTTGAGAGTCTCTAAAAACCCTGCGATTTCTGCTGGGGTCAGCACCGCCGTGGGTTCATCCAAGATCAAGATCCGAGCCTGACGGTACAGTACCTTGAGAATCTCTACCCGCTGTTGGATACCCACTGGCAGATCTTCTACGCGGGCCAGAGGGGGCACCTCTAGACCATAGGTTTGGCTGAGCTGGGCGATTTTTTGAGACTGCGATCGCACATCCAAATGCAGTCCCTCTGGGCAGCCCAGAATAATATTCTCCGTCACCGTCAGCTGAGGCACCAACATAAAGTGCTGATGGATCATCCCGATCCCATGGCGAATCGCAGCCGCTGGAGCATTAATATTAACCGACTGGCCATCGAGTAAAATCTGTCCCCCATCAGGCTGATATAGCCCCGAGAGAATGTTCATCAGCGTCGACTTTCCCGCTCCGTTCTCCCCCAACAAACCATGGATAGATCCGGCTTGCACCGTCAGGCTAATGCAGTCGTTAGCAGTAAAGCGCCCAAACCGCTTAGTAATATCAACCAGCTGCAGATCGCTCATGAGCTAACTAAACGAACCGCAGCCTTACCATTCTCTTCAGTATCTTCAAACGTCAGTTTGCCAGCCACCATATCCGCTGCTACCTCATCAACTTTGCCTCGCACCTCCTCGGGCACTGCATCACTAAAAGTACCAAAGCGGACAAGATCAGGTGTTTCCAAACCGATTACATACTTTTTACTCTCAATTTCACCTTTGCCTGCCAGACTCGCTACCATGCTAATTGCCCCACCGATGTCTTGAATAGCGCTGGTCAGAATCGCCCCTGGGGCCAGGTCAAACTGATCGATGTTGTTACCAAAGGCATAGATACCCGCTTCTTCGCAGGCTTTCAGCACGGCTGGAGCTGATTTATCAAGGTTATGGAAAATTACATCCACACCGCTAGAAATTAGCGCTAGGGCTGATTCTTTGGCCTTAGCAATGTCGTTAAAGTCCCCCACAAAACTCGATATCACCTCAGCGCTAGGGTCCATGGCCTTAGCACCCAAATCCATGGCCACCCCTTGCTGCTGAGTAGATTTAAACTCCATCCCCGCTAGATAGGCCATTTTTTTTGTGGTGCTCATGGCCGCCCCAATCATGCCGCTAAGGTAGAGCATCTGGTTATAGTTGGTGCGCACACAGGCATAGTTATCACCCACAATATCGCCGTTCACCCCTAGAAAAAATGTGTCAGGGAACTGGCCTGCCACCTGTTCAATCGCCGCATCAAACTGCCCACCATGACCCACCACCAATGAATAGCCCTGGCGAGCAAAATCCGTTAGCGCTTCAGTCTGGTCTGCATTTTTGACCTGCTCCACATAGGCCACATCAATGCCCAGCTCATCACCCGCTCGCTTGACCCCTTCATACCCCAGCTGGTTCCAGCCACCGTCTGTAATCGTTCCCGGCAAAACAATTGCCAGACTGGATGTGTCCTTAGCCGCTGTCTCCGAACCTTCTGCAGCGATGTCTTCTACGGTCGCATCGGGTCCAGGCGAGCAGGCTTTTAACAAGAGACTAGTCGCAGTCGTTGCCGCACCATAGGTAAGAAATTTACGTCGGTTGAAGAGGTTCGCCATGGCTCAAGTGTGAAGTAGTTTTAAACTTTTTTGTCCTGGCTATTACGATAAGTAGGCAAAGCACACAATTCGGTGCCTAAATTTACTAACCGCCTAACCCCGTTCTTTCACCCGACTCCTCGGCTGGTATTTTATTGTCATCCACCTCCATCTCTGGACCCATGGCCGACTTTGCCGACCCACTACCCGCTATCTCGTCCGTTAGCAAAGGGCCTACATCTGAGCAAATTATTCGCCACTTACGCTACGCCCATCAAATCGCCCTACGCGCTCAGTCTTTTGGGCATCATCCCTTTGGAGCCATCCTAGTTGCTCCAGATCACGAGACAATCTTGCTCAGCCAGGGCAATGTTGATACCGTCAACCATGCCGAATCGGTACTGATCCGCACAGCAGCGACCAACTTTAGTCCAGAGTATCTTTGGCACTGCACGCTCTATACAACAGTAGAGCCCTGTGCCATGTGTGCGGCAACCCAATATTGGGGAAATGTGGGTCGCCTAGTCTATGGCCTCACAGAAGCGCGGCTGCTAGAGCTAACGGGCAACCATAGTGAAAATCCCACCCTAGATATACCCTGCCGTGAGATTTTTCAGCGGGGACAAAAGACTATTGCTGTTGTTGGCCCTATTGCTGAGGTAGAGGCAGAGATTGCAACCGTACATCAAGAATTCTGGCAGAATTCGCAATAGAGATAACGTTGATATACGCAGTTCCATAGCTTGGGTCGAGCTTGGAACATATTGAGTTGGGTGTATAAGTCAAACCTGCCAAGCTGATTGACTGACAAAAGATGGCACTTGCAGAGCTAAAACGATTGCCAATCAGTGAATGTAGCGAATGATAAAAGAAGTGGGAGCCCAGCAATCTAAAATTAGATACCAC
>JBCDFI010000446.1:0-4890 GCA_039178155.1 Cyanobacteria bacterium P01_H01_bin.105
ATTATCCGCCTGTGGGACCGACAAGGTAATTTATTACACCAGCTAGAGGGCCATACGGATAACGTGATGTCTCTAGCCTTTAGCCCCGATAGCCAATGGCTGAGCAGCGGTGGTAATGACAATACGGTACGGGTGTGGAGTCGCCAGGGGCAGCCCGTAGGCCCCTCCCTCATTGGCCATGACTATTATGTCTATTCTGTAGCCTTTAGCCCCGATGGCCAGACCCTTCTCAGCAGTAGTGAAGATTCAACACTGCGACTGTGGTCCATGCCAGCTGTGCTACGTCGCAATTCCAGCCGTGTCCACGACAGCGGCGTGAATGCCATGGCGGTGGGCGAAGAGACCCTAGTGACCGCCAGTGACGACGGCACCGTAAAACTATTCGATGGCAATGGGCAGACAACGGCGGCTCCCTTTGGCGGCCATACCGAGGCTGTGCTATCGGTGGATATTAGCCAGAATGGTCAAACCATCGTCAGCGGCGGTGCTGATACCACGGTTAAATTGTGGAACCGTCAGGGGGAAGCGATTACGTTAACAGGCCATCAGGCTCCGGTAAATGCGGTCGATATTCATCCAACTCAGCCGCTGATTGCCAGCGCCAGTGACGACCAAACCATCCGCCTATGGGATTTGCAGGGCAACCCGATCGGACAGCCCATAGAGGGCCACGAAGAAACTGTTAACACAGTGATATTTAGCCCCGATGGTGAACAGTTAGTCAGCGGTAGCGACGATCGCACCATTCGCTTTTGGGATTTGCAGGGTAACCCGGTCGGACAGCCCATAGAGGGCCATACTGATGACATCAATGCCATTGCCTTTAGCCCCGACGGTGACAGGCTGGTCAGTGCTAGTCGCGATCGCACCCTGCGGCTGTGGGGACGCGATGGCAGCCAGCTAACGGATATTCCCTTTAACGGTCACCTGAGCGATGTGGTCGCCGTCACCTTTAGCCCCGATGGTCAGTATATTGTCAGCGCCAGCCGTGACCAGACACTGCGACTGTGGGATTTGAACGGTACCCCCATCGGTAATCCCTTGACGGGACATCGTGCCATCGCCAACACAGTCTTGTTTAGTGCTGATGGCCAATGGATTTTGAGTGCCAACAGCGACGGCCTATTGCGGCGTTGGGAGGGAGGCACGATTGAAAATTGGGTCAGCTGGGGGTGCGATCGCATCCGCGAACATTCTCTTTTGAATACAGCCGCAGCGACTGGCATTAACCAAGCGTGTCAGTTTTAACCCTGATTTCTCCCTCTCGAATGTCTATCCCAACTAGATATCCCACAGCGCTGCTACCGTGTAAGGCCCCCCTTCCACCTGCCAAAAGGCACCGCTGACATAGCGACGGTTTAGATCGAGGGCCGCTATTGTCTGCATATCTGCGTCCGTCAAAGAGACCTCAGCCGCTGCCAAATTTTGTTCAATCCGCGCCAGGTTGACAGATTTCGGAATTACCGCCGTTCCTCGTTGCATCGCCCAGCTAAGCAGCACCTGAGCCGGAGTAGCACCATGACTCTCGGCAATGGCAGCAATGGTTGAATTTTCCAATAAAACCGGTTCATCGTTTGCCTTTAAGCTATCCGGACGATCCGATGACCCTAACGGAGCATAGGCGGTGAGATAAATGTTGTTATCCCGACAAAACTCTAACATTGCAGGCTGCTGCAGATAAGGGTGCAGCTCAATTTGATTGACTTCTGGCTTAAGACGACCATTCTCTAAAAGGTCCTGCAGTTTGGCCATACTAAAGTTAGAAACACCAATGTGACGACAGAGACCCTCATCGACTAACCCTTCCATTTCGCTCCAGGTAATTAATATCGGCAGCACGTCCAGGGAGACTAGTTTTTCGGACGTCAGTGGAAACGATGCCCCCTGTTTGAGCGCAACCGGCCAGTGGATGAGATACAAATCTAGATAGTCTAGCTGTAGATGTGCGAGGGTTTTTTCTAAAGCGGGCCGAACATCCTCAGGCGCGTGGGAATCATTCCACAGCTTTGAGGTAATCCATAGCTGCTCACGGGTCACGACACCCTCGCTAAAGGACTCTGACAAGGCCTGACCGATTTCGGCCTCGTTACCGTAGATGTGGGCACAGTCAATGTGACGATAGCCAGCTGCGATCGCAGCCTTGACAGCTTTATAAACATCACCAGAGGCAGACTTCCATGTGCCTAACCCTAAAATCGGCATCTGGTCGCCATTGTCAAATTGAAGTGTAGTTACCATTTATCTGCTCCAAGTCTGCTCCAAGGGTTAAAGATATAGGCCCTGTCGCTGTACCAAAAAGGACCCCAGGGAAAACAATGTCTCTACGAAGAACCCACACATCTGTTTAACAAGCTAGCGCTCTAATCATCCATTTGACATGATTTGTTAAGTTCGCCTATATTGCACCATAGGATTGACCAGTCCAACTCACGAACTGTCAAACTTTAGCACGGGTATTCTGGAGCCTAATGCAAACAACCCTATTGGTGGTATCACGTCTGTCACGACAGTATAGATGGCTCTTAGCAACAACCCTAGGTGTTACAGCTGGCCCCGTACTTTTAGCATCCCCCAGCTGGGGGCAAACAGACACCCCGTTAATGTCTCCGCCTAGCGACCACAGCAGCGGAGCTACCGACACCACTGAAACTACTCACTCCCCTCAGGAGCCTCAGGCCGGTATACAAGAGAACACAGGAATTGACCCCTCATACATAGATAATCTCTCTAACACCCCATCGGCCACTGTGCCATCGGCCACTGTGCCATCGGACACTGTGCCATCGGACAATGGAGAAGTGCTCTCAGATATCCAGGTGCGTTTTGTAGACGGCCATGTGCCCACTGAGGCTGCCATCAGTCCCGACATCATCACCCAAGCTTTTGAGCTACAGCCAGGAGATGTTTACAACGCACAGTTGGCCCTAGAAGGATTGGCACGGCTTCAAGAGCTAGTTTCGCACCGGACAACCCTAACCTTAGAACCGACCGAGGAGCCCAACCAAGTGGTCATGGTGGTCAACGTTGCTGAACGGAATTCTTTTTTTGTTGACCTGGGTTCAAGCTTTCCGCGACCCAGCGCCTTACAGGGACCGGCAAGACCCGCTACAGTAAATGCCCTATCCAATCAGCCCAGAGGATTTTCCCCCGCAGCGCGTTTTGGGTTTGAAAATATAGGGGGTAACAACCAAACCCTATCCCTAACCATCGAGGGGGGCGAAAACACCCTAGGGGCAGATTTAGACTTTAGACAGTTTTTAAATGACGGCTCAGGATACGGCATCAATTTTGCCAACAGGCGAGGGGTGGAACCTGAGTTTGTTGGCGGCGACCCTGAGGTTGAAACACCCAGCGGTGATGAACCCTGGGTACACCGTATGGGGGGAGGTGTGGAATATTTTCGCCCCCTAACATCGGATCTAGATGCGGCCTTAGGACTTTCCTATCAGCGGATTTCTGTTCGAGAAGATGTCTTTGACAATGATGTTGTTGGCAATGATGAATTTGGTAACTCGCTGACCGTCAGTGATGATGGGCAAGACGATCTGTTAACGCTTAATTTTGCGGGGGTTATCGACCAGCGCAACGATTCTAAAAATCCAACCAAGGGGTCTAGGCTGCTGTTTGGTCTCGATCAGTCTATTCCCGTCGGTGAGGCCGAGATTCTATTTACCCGTCTGAGTGCAAACTACACTCAGTTTTTGCCTCTAAATCTTTTTGGATTTACAGCGGGTCCTCGCACCCTGGTGCTTAATCTTCAAGGCGGGACTATCCTTGGCGATACGCCCCCCTACGATGCTTTTAGTCTGGGGGGCTCTAGCTCCGTGCGTGGCTACGGTTCTGGTGAGGTTGGCACAGGCGAAAGCTTTGTCCAAGCCACAGCAGAATATCGCTTCCCCATGTTTGGCTTTAACGCATTTGACGATGATATTGATGTCGGCGGTACCCTATTCTTTGACTATGCCAGCGATCTAGGAACGGGGGATGAGGTGATTGGAGAACCGGCCGAGGTACGAGGCAAACCCGGCGATGGATTTGGATATGGTCTCGGTGTGCGGGCAATGACCTCGATTGGTGCAGTGCGGCTTGAGTTTGGCATCAACGATGAAGGCGATACCAGGGTGATTTTTAAGATTGGCGATCGTTTCTAGATGGGTAGGATGAGCAGTGCCACAAATTTGAGAATGAAAAAATAGCATGAATACCTGCCCCCTAGTGTGGACTGTCATAGGAGTCTCGGGTTCAGGAAAAACGGTTGTAGGGCGACTTCTTGCTGAGCGGTTAGAGAGCGATTTTTTAGAGGGAGATCGTCGGCATCCGCTATCAAATATTATGAAGATGCGATCGCAAACTCCTCTTCAAGATGACGATCGTCAGCAATGGCTAGCAGCAATAGAATCTGATATTCAACGGGCAATCGAGCTAAATCGAGAGACCGTAATAACATGCTCTTCTCTAAAAGCAGCATATAGAAAACGACTAACAGCTTTGGGGCGAGTACAGCTAGTATGGCTTAACGTACCAAAATCAGAACTAGAGAGGAGACTGGTTGAACGAGCCAATCACTACATGAAGGCCAAAATGCTCGATAGCCAGCTAGCTGCATTTGAACCCATTGGCACAGAAGAAAATGTCATCACTTTAGATGGTCGTTTACCACCCGGTAAGATTATCGACGAATTACTGAATCAGGCAACCTGGCTGTTTCCAGGTTTGGGAAAACCTTGGTGGCAAAGATAGCATGCTGCTGAGAGAAGATGAGAGATTCTTGGAGTGTTCTTTGGTCAGCCCGTTTCTCTTGTTCCTTAGGTTGAGTAGCTATCTAAAATCTTCTGATTGCATTTCATCATCTGCAATCAGCTCGATCATTGTTAGAAAGGATGTGCTGCC
>JBCDFI010000447.1:0-4884 GCA_039178155.1 Cyanobacteria bacterium P01_H01_bin.105
CTTTGGTCAAAGATGTTTGCAGCGGCTGTACCAAACCATCAATGGCCTGCTGACGCTGCAGTAGCTCGCTGCTGGACTGGGTGTGAAACTGCCCTAACTTTGTCTGGGCCAAATTTAGAAATGTCTCATTGTTTGTTTGTAGTGCTTCTGCAGACAGGGCTTTAAATGCTTCGAACATGCGATCGCGCGCCTGGGTTAGCAAGGCTAGCTTCTCATCACTAACCTGCTGCTGCGTCTGCAGCCGTGTGCGACTCTGGGTCAGCTGAGTTGTCAGCTGACTATTTTCCATCTGCAGCTGTTGAATATGTTCTTGCAGCTGCACTGCTTGGGCTGCCTGGGTCTCAGCCACAGCTCGCTGCGCAGCTTCGGCGGTCAGCGCCTGCTGCTGTTGACCAAGCCCAGTTTGTAAATGATT
This sequence comes from Cyanobacteria bacterium P01_H01_bin.105, assembly GCA_039178155.1. GTDB lineage: Bacteria > Cyanobacteriota > Cyanobacteriia > Phormidesmidales > Phormidesmidaceae > Leptothoe. The sequence continues at coordinate 416 of JBCDFI010000447.1, forward strand.
AATCTGTTGGCGCAGCTCCCCTAGCTGAACATCCTTGCTGTGCAGCTGTTCAACCATAGTGGCCCGCTCAGCTACCAAGTCATTCTTGGCTCGCTCCCTTACCATCTGATATCGAGCCTGCCACACCAACCAGCTAGTCAGACAGCCTATCCCCATCCCTGCCAGAAAAATTACCGGCCACTGCATAGGTAAAGTACATAATTACTATTGCACCATAGAGTAGCACCCAACTTCCAAATCGTAAAATCGGGACTAAAACCAGCCATAAAGCTTAAGCCTTTAAGGAGATCACGTTTATTCAGTTCCAGTGACCGGGTACTTTCATAAAAGATATGAATAAGTGTTGATGATAGATTCAGACTCAAAGCCAAGAGACTGAATACATATATTCCTCTCTATCCACCCATCCACTGATATGGTTTTGTCTGCGCCATTTTCACAGCTAGAATCTCAGTTTTTTCTAGGAGAAAACTCAGGGGTTCACCTTGGATGTGGTTTATGTTTTGATAAGAGCTGGCCTTTCGTGTCCGTTCGTAAATATCCATTTACATTCACTGCAGCGACTAAATTCATCAAGAGCCTTATAGGGAATGACCGTTAAAAGCCCACCAGAAAAACCTGTCAGATCTCCGATATTGGACAAGCTGCCAAACTACGGAATCCAAAGCGATGAATGCCCTCGCAGGGCAAAAACGCAGCTAGACTTTATTATGCTTGCCGTCGAGGCCTTAGAACTCAATGCCTCTCAGGTCATGCTGACAGCCATTAAGGAACTGGGTTTGCAAGATGTACTCAAAGGACGCGTACATCTGTGGCGTCTGCGTAGTACCAATCCGCTACGTAAGTTTAATCAACGTCAGCCCCTCACTATAGAAGAGGCCAAGGCACTGGTGCTGGTGGTTTGTTATCTATGTCGTAAGCTAACCGTATTGATTCGTCAGCTGTTTTTAGGATACCAACAGCTCCAGGACCAGCAGCTTTCCCTCGACCATCATTTTCGCTTGGCCAAATATCTCAAGCGGTTTCGAGCCCATTTCCGGGCCCGTATGAATCCTAAGCGGGCTACGGTTCTTGCCTACAGCACTGACGAAAAGCTAGATGGACTGGCTCTGTCATTATTAACTCAGCTATTACTGTGTACTGGTACTCGCGGCGAAGAACGTCTGTGGGCCAGCCTCTTTGATGGGGAAGTATCATGACTATCCAAAGACAATACGTATTGCCCAATTGCAGCCTAGTGTTAGAAGGCCTGAGCGCAGATACATCTAATGTGCTCTCTATTTTGGCAAATGCTGAATTTAAGATTGTAGGCATCGAACAATCCCTGTCCGGTGGCACAGAGTTTTTTAATGCTCTGGTGGGTGCAGTTAGTGCCTATTGTCAGCGTCTCATCAGTGGTCTAGATCACCCAGAACATCTAGCGTCTCAATCATCACTAGTAGCTGTTGAACCCGATGAAGGTCAGTATCATCGCCTAATCGTCAAGCCTGAGATTTTAAACAGTCTATCCGGTGATGAAGCAAGCGATACAGCATCTCAAACCATCAAACTTTCTACGGTGCAGCTGTTTGACATGGCTGAAGCCATCGATCAGTTTTACGCAGATGCTCAAACCTTACCTGAAGTTTCAATTAATCTGGCCCCTCTGCCTCGCAAGTATGTCAGACCCGAAGAACCTCTAACACAAAGGGCTATTCCCCCATTACTTGGCTTTGGTACCCTAGCCGTGGCTGCGTTGGGACTATTCTTCTTATTGCCCGTGCCCGAGCTGAGCGAACCAGAAGGGTTAGAATCACAGAGCACGAATCCATTAGAAGAGCCCTTTGAGAATGAGTCTGGCTCCGCCCCTCCTCCCGGTGTTACACCAGAGCCGACCGAAGACGCGACGGATACTGTAGCTGATTTACCCGAGCAAAATAACAGCACCATCACAGACAGTGCTCAGCTAGCCGAGCTACAGCAGCAGATTCAACAGCAAATTAGTAGTGCTCAGGATGATGATGCCCCTCTAGAGCAGCCCCTGAGCTATCAAATCTCAGTCGCTGAGAATGGCGATATTGTTGCTTACACTCCTCTAGACGGTCCCTCACTCGAAAATCTAGACAATACTCCTTTACCTGCCCTAACCTACATTCCAGTAGAGGCCACAGCCGATGCCGCAGCGTCTGGGCCTGTGGCTGAGTTTGATGTCACCTTTGCCACAGATGGGACTGTCGAGGTCACTTCTGATCAGCTGAGCGTCATCCCCGAAACAGATACCCCAGAGGTTGTTGAACCAAGTCCCGCAGAGGAAGAAGATCGAGAAGCAGAGGGAGAAGCAAGGGGAGAAGCAGGGGGAGAAGAGACTAGCGAAGATGATCCATCAGAACAATCTTCTACACCGTTCTCAGATAGCACAGCAGCAGATACTTCCAGCATCACTCCTACCAGCACGAGTGGAGAGCTTTCGACCTCCATTGCTACACCAATTCAAGATGCTGATCGTATATATGCGCTCAACCAAGAGCTACGGCGAACAATTATCGATAATCGAGACCGTGACCGGTCTGGACCAGAAGTCCGCTATCGAGTCCGCCTTGATGAAGATGGCAATGTTACCGGTTATGAAGCCAGTAATGCAGCGGCAGAGCGGTACGCAGCTGCCCTCAAAATGCCCAGTCTGGTTAAAGCGACTGCTGATAATCAGCCTCAGCTTGACTTCTTAGTTGTCATCAACGACGAAAATGTGGTACAGGTCAATCCTTGGGACGGTTGGCCTTAGTCTAATCGTCCTCCAGAATATGTTGACTGAGGTATTGGAGGATTAGTGTTGTGTCTAATGAGCCATACCCAGAACTTCCTTCGCCTTACCCAATTTCTGACCTCTCTCCTACCGTTGGGGTTGTTGCGTCTACTCCCCGTCGTCGCTGGATAGGCTATGGAGCAAATGCTCTATTGGGGCTGGGATTACTATTAATGGGTCTACCTCTGGCGTGGCTATCGGGTATTGGTATCGCTAGATTGTTTCCCTCCCCGAGTGAGCAAATGCCTCTGCAGGAAGTTATCCTGCGTCGAACTAATCGGGTGTTCATAGAAATCTATCGTTTGCCCAGTCGCTGGCAACCTACCCCCCCTCCCGAAACTCGGATTGAACCCATCCCCATACCGACACAGCCACTCACTCCTTTAACGACTCCCTCCGCTGCCTTAAATGAGCGCGAACAGCAGATTGCCAAAGAAGAACTAGCTGCCCTCGAACAGGAATTTGAAACGATTCGCAAACGTTTATTGGACCTAGAAAGCAAATTGGGTCAGGCTCAGTCCACAGCAGAGGTAGAGAGTAGACTTGCTAATTTAGATCGCCGACTTAATCCTGCCTCGGCCGTTAACCAGAGCCAGCAGTCGATAGAATCAGCAGCATTGCCTAAAGATAAATCTTTAACTGATGGGTCAGCACCGACGAAATCACACCATCTCTTATTAGAGACTACTGAACTCAAAATTACTCTACCCAGCGATGCCCTCTTTGCTCCTGGAGAAGCACGTTTACTAGCGACTGCTCCAACACTCCTCAACAGTATTTTTGAAGATCTGAACCAATATCCCAAGGCCACTATTCTGATTGGCAGTCATACGGATGATCGGATGGAGCCCTCCCAGAGTCTTACCTTAGGGTTTCAGCAGGCTAATGCACTCAGAGCCTATCTAGCTGGTCACTTGCCAGATCATCGCTGGGTTACTATCGGCTATGGTCAAAGCCAGCCTATTACAGACAACAGTACTCCCCAGTTTCGGCAGCGCAATCGCCGTATTGAAATTGCTATTGATCGCCGTTAGCGGCATGCTGATAATCAACTCACCTATTCAGTGTCCCTTCCTGCAATGAAAGTTGTCTACTTTGGTACTCCACAGTTTGCAGTACCCAGTCTGATCCGTCTGCTTAAAGATCCCGATTTTGAGGTTATTGCCGTTGTTACTCAGCCAGACAAACGACGAGGCCGAGGCAGCAAAGTTACACCGTCCCCAGTTAAAGTCGTCGCTACTGAGGCCGATATTCCTGTGTGGCAGCCCCAAAAAATTAAGAAAGATGCCGATACTCTCAATTTCTTAAGCACCTCCCAAGCAGACGCCTTCGTTGTGGTTGCTTATGGCCAAATTCTCTCTCAAGAAATTTTAGACATGCCGCGCCTGGGGGCGATCAACGGTCATGGATCACTTTTGCCTACGTATCGTGGGGCAGCTCCAATCCAATGGAGTCTCTACCACGGTGAAGCTAAAACCGGCGTAACGACCATGCTAATGGATGCTGGTATGGATACTGGCCCTATGCTGTTAGAAGAAACTATTCCGATTGGGCTATTGGATAATGCTTGGACCATTGCTGAGACCTTGTCCAAACTCACGGCTGAGTTATTGCTGAGTACCCTGCACAAGCTTGATGGCCAAGCAATTCGTCCGCTGCCTCAAACTGAGGAATACGCTACTTATGC
>JBCDFI010000448.1:0-4857 GCA_039178155.1 Cyanobacteria bacterium P01_H01_bin.105
ATTTTTATAAAGCGGCTCGGTGTCAGTAGCGAATCCTTGGATCGACATAAGCATTCAGGATGTCAATGGCAATGCTGACTAGAGCGACAATGGTGCCAAAGAAGGTCATCAGCCCCTGTACTACTTCATAATCGCGTTGCGAAATAGCTTCAAAAAATCGATTAGCCAGCCCTGGCCATGAAAACGTAACTTCTGTCAGGACGGTTCCCCCCAGCAGGGAGGCAAAGGTTAAACCCAAGATCGTAATCACCGGAATCAGAGCATTTTTGAGGGCATGGACAGTGATAATGCGAAATTCAGGAATCCCGCGCGCCCGCGCAGCTTCGACATAGTCGGCCCGCAGGGTTTGCTTGAGATTTACCCGGACCATACGCTCAAAGACGCCGCTGATTAGAATGCCTAAGGTCAGACTGGGCAAGGCCAGGTGATAAAGAGCCGTTCCAAATTGATCGAAATTGCCATTAAGCAGACTATCAAGCAGATATAGACCAGTCGGTCCATTAGGAGGGGTCTCCATTAGCGGGAATCGGGTTCCAATCGGGAACCAGCGTAGCTGTACGGCAAAAATCAGCTGCAAAATCATGCCAAACCAGTACATGGGCGTGGCATAGGTGAGGATGCCAAACAGTCGACCGCCTGCATCAATGGGGGTATTGGGACGTGAGGCAGCAATGGACCCAACAGTAATACCTACGACGGCAGCAACCGCCAGACCGCAGAAGGTGAGTTCGACGGTGGCGGGGAAGTGGTCACCAATGATTTGCCAGACAGTTTGGCCCTGGCTAGCAATGGAGCTGCCGAGGTCAAATCGGAGCAAATGGCCTAGATAGTCTAAGTATTGGAGAAATAGGGGTTTATCGAGGCCGAGCTGCGATCGCAACGCCTCCTTAGCCTCGATCGGAGCCCTTGGCCCCAGCAATGCATCGACGGGGTCCCCTGGAGTTGCCCGCATCAACAAAAATACAACCGTTGTGATCGTCCAGATCATCAACGGGGCCAGCATCAATCGCGACAGCACATAATAGCGCAGCGCATTAGCCCGAGATGCCATTCAGTCTCCCCCTAATGTAAGGCCATCCCTTCTCGTATAGAGAAGCGCCCAAACTCATTTATTTACTGATTTGCCATAGCAAAAATTGCTGATTTGGCTCAATCGCCACACCCTCTACTCCTGACGCGGCAAACACATAATCCTTGTTTTGCCAAAGAGGAATGTAAGGCACATCATCGACCATAGCCTGCTGTAACTCCTTAAATAGGCTATCGCGAGTCGTTTTATCTGACTCAGCACGTTGCTGAGCCAACAGATCATTGGTTTTAGCACTGTAATAAAAAGAGCCGTTGCCTTGGGTTGCCCCTTTTTCACACAGCGTTTCGACCGAGCCCTCACTGCAGCTTAAAAACGGCTGGACAAAATTATCGGGGTCAAAATAGTCGGGATACCAGTTAGATAAAACGCTTGGATAGATGCCCTTCTCAACATTTTCCCAGAGAGTTGCAGACTCAGCCGTACTCACTTGCACATTGACTAGGCCAGCCAGGTTAGACTCAATCGCTTCTTTGAGCGTATTGGCAACAACGCTGCGGGTGGTTGAGGCCGTCGGGTACCAAATCTCAAACTCAAGCGGATTCGCTTCTGTGATCCCCGCCTCATTGAGAAAGTCTTTGGCCTTGTCGTAGTCACCATCTCCATAGGTCGTTTCAAAAACAGACTCATGAACATCAAAGCTTTTAGGAATAAGACTGTACAGCGGTTCTGCCTGTCCTTGAAAGGCTCGGTCGTTGATCAGATTACGGTCAATCATGGCCGCTACTGCCTTGCGCACATTTAGATCATCGAACGGCTCAATCTTTTGGTTGAGCGACATGTAGTTAACCACGGTCGACCCAGCTTCAATCACATTCCAGCCCCCCTGATCGGCCTCTCGCTCTAGGGCAGAAATTTGCTCGGGGTCTAGGGTCTGATACGCCACATCTAACCCACCAGAGCGAAACGTGTTGTAGAGGTTGGCAGGGCTAGTAAAAATCTGAATGTCGATACCATCGTTACTGGGGGAGGTTCCCCAATAGTCTGGATTGGCATCTAGTTTGATCACATCGCTACTAAAGGACGCCAGCTGGTAAGGGCCAGTGCCGATAAATTCTTCTGGCTTAAACTGAGCGTCGCCAATGGTATAAACATCGGGTGGTACAGGCGTGACTCCCCAGAATGTCAGCAGAGCCGTAAACGCAGCAAATGGCTTCTGTAGCGTAATGGTTAATTCATACTCGTCGGTGGCCTCAACGGTCTCAATCTTTTCCGAAAGCAAGAACGCCGGACGTCCGCCATTGTCCATAAATCGCTGGATGGAAAAAGCCATAACTTCGGCATTGAAGACAGAGCCATCGTGCAGCGTTACCCCTTCGCGCAGCGGGATCGTATAGGTCAGGCCATCTTCACTAACCGTGGGCATCTCCGTTGCCAGCTGAGGTTCTAAGTTCGTTGTCCCCGGTGCATAGGTGTAAAGACGATCTCCCAGGTTGTAGAGCAAAATACCCGGAAAAATTTCGTAGGCATCGGCAGGATCTAGGGTACGAGCGCTCAAGGTGGTGCCCACGGCGACGCGACCGTCCAGTGCTGCTGTCGTTCCTGGCTCGTCACCGCCGCCGCCACAGGCCACCGTAAAAACAAGACATAGGCTAAACAGACCAACGTAGTAACCTAGTGAGCGCAGTGGTTTTAGCCAACCACGCCGACCCAAGAACTTAACCGACATAGGGGATCTCCGATACGCTAGCAGGCCACTGCTGATGGGTTGTATTGCCTGCGTCACGCTCTGACAGCAGGCATCGCCCAAGTGTGGCCCATGGGTGCTAGTTTTACCATTCTCAGAGGCTACAGGCAATTAAGTCAGCGACCAGTCAGTGACCGACCAGACTATCAATCGATCGGTCAATCGAAAGAAACTAGATTGTCAAATAGTTGGCGTGCTTGTGTTTGACCAAGGTGTTTGCCAAATGGTGCAGGTCTTATAAAATGAACATCACTCACACTGAGCCGCTAACAGTTTTAGCCAAACCGTAGCCTGCAGGCTAACTAGTCAGGATTCTATATCAGCAACACTGCTTAACTACTAAGGCTAGGACCCTTTGCTATGCAGACAACTAGTAAATTAGGCTTTCAGCCCTCGGGTAGAGTCTATCTTCTACTCGCGATCGCAATTTTTGGAGCTGCCAATGCCGTCACCCGCAAGTTAACGGAGCTGGGTGACCTGAACTTAATCGACGGACGCAACCCGATTTCGTTTTGCAATGTTCTGTTTATCGGCAATCTGTGTGCCCTCATCTTATTAGCCATTACCTACGCTCGCGAGTGGCGCAGACCCGCTTTAGCGCAAATCAAGTGGCAAAGCTGGCTAACCATGGCTGTGGTTGCAGTGTTAGGTGCGGCCATTGTACCGACGCTGATTTTTACAGCGCTGGCGATTACGCCGGTCAACAACGTGATTTTAATTAGTCAGATCGATACGCCACTAGTGTTGGCACTATCAGTACTGGTCTTAGGCGATCGGGTGAATAAATGGGTCGTCGCCGGAGCTGTGGTGTCATTTATTGGTGTCGCTCTGACGGTTTTAATTCAACCGCCTGGAGCCGACACAATGTCTTTGGGTATGGGAATGACGGCAGGGCGTGGTGCACTGTTAACCGTGATTGCCGCTGTGATCAAGGCTGTGGCCAATCTGGTTAGCAAAATTAGCCTCCGAGAGATTTCTTTAGGCATCTTTAGCGTGTTTCGCATGTTTATAGGAACAATCTTTTTCTTTGGGGCCACACTTGTTCTCTATGGACCTGAACACTTTATGGATGTAGGTTCGCCTTTTTTATGGCGTTGGATGGTGTTCTATGCGGCCATTATTGTCGTGGCGGGTCAAACATTGTGGTTTAACGGGTTAAAGCGCAGCAACGCTAGTGAAGTTTCATTTGCAACGGCCTTTAACCCGATTGTGGGTATTATTTCTGCTTTTTTACTGCTGGGTGAAGTCCCTACGGTTGGTCAATATATTGGTGGAGCTGTTATTCTCGGCGGTATCGCATTAAATCAAATCGGCGTACAGCGACTGCATTTGGTACGCCCATCTCAACGACCCAAAGCCACTGAGATGATTGAATCTGGCGGGTTTAAAGGCGTTTAACCTTTGCTAATCAACTGGCCAAACAATATCTGCCTGGTTGATATACAGCTGCTCGATCTTTAAGAGGGGCAGCGTTGCATTGTTATCAATGCCAGAGAACAGATTTAGGCTCAATTGATAACGTCCTTGGTTCTCTACAGGACGGTTGTCGTGACGCCAGCGCTCGATTTCAGTGGCTAGGTCTGTGACTAGCTGGGATGGAATGGTTGTATTGTTTGCGATCGCAACCCTCGGTGTCAGCAACACTGGTACCGCAGAAAACAGCTGTTCATTACCCACCGTCGCTACAGCAAAGCTATAGCGACAATCTAACCGTAAACCATAAGGTTGCGGAGCTTGACTCGGCAATATCGTCTTAAACAGTTCTTGCAAGTGGATCAAAATCGTCTGAGGGCCACCCGAGAGATCCGCAATATTCCAGGGACGATTATTCACCAAAAGCGGCGTTATCCAGTTACTAAAGCGCACCTGAGGCGTCTGAAAAACAAAGACAGGATTAGTTGGCGCATAGGATACTAGCTGTCGGTTACGGGTTAGCCAGATGCCGCTCCAGGCATTTTGTTGCGCCAGAATATCGCGGTCTTGAATTATTAGGGTGCGATCAGGAATAGAGGATTCTCCATAAACCGGATCGAGGGCCGCTTCCTCAGGTGTTTTTTGTTCAAATCGATAGAGCTGTTTTTGA
>JBCDFI010000449.1:0-4814 GCA_039178155.1 Cyanobacteria bacterium P01_H01_bin.105
ATTTTTACCATCTAGATCGGCTCGAATAGGAGCCTCACGTACTATAGTATTGCCTCGAAATCCACCACCAGAGTAACAACTATCTAACACCATGGTCAGATTCTCGGTACGGATGGCTTTCATTAATAAAAACAATGTGCGACTGGTAATATGATTAACCTCATTACCGTCCTGGGTGGCATCCATGGGTACTAGGGTGCCGATCAACGATTTTTCGACCGGGTTACGATCGGCTACCCGTGAGCCATGGCCAGAATAATGAAAAACAACAACATCGCCCGGTTGGGCCTGGTCAATCAGATGTTCTTTAAAGACCTGCAAAATAGTGTCACGGGTAGGTGACAACTCCCCACCCGAGGTAACCCGCACAATATCACTAGGATTAAACCCAAACCGATTAACTAACAGCTCATACTGCAGTTCAACATCGGTCAGACAGCCCTGCAGATTCCCTCCTGCAAACGGATAGTCATTGATGCCGACCAGCATCGCCAGTTTTCGAGGGGTGCTTTGGCCCAGAGCCTGCCCATAGCCTTCAGCCTGGGTGAGAAAGTCAAACTGACTTAAGCCCATAGCGGCTAGGCTCGACCCAGCAAACTGAAGAAAATGACGCCGTTTTAATGAGGGGGCAGAACACATGATGACAGCTTTGAGATAAGTGCAAGAAACAGCCGTTGTTAAAGTCTGGGAAGTTACTCTAACAACGACTAAATAAACATAGTGCTAAACGGACAGAGCTTATACAGATCGCTACAGTTAATTACTATTCAGCACAGTAAACTACACACCAGCGCTCTTACATGCGAACATGAATACCTAGAACTCGGTACGCTTATTATTTAGACAGTGAAAATATAAATAAGTCAATATAACTGTTTGAAATCATCATACTTTTAACTGTTTAGAGGTTATTTACGACTGATGAATAACTTCTAAATAATCAGAAATACAGCGGTGTAGTCAATCAATCAAGTGATGGTCCAAACCTATCGTCTAGCCGTTAACCAAATAAGCCAGACCTGCTTTTTTGAGCTGACCTGGGGGCAGGGTCAACAGTTAATGGCACAGCTGGCCTACCCAGAATCGCTAACAGTCCTTCATCAACGTTGGCAGCGAGCCTATCTAGGTTATTATCAGTCAGCCTTTGGCAATCACGAACAACCGATGCGAGGGCGAGCAGGGGTAACGGGGCAAATCTCACCGACCCGCACTGATTGGCATAGTCAGCTAGTGCAAGCAGAGGCCAAACTACTGTCAGAATTCCATCGCTGGCTGCGTAGCGAACCCTTGTTTCCTATTCGCCGCCAGTTGGGTAAAGCGGTTACGACCGATCCGACCAATCCTGACGCGATCACTCTATTTATTACCTGTAGCCCGATCCATCTAGCCCGATTGCCCTGGGAGAGCTGGGAAGTCAGCGCTGAGTTTAGTCAACATCGGCCTATTTGTATTGCTCGTTTACCTGCCAATATTCACACGGCTGCGACTCCCCCGAAGAAGCATCGGCGCAAGGCCAGAGTGTTGGTGATTATTGGAGACGAAACTGGGCTAGATCTATCGGGAGATTTACAGGCAATTGATACCTTGAACGCTTTGGCCGATATCCATCAGGTCGGCTGGCAGCCTGGGATGAATGTGTCGGACTTGGGTGAATTAATTTGTCGTAAAATTAGCGATCCCGACGGTTGGGACATGGTGTTCTTTTTTGGCCATAGTAACGAGGCTGAAAGCGTAGGTGGTGAAATTTCGATTGCCCCCAATACTACTGTGACCATGAGCGAGCTAGAACCTTATTTAAAGCAGGCGCAACAAAACGGTCTCCAGTTTGCTTTATTTAATTCTTGTAAGGGTCTCGATATCGCCGATACCTTAGTGGCCTTAGGGTTGAACCAGGTTGTTGTGATGCGAGAACCGATCCACAATCAGGTGGCCCAGGCTTTTTTAAATCAGTTTTTGCGACGGCTGGTGCAGTTTGATGATGTTCATAGAGCGTTGCAAAAGGCGAGTCAGTCTCTACGCTCAGAAAGTACGCTGACCTATCCTTCAGCTCACCTGGTACCGTCTCTGTTTAGCCATCGTGGGGCCGAACTTTTTCGGCTACAGCCGGTTGGTTGGAAGGCGCGGCTCGATCCGTGGTTGCCCAGTCTACGACAGGCAGTGGTGCTGGGTGCGATCGCACTTCTTTCAGTCAATCCTACTGTTCGAGACTGGCTTTTATCCCAACGTCTGTATGCTCAATCGGTCTATCGTCAAATTACCCAACAACTTCCTATTTCAGAAAACGCACCTGTATTTTTAGTGCAAATTGACGATGCCGCTGTTGCTGAAATCGATGAATTCACTCCACATCAGATGGATTGGAGCTATATTGCTCAACTTATCGATGTTCTCTCTTCAAAGGATAGTGCAGTTATTGGTGTTGACTATTTGTTTGATCGTCGTCAAGATGAGGGTGAGCCTATTCTCAGACAGTCACTAGAGAATGCAGTCGATCAGGGTATTTGGCTAATTCTAGGCTCAATACTTGAGAGTGGTAAAGAGATTGGTCCTCGACCAGGCGTTGCTAGTTTAAATTGGAGTATGCAAGGATATGCTAACGCTCCTTGGAACTATCTTCACCCACCTTCTAAGAGTTGTAAAGATCGCTGTCCGTTTGGATACCTAGTAGCTCTAGCCCAAACAGGTGGGAACACTATGACGCCTTCAACAAAAAGTACAACTGATCTTAGAGGAGAACTACTTCAAACTGTTGATAGCCAGAAAAACAATCCATTTCTAACTGAACTCTCCAAGCTACGTTTAACTCCTATATCTCGCCTCCAAAGACAGCGCTGGTTGCAGCCAATTCTAGATTTTTCAGTTCCAGCTGATCAGGTTTATCAATCAATATCCTCATCTAAGCTGTTAGAACCATCAAACTTGCCAAATCTTAATCTTGAGAATCAGGTTGTTTTGATTGGAGCAGGAGGCTATGGTGGCGCTGGTCTTGGAGATACTCAAGACTATATCGAGCCCCCACCCCCCGCAGTAGTTTATTGGCACCATCAGTTCCATAAAAACTCATCCTACCCATCTAAACGTTTTACCGGCACTGAAACTCTCTCATATTCTGTGCATCATTTTTTGACACAACATAGAATAATTCCAATACCAATGCTATGGATGGTAGGCCTAAGTGCTTTTGTGAGCGCAGGCTCTATCATCGTTGTTAAACGATATGAGCTGTCGCAGCAGCAGCGCTGGTTGGGAGTTGTTCTATTTAGTGCTGCGTATGGTTTGGCAGGGCTTCAAGCCCATATCACAGCATCTGTAGTACTGCCATGGTTATTGCCAACAGCTACAGTTTGGCTATATCACTTACCAGGGTTTCAACGATCTCGTCCTAAATGACGATAAATTTTACGATAGCGTATCTCTTCAGACACACTGATTTCAAACGAAACTTTCATTAATATTGAGGAAACATCAATGATCAAGTCATCTAGTTATACAAAAGTGTTATGTTCGTCTTTAGTTATTCTGTGTGCATTCATAACACCTATGGCTGAGGCTCAGTCAGTTTCACCAGTCAACAATCTCTTTAGGCGTCTGTTAGATAATGACGAAGATGAGCCACCACTAATCTCTCGTGGTGAACTCTGTCTCATCACACCTACACCAGGCGGAGGTGAAATACCCGCTATCTGGCACGAGCAGCCGGTGATCGTCTTTAACCCTGGCATCATCGAAAAGATAGCTCTGCGAGATGAGACTGCCTATGATCCTAATGATCCCTATAAGTCCTTTTGGGAATATCGTCCTACTCCGACAACTAGCCATGTTGTATATGATGGAGAGCCACTACAGTCTGAGCGCATCTATAGCGTAGATATCTATCTAGATGCAGATGATGAGAGTCCAACAACGTTTCCGATCTTTCAGCTGTTATCTGAAGACTCGCGTCAGCAGATTGCTACCGAGCTAGCCCTACAGACAACTCCTAAAAATAACAATGACTTACCCACAGAAGACTGGACAGCTATTCAACAGGCTGACTACTTTATTGAGCGAGGGCTGCGACTAGACGCAATCCAAGCATTGTTTAATGTGGATTCCCCCTCCCCAGAGCTAGCCACGATGCAACAGCAAATGATTGAGTCTGTCTGTAGTCAAGACTAGCCGCTAACGCGAGCTGACCGGCTTGCTCAACTCAGGGCGACGAATTTGAGCTGGTTGCGGGTGCCAAACCGCAACCGCCTTACTCAGGCGGCTAGCTCTAAGGGGTGCTCAACTCCGGCTAGGGTATCTAACGATTGCTTGAGGTCTGCGGTCAATAGCGTTGCCTGCTGTTTTGCTGAGCGAGGGGCTAGATAATTGCTAACGTCTAGAGGTTTACCAATTCGTACTTCAACCCGACTACCAAAGCTGGGGTGAGGGCTATCGTAGTCAAGATATATCGGCAGGACTTTTACTCCCAGGTTTGGAGTAGACTGCTCTGCCTGTAGGGCTAACCGAGCTAGACCCGGTTTAAGCTGATGAACCTCTTTTTCTCGAAAAATATTCCCTTCTGGGAAAATGACCAGGGTTTGCTGGTTTTGCAGTAGCTGTACACCATGACGTAGCGTTGCGATCGCAGGCCGCCTCACATCTACCGGAAATCCGCCCAGTCGTCTAATGGCCCACCCCTGTAATCCAAGACACTCATCCGCCGTCACCATAAACCGCAAATAGCGTCCGGTGGTCTCATGTCCGACTAGACCGACTAATAACGCATCCCATCGCGAACGGTGAGTCGGAGCAAACACAACTGGACCGCTAATAGGAATATTTTCCTG
>JBCDFI010000450.1:0-4807 GCA_039178155.1 Cyanobacteria bacterium P01_H01_bin.105
AGTAAGCCCGTTGACCGGGCTCGGGCGAGTATGGCAGGCGCGACCGAGTTTTTAGTCAAACCACCAGAAACTAAAGAACTATTGAATATGATTCGTAAGCACTTGGGAACACGTGAAAAGCTATCAGATTGAGTCTTATCGACAAATGCAGACTATATCTAAGGCTCATGTCTTGGGTGAGTAATTCTCTCGCAGGATTACAACTCAGACTACACAGCTTGCTGCAGACCAAGCGCTGCTTCATTGAGTCGTTCTGCTCCTTCTTCGGTCTGGGTCAAACCAGTAGCTGTTTCTCTGGTGCCTTTGTTGATGACTTCCATAGCATCCACCACCTGTCGAATTGCGTTTACCTGCTGCTTCAGGTTTAGAGACACTTGTTGATTGTTCAACACAACCTGATTGACTGACTCTTGAATATCGCTAAAGGTGGCTTCTGTACGTTTGGCGATTTGCACACCTGTTTTTACAGTTTTTGTGCCTTCTTCCGTTACCATTACGGTCTCGGTAATCGATTTCTGGATATCAGAGACCAGTTTATTGATTTTGTCTGCCGACTGCTGGCTTTGAGCGGCTAATTTACGAATTTCATTAGAGACAAAGGCAAAGCCTTTGCCGTGCTCTTCGGCGCGAACGGCTTCCACCGCAGAGTTAAGTGCCAGCATATTAGTCTGATTGGCAAAGTCAATAACCAGCTGTGATACACTGCTGATTTGACTGGCTTGAGTGCTGAGGTCAACAATTTTTTCTGCGATCGCATCCACCTTCTCTTCTAAAAACAACATTCCCTCCAACGCCTCACCAACGGCTGTTGATCCTTCTTCTGAAGCTGCAAAAGCATGTTTAGCCGCATCTACAGCAGCCGTTGCTTGACTTGCCGCATGGCGAGATGAGGCTTCAAGCTCATCCATCGTCGTCGTCGTCTCATTAACCGAAGCCGCTTGCTGATTAACAATACGTTCTTGGTCGCTAACCGTAGATGTCATCTGTTGGCTCGATACCGAAATATCGGCTGCAAGACCTTCTAATAGACTAATCAACTGTCGTCCCCGGAAAATTGCTAGCGGCAATACAATAGTAAGAGAAGCCAGTACAGCTAGCGCTGCTGACAGTTTAAACCTATCAACAGAAGCAAAAATTCCCTCTACAGGAACTTTCGCAAATGCAACAAGATTACCTGATGGATCAGAACCAGGTCTTAGCGTATCATAAGCTATGACATGAGTTTCAAGCTCGATAATGCCGCTGCCACCATCAAGAACTTGTTCAGCAATCTCTTCAGAAAAATCTGAGGCTACAGTTATATCTTTTCCAAACTCAAATCCCCATCGCTTATCAGAATCTGGGTGCGCAAGATAATACCCGTCAGCATTGACTAGAGTTGCCTTCTCACCGTCAAACTGCCCCTCTTCTTCATTCAATTCATCTAGAAAATCATTTGCAAAGACAGTAGCAACAACAATTCCTCGCTGTTGACCATCTGCATTAACAACAGGTGTAGCATATTGAATTATTGGCTCATAGGGTTCTTTGATTTCACCATTTTCTCGGTGCAGCTTTACAGGTGAAACATATAATCCTCCTGGAGGTAGCCCGATCGTCTCAATAAAATAGGAGATATCGGCTTGATTCCCTATTTGATCTACTGGCAAAACATTAATGACCTTTTCAACAGCCTCTTCTTCTGCCTCATCATCATCAACCTCATCTTGCCCACGATCCTCTTTGTCGTGGTCATCGTCATCGTCATCACCGTGTCTATGAGAATCAGTTTCAACCACCGACAACACATTGCTAGACTCATCTATATACTCCAGCCTGTGATATTCTTTCTCCCTAAGCATTGCTGAGAAAACCAGCTCCAGCTGGTTAATCCAATCATCATAATCATCCCCAGCAGCTGGAGCTGCTCCATTATTATCTCGAGCCTGGATAACACCTTGAAGAGATGGCGTCTGGCTCAAAACCGCCATATCGTTATCAACACTGTCTAGAAAAGCACCGACTTCTTCGATAGTCTCCATAGACTCTCTGTGAATCAAATCCGTAGCCTTTTCTGACAGAGTGTTACCAGCCGAAAGCGAGCCTAGCAATCCGACTTCTGTAATTCCTCTTTAGATATAGAGACTAAGCAGCCCCTATACTGTCAGTAAATGCCCTCAAATTTCAAGATGAGATAGTTCTCATTTTACTATGTCTTCATATAGAAGATAAATTGAATCAAGTTTGGACCTAATTACGTACTTTCCTAATAACATCCGGCAAACTTTGAATTAAGCATCGATCGATTGAACCTAATACTGAGTCTTTTTAGATACAGCGTGTGTGAGTTAACATCACATAGATCGATTAGATTAGCATCTACCGTATTCAGAACATTATATAAGCATGTCTCTGGAGGCTTATTAGGCTATCTCATACATGCTAAGCTCACCGTCATAGGTGAATTATATGTTGGGACATGCTGCTTAGGCCTGCATAATTTAGATCACGTTATTGGGAACAAACTATTTTCTTGAACTGACATAGTAAGCAATTTATCTCTCTTAAAAATTATCTAACTATTACAGCAGATGGACCTTAAAGAGCTAAGCCAACGATTAGAGCTGCCCAATAATCACTTTGAAGGTCATTTGGTTCTTCGTGACCACAACATCATTTGGACACTCCATTTTGCTCAGGGACGGTTAATGTTTGCTACAGACGAACTGCATTCGATCCGACGTTGGAATAGGACTATAAATCAGTATTTTCCAAAATTCCAGCTAAATATCGAGACTAGCCAGCTTTCAGAGCATAAGTATTGGCAGCTATATTTGCTGGAGCAAGGCTTTCAAAAACAACAGCTGAGTTTAGTGCGAGCTAAACTTATGCTACGTGAAACGATTCAAGAATGCTTATTTGAGCTAAGTCAATGTACTTCTTTAGAATCAGAATGGCAGTCGGTTAGACTGCCCATATCTCGATTTTTTCGAACCATTGCACTTTCCAAATGGGAAGTGCAAATGATTATGCACAAGGTCAAAGATATGCAGCAGGACTGGCAGCAGATAGAACTGACAGGGGTTAGTCCTATTCTGTCGCCCACTTTAACAAAGCCCGTAGATCCTCAACATTTGACAATTCCCCATCACTACATAACCGGAAAATATACACTATGGTATATTTCTAGAATATTGAATACCTCTCTTATAGAAATAACTACTTCTCTGTTACCCCTTGCTCGAGATGAGGTACTAGAGTTCAAATCAGTACCTGATTTGCCATTAATAGAAGCTCAGTTGTCGCCATTTTCTATTACACCAGAACAGTCAACACCAGTAACAGCACAATCAAATTTCAAGATAACAATACCATCAAAAGTTATTTCTAAAAAGACATCAAAATCTTCATCGTCTCTTGTTGTCTCGACAGGGATCTCCTCAGATACACTCCCACCTGAGACAATTTCATCAAACAATGATCATCAACCGCTAATTGCCTGTATTGATGATAGTCCTGTGTTAGCCTACAGCTTGAAAAAAATCTTAGCAACAGGTGGGTATCGTACATTAATTATTCCTGAACCCATGCAGGGTTTTTCGAAATTGATTGAGCATATGCCTAGCCTAATATTGTTAGATGTCATGCTGCCTAATACTGATGGCTATAACATCTGTCGATTTTTGAGAGATACATCAGCCTTTAAGGAGACTCCCATTATTATTCTGACGGGACGGAGTAAGCCTGTTGATCGAGCGCGGGCAAGCATGGCGGGCGCGACCGAGTTTTTAGTCAAACCGCCAGAGGCTAAAGAGCTGTTGAAGATGATTCGCAAGCACTTGAGAACAAGCGAAAAGCTATCGAGTTAAGTCTTTGCCGTTGTTATACCACCAGTGCTTTACGATAAATAATCTTGTCAGCACCCACCTCATAAAAGTCTCGGATACAGGCTTCTTTCTCATAACCACACCTGCGGTAGAATGCCTGTGTCTGATCAAAACTAGCCAACGTTTCCACGAGCAATAAATGTGCTCCCCGTGCCGCCAGCATTTTCTCAACATGATGCATCATTGCTGTTCCGCGCCCTTGCCCTTGGTGTTCAGGATGGACAGCGATAAACAGCAAATTCCACGTCCCATGGGTCATCCGTTCAGGCGCACAGTAGGCTGCCGCCACTGGTCCGTTATCGTCATCAGTAAGCCAGAAAGGTTCGTCGCTGCTGTCAAAGTAATTAGTGAGGGTTTCGCCTAGCTCAGCTAGCTCATCTGGTGAAAAGCCTATGGCTGCATTAGCTAAGGCTAGTATCGCTGCTGTGTCATCAGGGGCAGTAAATCGGATCACTATTTTTAGCTCTTTAGTTTAACCATAGTTTATGAACCGGGGGTAATGTCGGGGATATACTAGTCAAATCATTCTTCTGGGCACGGACTGGGGATAACAATAAATAGCGAATATAGCCGCTACCATAGCAAACATCATCTGTTTCTCAATTTAGATTCTAGTATCCCGAGGATCAGCAACGCCAGATTTTTTAATACATCTCATATTTTAAGAGTTGGCAAGGAATAGATCCGTTATACACAGGTATTTTTCTGGCGGTTCGAAGTCCGATACATTTGGTTAAGGCTTTGTTACCGCTGAGGATATAGGCGGTCCACCCTTTGAACCGCTGTTTGAGAATATCGCCCATGAGTTTATAAAACGGGGCCAGGTTTTCTTTGTGGCCCAGGCGCTCACCATAGGGAGGATTGCAAATCAAGATACCGCTGTCGGTGGGGGCTTCGATGTCGGCAAAATCGGTATAGTTAAACTCGATGTGCTCAGCTAC
>JBCDFI010000451.1:0-4800 GCA_039178155.1 Cyanobacteria bacterium P01_H01_bin.105
ACCTGAGAAGCGACCGCATCGGACCCTTGAATGTGGGAAATGTCATAACCCTCGATTCGCTTGGGCTGCCCCGGCAAATCTACAATCTCGGCTAGGTCTTGCATGGCCTGATTATTACGATCGGCAAAGCGCTGAGTGCGGGCTAACTCATATTGAGCATTGCGCTCTACCATATCCACTAGTTCGGCCTTGGTCTGCCGTTGAGGCACTTCAATCGTGACTTTTCGTCCTTTTTGCTGAGTTAAAAATTCCGCTAAAATCTCAGCTTCTGGCAGCGGATGTTGCACCATGATTTCGCTGGGAATTTCGACGGCGTCGACAGTAGGGTAATGTTCTTCTAAAACCCTTTGTAGGATTTGTCCCGGCGTTCCTGATTGCGAGTCTGCGACAAAACCTAGACGCCCCACCAAGCGACCTGCTCGAATTTGAAATAGTTGGATGCAGGTATGCTGATCGTCGCCGGAAAGTGCGATCGCATCTCGCGAAATCGTATCATCGGGCAGCGCTACCTTTTGATGAGCACTTAACGTTTGCAAGCCACGAATTTGATCCCGCAGACGAGCCGCATGCTCAAAATTGAGCTTTTCAGCAGCCTTTTCCATCTGACTAGCCAAGATAGACTCCAGCTCCTGCACCCGACCCTGAAAAACCATAGCCACCTTTTGGACAATCTTGTGATAATCCTCCGGTGTAACCAGCTCCTGACATACCCCAGGACACTGGCCGATATCGTAATTTAGGCAAGGCCGGTCCTTAAACAAAGGCTGCCGTCGCTGCCGTAACGGAAATATTTTTTTAGAAATATGGAGCGTGCGGCGAAGCAACCCCGTATCCACATAAGGACCATAATAGCGATCTTTTCTGGTAGACTTTCGCCGCTTACGCGTGATAAAAATTCGTGGATAATCTTCTGACCAAGTAATGCACAGGTACGGATATTTCTTGTCATCTTTTAGCAGCACGTTGAAATAAGGCTGGTGCTGCTTAATTAAGTTAGCCTCTAGGGCAAGAGCCTCAGCTTCAGTATCAGTAACAATAAACTCAATATCCACAACCTGAGTCACCATCACACTAATGCGCGGCGCATGATGGTTTGAGTCTCGGAAGTAGGAACGTACTCGATTACGTAAACTCTTCGACTTACCAATATAAAGAATTTGGTCATCCCCATCCCGCATAAAATAAACACCCGGTTCCTGAGGAATTTCCTTTAAGCGAGTGTCTAAACGCTCAGGATCTTTTAGCAGTGTTGTTGTAGCAGCGGCAGAAGGCACTAACGGTCTGTCCTATAGGGGGGATGCTTCTCTATTTGGCCTAACACATGATCGCACTGGGTGAGCTAAAACATTTTTAGTAATCCTTGCTGACCTACCAAAATTTCGCGCATCAGACTAATAAGAGCAACCCAAATGATTGGGGAAATATCCACCCCACCAAACGGTGGCACTACCTTACGCACCGGGATCAAAAACGGCTCAGTAGGCCAGTAAACCAAATTAAAGGGAAACTTAGTTGACTCTGCTTCGGGATACCAAGTCAGCACAATACGAAAGATAAACAGCAAGGTCATCACCGCCAGCAGCGGGCCAACGATCCAATTGCCAATTGTGATACCTGACATCACCAACTTTCCTCGTTAAATGAGCGATCTACTTTAAGGATTGTAAAGCTTAGCCCGATTACTAGGGGCTTCAAATCAACGTTATCTTTACCAAAAAAACTAAAAAGCCTTGATATAAAAAGCATTTAGCGTTTTAAGCAACACCCAACCTAATTTTTAACCAGATTAAAAGGCTTCTCAAGGTTAACGTTGCTCGATAGTATATTAAGCAAGCATTACAAACGTTTGCGGATCTAAAGAGTAGAGGCCATGACACCATCACTGACTAATTTCTTATTGAGCCTGGTTGCTGGCGCTGTAATTGTAGTGATTCCAGTAACTGTTGCTCTCGTCTTTATCAGTCAGCGCGACAAGATTAGACGATAAGCCCAAGTCATTTAGCTTGAAGTAGGCATCACTGTCTTAAGTGTAGATAGGAATAGAGATAATTTCCTGGTCAATATCTTGTGTGAAGGAATTCAGAGTACAGTCAACGCTGTGCTCTTTTTTATGGCTACCTCCACTAACTTTGTTGCCAAGAAAAATTCTTTTAGAAAAGTAATATGGCAGCATCAGAGGAATATCAATATCCCAAGGCAATCAAGCTATGGATGCCTCCTCCTCGATGTCTGATATGTCAAAAAGACAAATCCAAGGCTGGCAGCTAGGATAGAATTGGTGGCTATGAATAGTCATACCAGACAAAACGCCTGTCAGAAGGCCACCATCATATGAGGAAGCGATTGTGAATTTTGGTACTCCTGTCCCGCTACTGGTTGGATTAATTCTTATTCTCGGTGCGGTTGGGTTGTTCTTTCTAGAGAAGTTCAAACCCGGTTACGAGCGTAGTTCCGACAAGGTGTATTCTTTCTTACTTCTAGTCTCTGGCATCTTCCTGATGGCACATCTGGATATGCCACTGCTGGCTTCCTTTCAGCAGGTCATGCTAGTCGGTATGTTGACTACTCTAATTATCAATGATATTGGTAAGCGCGAATCCAATCGCAATAGTGGCCGTCCAGCAGACCGGGACAACCAACCACGTCGCTATGACGAACGGCCACGGCGTTATCGAGCAGAATTAGACGATTGGGATGCCCCTGAGCAAAGGCAGCCTCGTATCCCTAGCGATCGCTATCGGAATGAAGGCTATGGCGATCGCTATGAACCTCGCCCCTTAGAGCCACGCCCACCTGCCCCCTACGAGGATCGTCGCCCACCTGCTCGTTTACAACCTGGACAGCCCGGTCGTAACGAACAGTTTGATAGTTATTCAAACAATCGTGAGCGCCCAAATATGCGCCCAAGTGAGCGCCCAAATAGCCAAGATAGTTTTTACGACAATCCCCGATATAGTAACGGTGGACCTGCATCAAGCAACCAGCCACAACAGCGTTCTTCACGACCACCCCAACCACCGTTACCTGGACCACCTAATGGTGGTAATGGCGCTGGTCACAGTTTAGGCGGACTACCTCAACCTCCTAGAGATGAAGCATCTCCTCGTACTGAGCGCCCTCCACTGAATGTTAGACCTCGACCAGCTGACCCCAATAAAGGAAGTTACACAGATTTTCGCCCTGTACCTAACAGTAATGACTCTGAAACGTCCTCTGACACACCTCCGCCTCAACCTCCCGCAAACTACTAGTTAGTAGTAACTATCGTCCTGATTGAACACAGAAATACTTCAACAATGGCAAGAACAAGACCTACTCAAGCCCACATAACCAAACTTATTTCTAAAAGTCAGTCTGAATTTCTTCGAGCCCGGACAAAGAAACAGACAGAATACTATATGGGGGCTAAGTTAATTGAAGTAGGTGTCAACCCAGACAAAGCAATTTATCGATGGAAAGTTACAGATAAAGGTATGAAAGAAGAATGGACCTACAGTGCTTATTGGGATGACAGTAAGGAAAAAGTTGAATCTGAAGAAAGCAGCACCTAATACTGAGAATTATTGAATAACCTCTTCAGCCTGTCGCAGCAAACTCCCATCAATTGGCTGATTGATTAAAACCATCGTAGTAGTTTTATTTTCTGTAAATCCAACTCGTTCGTAGAACTGCTTTTGCTTAGTCGTCATCAAATAGACTCGCTCCACACGGCTCATGTGTGGATGTCCTAAGACGGTCTCTACTAACTTGCGACCTAGCCCAGCACCTTGATAGTCATCATGAATAACCACATCCCAGATGGTGGCACGATAGACACCATCTGATGTAGCGCGAGCAAATCCGATGAGCAGCTCGCCACGCCATGCCGTTACAACAGGACAACTATGACTAATTGCTTTGGCCAAGTCATCAAACCGTCGATTAGCAGCCCAAAATGCTGACTGATTAAAAAGATTTCTAAGTTGTTTCAAATCCTCTGGGTCAAATGTTTCAGTGTAGCGAAATTGAACAGACCGAAAATCCATAGGAGTTGAACGGTTAAATAACGGCTTAGCCAAATAGGAGGCTGAGCTTACCATACACATAGTAATAAGAAGCAGCCATCAAATTCACTGATGCTAAGCATCAAGCAATTGGTATCAAGTGTTACATAATGCTATCAGGGACTGAAGACGCGTGTAAAGCAGCTGAAATGTGATATATGACCAACCCCCTCAGATTCTGTCTACGCCAATTTATTAAAATAGTAAGGATTGCCCCAGAGTCATCGGTCCCTTGAGAACTGCAATCATAGACTTAGACACTAACATTATTACGAGTGAGGTAAACCGTCCCTAAGGAGGGGGTTTATCGACTTAGGATATCTAGATAAGATAAGTATCGGGGTATAGTACCCACACTCGCCGTTTACTGCCCAGACATGCTGAAACGACTTTTAGGCGATCCAAACGCCCGCAAGCTCAAGCGCTATCAACCTGACGTTCAAGAGATTGTCCTTCTAGAAGAAGAAATGAAGGGCCTCTCAGATGATGAGCTGAGGGGGAAAACTGCTGAGTTCAAACAGCGCCTTGAGGATGGTGAAGACCTTGATGATTTGCTTACCGAGGCCTTTGCTGTTGTGCGTGAAGCAGGCAGTCGGGTTTTGGGAATGCGTCACTATAAGGTGCAGCTGCTCGGTGGCATGGTCCTCCACGATGGCCAAATCGCCGAGATGAAGACGGGTGAAGGTAAAACCCTGGTAGCCACACTCCCGGCTTACCTCAACGCTCTTTCTGGAAAAGGCGTGCATGTTGTTACAGT
>JBCDFI010000452.1:0-4788 GCA_039178155.1 Cyanobacteria bacterium P01_H01_bin.105
AACCGGCCATGCTCAAGAAAATCTCTCCATCATTAAGCGCATTGCTCTCAATCTCCTCAATCAAGACCGTACGACTCAACTCGGTATTAAGGCTAAGCGCAAAAAGGCTGGTTGGGACAATCAGTACTTACAGACCATCCTTGCTTCTTAGGCCAAATGCAATCGCCATGGCGCACCCGCGCCCACTGACATCGCCGTTCCACACTTGCTAGATATTGAAGTGCAAGGGATGCAGCAACCTGAGGGCACTCACTGCGTCCATACCTGGGAGCAAACCCAAAGCCACGTATGGGGCACTCTATCTCCATGGTCTATGTGAATCCACCGCTATGCGTCAGATGTTAGCTCAGCTGGCGCATGTGCAAAACTATCGACCTGGCACCCCCTCCTGGCAACAACAACAGTTTCAGCTGTATGACCAAATGGCCGATACTCTCGAAGAATACTGTGAGCTAGCGCTGATTCGTGAGTGGTTTGGTTTGGCTTCAAGATGAACCAATATAATGCGATACGCCATTAACGTAGAGGGACGTTCCAAACAATAGTGTCTAATCTATACACTGGCCTATTGGCCCTGTTGCCCTCAATGTATTCGAATTGCCATTAGTTGTTCTTTTAGATGCTCAATACCAAGCAGCAAGCTGATGAGATTGAGCACGATCTAAAGATGTGCTGTGAGGTCTCGAATTATGCGTTGGAGGAACAACTTTGTCTGGCAGGTAGCTCACTGTCTAGAAGCTGATTGGTGATGACCCCAGCAACTTCAAATAGAATTAACGGAAAGCGTTATCGGTAACATTCTAGCATTGAAACGAAGTTAGAATACCAGTCCGTTCGGTGAACGCGGTGGTTAGGTAAGGCGGTATAACAGGAACAGCAGAAAATATTCATGATCGACTAATTTGTTTATCCAAGTTAGAGGTTCAACACAACTTCTTTCGCTACAACATCGTGAGCGAGATATTTCAGAATATCATGTGCATCTTCATTGCCATTGTCTAACTGATCAATATTGACAATTTGGTCGCATCCAAAAGTTTCGCCAGTAAGCTTGGTTTCCAGTGCAACAAAATCCTCACTGTCTGATATATTTAACCATTTATCTACATTGGGGAGACAGATCAGTGGTGGACCGAGCCGACGTTTAACCATCTCAATGCCAAGAGGCGAACCAGCAGTAAGGAACAATTTAACCTTCACTTGGTGTCTAAGACGACGCATTAAGTCATAAGCTACAATAGTGCCAAGCGAATGACTAATAATAACAACTTTCTCGTCTTGTGGCAGTCCGTCTATGATTTGCGTCATAACGAGATCGTCAATTTTTTCCTTTAAACCAGGCTTCTGGAGATAGGCGGCAGCTTGACTTAAAAAAGCTCTCGCTACTGCTCTTTCACCCTTTGATGGAATTACCCTTTCCAAAGCACGTGCGATTGCTTTCAACCACTTTTTGTGAATTCCTTCAGCCATGGGCTTTTGAGCTTGAATATCGTCCTCAGTGTCAAGTTCCTGAGAGACTTGTTCATCGTCAATATCATATCTCTGCTGGAATTCACGATATAAAGCTGCAACTTCATTATCTGCATAGTCTTCGTCTGGAGATTCGACGCTCATAGGACTTGAAGCAGGCTTATTTTTGTTCCAGGATTCTGTCTCCTCGAAGAGTATATCGCCATAAAAAGCTGCTATAAATTGAACATTATCAGGTATATTCACTCCTGCGGTATTAGCACTACTTCTAATGACATCAGTCCATGTTTTTTCGATATTTTCCTTTGAATTATTTTGATTATTAATTCCGTGAACTAAAAGGACTGTTGTCATCAATAAATTCTCCAAAAATATTGAAACGGCAAAGTTATCATTGAAGTGTTATTTATTAGTCTCAATAACCTGATAGTCAAAGGCTTCAAGAAACATCCTAAGCCCCTTATCCGTTAAGCTAGCTGCGGATCTCCCGCTCATATTTTCGCCGATCAACCTAATCTTTTCTGGAATTTCTAGGTAAAGCTCAGTTTGCATAAAATTCCAACCCTGATCAAAGATTGGTGCAATCCCCCAGAGGCGTACGTTCTTGGATTCAACAAATTCACGTTTGGTGTAGTAGGGACGATATTCATTGTTGTCAGTTGCTGGTGAGGACTGAACTGCTGGCAAATCTGCAAATGCGACTAACCTTCTCCCTTCCTTAGCCCACCATATCTTATCGGCACATAACAATGCTAGATCAAATGGCACTGCTCCTGTATTTCTAGCCATATAGTGTGCAGTTCTAGCAATGTTATCATAATCGTTAGAAAATTCGTATAGATATCCTGCTGTAACCGCTTGATGGGGATACTCTTCTTTCTCAACTCTAATTTTATCCGCAAATTTTCGAGCATCTGCCGCGCGCAATGGAACACTACCAACAAGATTCGAAAAATCACTTAAGTATGTGTCCAATAAGTCATTTGCTTCTTTAGCAAGATATCTAATTGAATACCCAATTTTTAAGAAGAAGATATCGCCAGGTAAACTGCGAGATATGACAGGAACAACATTAGGATAATTAGGAATAATTATCCATTGTTCATCTTGGAGTATTAGGATAGGGAAATCATAGCACTCTCTCGCTACTATTTGGTAGAAAGTTGTTTCTTGAAGACGTACTACGTCAACTTCTGAACCATTAGGCACAGCAACCAAGTCTGGCCGAAAATCAGTAATAGTTAAGAAATTAGGTCTGTAAGAATTTAGCCGACGACTAACTTTGTCTCTGCTAGAGAAATAAATGCTATCAGAAGTAATGCTATCTAATAATTGTAAAAGCTTTTCTCGGCGAAGTTCTTGAACCGCTGTGAGCTGTTGATTATCACTTCGCGGACGGAACTCATGTGCTGCCATTCGAATTGCTGTCGCCAGTTGCTGATCCTCCGAGCTAGATATCACATCAGAAACAGGTTTTTTTATCCTTTTATAGAAGTTATAAGGAGGATGGATTCCAGTAAGCAGATCAGGCTCCATCTCTTCTTGAATTGCCGCAGCACGATTTCTAACTTCTGTTTCCAAATATTCAGCCAGTTTATGATTTGTGACAACTGGTTGTAATGGGTGAAATTCAGTTTGAATTGCTTCTTGAACCTCACCGCGCAAGGCGCTCAGCATCACTTCCGAAAACAGGCAATACGCACTTTGACTGCTGGTTTGATTGATCTGGAAGGAGTAGTCGCCAAGCCCTGTCGACAAGAATCTATCAAGCTGAATACGACGATTAATCCTTCTTGTTGAAGTCAAAATTGGATCGCCGTAGAATTCGATAGCATCTCGTCCTATGTTGCGACAGGCATCACCAATAATGCACAACTGGCCAGCAAAATTATCATTGCCAATATTACATTTCAGTAGACCTCGCCTGAATGCTTCTACATTAATTCCTTCTCTTTGATCATGAGCTGCATCAGTAAGAAGCCAGTACTGATCACCTGCCGAGCGAATAATGCCATGTCCAGCGAAATAGACAACGAGTCGATCTATGAAGTTATTGCTGACAAACTGGCTAACTTTTTCGCGTACAAGCTGAACATCAATCTTCTCAAAGATATCGTCAGCGAGATAAAGAACTTTATATTTACAGTCTTCGTCAGACTGTTCAGCCCATTCACGCAGCCTCCTAGCACTTGTTATTGCTCCAGGAAGATTGTCATAAGCACCAGCGTATTTTGATACTGCGATAATGATCATCGCTTTGTCTTCCAACATCTTTTCACTAGCCTCCACTCTGGGAATATTCAAAATCAAGCAATGTAATCACGCTATGGCGATGAGTTTTTGCTCTACATCGATATCTACTAAATTCCACCTAACTCTTATTAGACTGATAGCCTCAGTTTATCTACTTGAAATAAGGTGATATGTGGAGTCTTCGCAGTATATCGCGCCAAGTTAGTTGCATAGGCCACAAATTACCCAGGTAGTACGCTCATGTTGGATTTATGTAGTTTCAGTATAGCCTTATAGCCGCCGAATTTTTTCGGTAATTTTGTTCTGATTTCGGGTCAAAATAAATACATTGGTTCGATGTCTGTCACTTATGGAAAATTAACTGCAAAAGCTACCAGATTCCATCAAATAACAGATTCAATTAAACTCCTCCTCCTATCATGCTGATCAACCACCGTACCCCCCACTGTCGCTCGCTGATCGCGAATGCTATCTGTCGTTGTAAAGCCTCATTGTTGTCGAGCCGCTTGACGCTGCTGGATCAGAGAGGAGGCTGGATGCTGGCGACTGGTCATGACAACACTGCTCGATGATGGTCGCCAAAAAGAAGACCGGCTTTCAGTGTTTGCCAACTGTTGACCGCAGATGTGCTCGCATCTTTTGAAAAACCAACGGTTTCCGATAATGCTCCCGCAGCGCAAACAGAATTGTACCGCCATCGGATTTACCAGCTGCGGATAGTCCGCCCAAGCCCCATCCAGCAGGTCACGAAACGACCTTCCAGTCGGAGGTATCCTAAAAAACTTAGGTTAGCAGTTCAAATAAACTAACGATCTAAAAGTGCTAAGATCCTTACCCCAAACACACCTATCACCGCATGCATCGCATTGCTGCCACACCAGGAGGATGGAACCCAGACACCGACGGCGTCATCATCCTAGACCAAACCCCGGCCCCCATCATTATCCTTACCGCTGCTGACACCGAAATCCAAACCCTGGCCGCTAGTCTGCCGCGACTACCTCAAGACTTCCCAGAGTTTCGAGTCGCTAGTTTGCTACAGCTGCAGCAAGAACTGAGCATCGA
>JBCDFI010000453.1:0-4737 GCA_039178155.1 Cyanobacteria bacterium P01_H01_bin.105
GATACACCCTGTCTGGCAACGCCGCGATGTTAATCTAGAGAGCGTTTTGATAGCGCGTCATAAGTTTCTATGCCGAGTTCTGCACTCCTACAGTCATTGGTTTGGACCGACTATCGCCTAGCTGTATTATTCACAGTGCTATTTCCATTGATCATTTTAGTTTGGGGGTTTATTTCCCGAGCTGAGATCATTCAACAGTTACTGGTGATTTATTGGAAAGTCTCTAGTCTGCTGGCGATTACGGTGTATTTGATGATTGCAGGGTTACCCTTCAGCTTTTTGACAGCTGTAATGGCACGGGTAATGATGCCTATATCCCTATGGTTCTGGGCTGATCTCAATGAAGAAATTCGGGAGCAGCCATTTTCTGGATTGAAGCTTGCTTTTACGGCTTGGCGGTGGGGACTGACGTTTTATTGCGGATTGGGAGTGCTCTTGCAGCTACCATTTTTGCGTTGTGGGTTTTCTCGTATCGCTTTTTCGAGCGAAAGCTGCCAAGTTTGGCTAGAGGCTCCTCTGTTATTTAGACAGTCCTTTCATTCTGGATTTACTCCCGGATTCCTTGGGTTTTGGGCAATTTTGGCTTTAGTGATCTACGTACTCACCCTGAGCTACTTTATCTTTGTCAAACTGGGACGTCAGGGACGTTCAGCGCTTAACCAGTAGATTATGGCAATCTCAATTGAGAAAAGGCTCGAACAATATACGATTCAAAATCCTCAAGAGGTTTTATTAGTAACTGCTGAAATATCTGGGGAATTGGATGAAATTCTGATATTTAGGGGATTTTCTAGTTCTTTGGTGCGTCCAACGGCGTCGGACCCGGATGTATCGGTGCTGCCTGATGATGCGGTGATTATGACGATTGACCGACTTGCTAGCCCCTATCAACCGGACGCTCCAAATTATTTGGAGCGGCAGATTAGCTGGTCTGAGTTTGCTCAGCGGTTAACCAGTTTGCATCCGTAATCCCTAACGATTCCTTGAGGTTACACTGGTTACGTTCGAGACCTGTCACAATAGATACAACCATCAATATTTAGGTCGGTTTTTGCAGTTGCACCCTGTTTGGGGCCGACTGTCTTAATAGCTTTAGATCGCTATCCTTCCTCTGTTATGCATCAAACGCAAGATTTACATGTGGTTGAAACCAGACCACTGCTTAGCCCAGCTTTGCTCCATTCGGAACTGCCATTAACTCCATCGGCGGCGGCTCTGGTGGCTGAAACTCGCGATCGCATCCGCAATATTCTCTACAACGAAGATCGTCGTCTGTTGGTGATTGTGGGGCCTTGCTCTGTCCATGATGTGGCAGCGGCTCGTGACTATGGTCAAAGACTCGTCAAGCTACGGCAGGCGTTAGCCGGTCAGTTAGAACTTGTGATGCGAGTTTACTTTGAAAAACCTCGAACTAATATTGGCTGGAAAGGATTGATCAACGATCCTCATTTAGATGGCAGCTATGACATCAATCAGGGACTCCGGTTGGCACGTCAGCTATTGATTGACCTGGCTGAGATGGGGCTACCAGCAGCAACTGAGTTGCTAGATCCGATCACTCCTCAGTACATTGCTGATGTCATTTCTTGGACAGCCATTGGTGCGCGGACTACCGAGAGTCAAACGCATCGAGAAATGGCTTCTGGGTTATCGATGCCGATTGGGTTTAAGAATAATACAGACGGGAGTTTGCAGGCTGCAACCAATGCCATGTTAGCGGCCAGTCGTTCTCATCACTTTTTAGGGATTAACCATAGCGGCCTAGCTAGTATTGTTACAACTACGGGTAACCCAGATGGGCATCTAGTATTGCGTGGTGGGAAAAATGGTCCCAATTACAATGTTGAGAATGTTGAGCAGGCTGTGGACCAACTTTCAAACGCTGGGCTCAATCCTCGTTTGATGGTGGATTGTAGTCATGCCAATGCTAACAAGCAGCACCAACAGCAGTCTGTGGTATTAAAAAATGTGGCAGAGCAGTTGAAAACAGGCTCGCGCAATATTCTTGGGGTGATGATTGAAAGTCATATCAAAGCGGGGCGTCAATCCGTTCCTGAAAACCTAGATGAGCTTGTTTACGGTCAGAGCATCACTGACGCATGCGTTGACTTTGAAACAACTAAAACTATGCTAGAGCAGCTTGCTGCTGTTGTTGGCCCTCATTTATCAGCGGCGTCGCGCTAAAACAGCGGCAGACTAACGTTGACGCTAGCGCCGTAAATTGTGTCATCGAAACTGACGCTCGATAGAGATGAGCGACCAAATCGAAACCCGGTGAACAGGCTGAGTCGAGTAGTGTCTGATAAGTCATGACTCACCTGGGCTAATACTTGGTGGTAGGTGTCGTGACGAGATATCTCTGTGTAATCGTCAATAAATAGTTGATATAGCAGGCTGACACGAGTTTGGGCATCGAACCCATAGTTTAGAGACCCAGTGGCAATTTGAGTAAACCGACTAAATGCCTTTGGATCGCTAATACTCAAACGAGCTTGATAGTACGAATCAAGCCAAGTGTGGTTGTTGAGGATATCTCGCCGACTGAGGAGCAATTCTACGTAGTTGGCTGTAAAAAAGGACTCACTACCAGGGCTGCTGAGATCTTGATGACGCCAGTTAATTTGTCCGTAACTATTTCGGCTCAAACGTTGACGAATGCCAGCCTGAAACTGTATTTCGTTGTAATCGACGACCGATAGGTCTTCATATCGAGCGATATTCGCTTCAGCACTCAGCAGTAAATTGGTACCAGAGGCAATGGAAGGGAACGCAAAAACCCCCACACCTGTTTGATAAATACGATCATCAATGGGATTGGGAGTGCGAAACAAATTGTTGCCACCGAAGACGTTCGCTCGTCCAGTTAAAAATACAGTGGTTTGGCGTGTCGGTTCGGGCTCTACTTCTAACGGTACATCTTCGGTTGGGCGGATACGCAAAATGCCTAGCTCACTATCAATACCGACAGGTTGCGATCGCACCCGTAAAATGCCTAACTCGTCATCAATTTCATGCTCTGTGTCATTGGTCTCTGTCTGCTGCTCTTGTTGAGGTTCTTCGTCCTCTTCCTCCATATCTAAACTAATATCACGGTTTTTCTCATCGTCAATAGGTATCTGAAAGAGCCTTGCGGAAGGCTGCTCGTGACATCTGCATGTTCTTTCAGATGACTCTATTAATTTAGGTAAAGGTATAAAAGTCTCAGAAGTTTGATTGCCAATGAGTCGCTCCTCGGGAGCCAGGTAAGTAAACGGAGTCACTGACTGAATATCAGTACTTATACTTTTGGCAACCTCTAATGAGTAGGATTGACTAGCAACATCTGCTTTCCATAAAACTTTATCCTGAGCCTCTGCTTGGCAGCTAAGCAATCCCCAGCTCCCGAGAAACACTGCCAGAAACTGTATACTCTCTACTGGCCTAGAAAACAGACCCATCATTCATTACTTATCCATAGCTTGTAATAGCTCACTGCCTACTTGTTGGTGCTCATCTCCATATGAAGATGAAGAAATCAGTTTAGGCTATCGCAAGAAAAACGCGATATTTGTGACTACTAGCGTTCATATAAAAAACTTGTTACCGCTGTCATACGACTAAACACCCAATAAATACCTAAAGTATCCTTCCCAGACTCGCAAAAATACCGAACAATCAGGATAAAGACAGGCTAAATCATAGAATTTAGACTTCATCTTAAAGAAACGGTAAATAGATTATGGGCATGATGTTAGAAAGTTAGGTAGTATTGCTAGTAGCGCAGAGTCAAAGATTCTGCCTGCTACATTCGTTCAGTACTTCTGCCCATTAGCCCCTGCTTTACTATGCGCAAAGTTTCTGCTCGCTGGTATTCACTTTTACTGGGTGCTGCATTGGTTGTTGGTATCCCGAGTACTGCATTGGCTCAGACCTCATTAACTTGGGCGAAGGTTGAGCGATTACGCAATCGTGTACATCTTATTCCTAGTAATCGCAATGCAAGATTAGCCAGGGTTAATGATTTGATGGATGTTGGCGATGCTTTGCGTACAGCTTCGTCATCACGGGCTGAGCTGCGATTTAATGATGGTTCGTTAGCCAGAGTTGGTGAGCAAGCGACCTTTAGATTTAGTCCCAATACTCGAAATTTCCAGCTTTCTAATGGAACCATATTACTATTGATTCCTCCTGGTCGAGGACGTACTACAATACAGACGCCTAATGCAGTTACTGGAATTCAAGGATCTGCTTTATTTGTACGGGTACGTTGTCTAGCTGAACTGACTGCTGAGGGATACTGTTCTTCCCCTGTTACTTTGGTTGGGGCTCTCACGAATAACCCTGCGGGCGCTATGATTGCCTACAACGAAGATGGTTCTCAGCAGCAGCCCATTCATGCTGGAGAGATGATAGTAATTGAAGGTGACATCATTACACAACGTCACCAATTTGATTTAAGTACTTTCTACAAAACTAGTGGATTAGTAGAAGGATTGGATCTAGATAGTCCGACTCCTCCTGATGACATG
Organism: Cyanobacteria bacterium P01_H01_bin.105; assembly: GCA_039178155.1. Classification (GTDB taxonomy): domain Bacteria; phylum Cyanobacteriota; class Cyanobacteriia; order Phormidesmidales; family Phormidesmidaceae; genus Leptothoe. The sequence goes on from JBCDFI010000453.1 coordinate 4,509, forward strand.
CCAGCAGAGCTTCAGGAAGTTTGGCAAGAAATTCAAGATGCTTTGAGGCTGCAAGGCGATTTTGACAACCAAGGTTCAGCTGAAGAAATTGTCGAAAATCCTGGTTTTATTGCACCAGTAGTGGCTACTAGCGCGAATAATGTAAACGAATTAAGTGATGGTGACATTTTCGTCGGCTTTCCTGCGTTTGCATCATCGCCCGCAGTTATTTTTCATGGTACGAGTGCAC
>JBCDFI010000454.1:0-4736 GCA_039178155.1 Cyanobacteria bacterium P01_H01_bin.105
GGGTGTGCCGCCTTGAATTTCCAAATTTGGAAATCTCACGGGACCATTGGCAAAATCTTCGTTCCCAACCGTTACCCAACCAGTGTTGCTGTTAAAAGACTGTACGATGACTTGTTCGACATCATTATCTATATAGTTATAGACAACATAGGGAGTTCCGTCGGCACCGATTTCCAAATCTAAGGCTGAAATACCACCTTCATCGACGACTGGCCCTACTGAGAAACCCTCAGAGCCAACGGGGACCCACACGTTATTATCATTGAGCATTCGAAGCGTTGCTCGTCCTGCTTGAGAAGCATCTCGATAGAGAACATAGAGCTTTCCACTACTGTCTGCTTCTAGGTCAACTAAAGATGCCCCAGCAGAAAATGCTGCGTTACCTACGGGAACCCAGTTTTCACCATCAAAGCGAATTACTTTAGCGCTACTACCATTGTCCTCGTCAAGATAAACAATGTAGGGAGTCCCATTGACGAACTCCACATCCGTATTAAAGTTGAATCCACCTGCCGAAACATTAGGATCGCCTACAGCACTCCAAACACCGTTTTCAAACTTGCTTAGTGTAAGCTGACCGTCATTTCTATTTTTATAAACGACATAGGGAGTATCCCCGTCAACTTCTAAGTCAGCTGTCTCAATAATTTCATCTGAGAACTGTGCATCGCCTACAACTTCCCAATTAAGTGTGAAGCGATAGTCACGTAACGTGTTGGGTTTAAAGAGATCGCTTGCCACAGCTGGCCAATACCCATTACCAATCACTCGGCTGCTGGCTGTAACTTTTACCTTACTGACAGTCTTTAACTGCTGAAGAAACTCAGTTCCCGCATCGCCAACAGCTACATTACAAGCCAATAAGTTTAATTGGCCTACCACGCCAGGGGCAAACCACTTTTGTAGCTGACTAGCGTAGTTGTCCAGATTGTTCAACTCTAGATATTCTGTACCAAGCTTAAGGCCACCTGGAAAGCCATGGGCCACAAGTGTTAACGATGCTGTGGGCTGCTTTGCTAGAATCTCAGTAATCTGCTCAACACCATTTCGTTCCGGTGAGAGTACATAAGCAGCCACTTCTGGCAATAGCCCAGATAGTAAAACTGATAAGTCTTCTATTTGCCCATCAAAAATAACAACCTGTTGTGTAGTCATGGTCGTCTGAATTTGAATGTGGTTTTGCGAACGTCGAGTCGGGTAACTCGACGTTGAGAGAGCAATAGGACTAAGGATGGCAGCTTGTTTCATGAAATGGACTTTTTATATTAGTAAAACTTTTGTGTCAAACCGCACCCTAAATACATCCGATGTACGGATGTTTGGTAATCGAAATTCCTATTGTTTTTTTTCCGTATGTGCCAGACTTATCGTCAGCAGCTCTAAGGGAATTTACTAACAACTTATTCAGTAGTCATCATCTCCAGCCCTATTAATAAAAAAGACATATAGAGTCTTAATAGACTGATGAAAGAAATATTATGACGGGTATGAACCTAGAGTTAGGCGTTAGCCAATTTAATCGAAATCGTTTCATACACAAAGAAGCAGATGCCTAAATCCTTAGACATCTGCTCGTAGGAGCTTGACTGCAATAGACTCACCTGAGCCTATCGCAAAGCTTTTTATTCCAAAGCGTAGTTAAAGTACGCCTTTAATTGTGGTTTATCCGGCAAACTCTGGTACACGAGTGCTAAGTGTCGATACACTCGTTGCCTTAGACGGAGCAAGATGGTCAGCAACTCGCATTGCATCTGCAACGGCTGTGAGTGTTGGATTAGCATATCCGACACTATTAGGAAAAATTGATGTCCCAATAAGCGTAAGATTTTCAACGCCATGGACACGGTTTTCTGCATTAACCACGCCATCAGCTGGGTCATGGCTCTGACGCGTTCCACCCATATGATGAAAGCCACTTCCCGCTCGAGGAATTTCTCCTTGTCCTAAAGAACGCATAGTAACAAATGATCCCACGCCAGCCTTATGAAAGGCCTCAGCCATTAGATCTGCGGCCCGATTGATTGAATCAACCTCTTGGCGACTCCAAGACCACTGTAATACCGGCAATTGGCGACCAAAACGATCTCGTTTCGTGCCGAGGCGAACCCGGTTATCTGGAGATGGACGTTGTTCAAACATGGCTTCGACAGCGAGCGATTCAACACTGTGGTAGCGTTCAGAGGGATCACTCCAGCCGCCCTTACCAGTGTTATGTATAGGATTATTCAAAGCTTCATATGCCAGCTTACATGAGCGAATGGGAGTTGCTGCAAGCTTTGGTAAATGTTTGATAAGCCCTTTCAAATCCCTCTGTCTAGATGCATTCCAAGCTTCAGCAATAGCAACACCCGTTTCTGTGCAGTCCCCAAACGGACGACCAACGAGATCTACTGAGAATCTCAGCAGTTCAAGTCTCTTTGCTATCTCGGGATCGATTTCGTGGCCTCGCATTATAGGGGTTCCTTGGATGTCCTGAAAGTCATACCAAGCTGCTGTGTCTACCAATGCCTCATGCTCATGACTAGTTAGATATCCAAGCCGAGTATGGGGATGATCGCAAAACCAGCGACCAAAAACATCGTGAGGATCTGAGAGGGCACCCTCGTTTTTAGCAAGTAAGAGTTGGCGAGAATTCTCGATTCCGCCAAGTGCTAGAACATAATGTGCAGTCTTAATGCGGATCTCTTGTTTGTCTTTGTTGCATACAACCAATGCTGACACTCTTTCTTGCTTATCAGTTTCGATTCTTATTAGATGTAGATCAGAGCGTACATCAATGCCTGGGTGGGCAAGCACCTCACTCATTCGATTGCTACGAATGGCATCGGCCTGCGCGAAGTGAAAGAGTTTTGTATGAAAAGAGGCTGTTGATAACGGAAATGGATGGAAAGAGTCTTGGTAGTTATCGATATTAAAACTGTGATCGGCAAGATTAAAAAATGCGAGCGCATCATCGTATCGACCGTAGATTTCATTACCGGAAGCTGACCATGCCGGGATTCCAAGTTCAGGACGAGCTTCAAAATCAGCGAGTGCTCCGGCTACAATTCGAACTCTACCTTTTGTGGACGGCCTTGATGCGACATTCCAGCGGTGAGCATTTCCGCCTGAACTCAGACACCGAGAATAGGTCATGTAGTCTCGACTGTTGTAGAGTGTACCCTCTTCCAATAAATCTGGGTCAGTACGGTCCTTAGCTTTGGCTGCACTAACTATAGTGCCGTGGTTTAATTTACGTCCTTGCTCTTGTGATGCAAATTTGCCGCTATCTATTAGTGTTACGGCTTGCCCAGCATTTGCCAGACGTAAGGCAAATGCTAGGCCAACGGGACCGCTGCCTACAACGCAGATTGACATTGGGTCAATTGGTCTAACAACGTCTGCGAAGACATTGACGTCGAAATCTTGTTCTTTCATAATGAGAGACGGTAGTACGAATTTTGACTCAAAAAAACAATTGAGAAGAGTTGTTACTGTTTTGTTTTTAATGAGTGATTTCTCAGGTCTAAAAATCTCAACAACGTCTTCTAATCTTTGGTCAGCATCCTGATGCAACCAAAAATTGCCGGTATATGAAGTGGGTTTAATCGCAGGCAGAAAAGGTGATTAGCAACCAAAAATCATCTTTTCCTCTAAATCCTATGTGCTTAACTAAACTCTCCTGATTGTTAACGATTAGCCTTGTATAGATAAGTAACGTCCCCTGCATTCGAGCTAGCCCCGATGCATAGCATTCTGCATGACTGTCAGCTGAGTCACGGATATTGCAAGTCCATTTCATTGACTAGTACCTAGCCTAGAAAGTTAGATGAATAAGATACTTTTATCCTTCTAACAATTTTTGTAAGCCAGCTGTCTATGTCATCAAGCGATATAACAACTCTTTAGCTAGAACAGTCTTTCTCCTCCTCTATAGGAGTGTCACTAGAATCCACATGACTTTTTTATGCCATGCAGTAATCTTACGTATGTAGCATATTCGGATCTATTATCACTATAGATGTTTATATAATCTTCATCTGATTTTGAAGCCAATACCTGTCCGTAAAACGTTGCATTGAAGGTGAGTAAGTTGATTGAGGTAGGAGCCAACATCCGACCAGTACTTCGAAACCCTTTCCCTATGGCCTGTGTAAAGACCTGATTAGCAATCCTGAACCCACAAAGACATGTGTACTGTTGTCTGAAAAGTTGGATAAAGCATTAGGATGACTCTCTAACTTTCTAATTCCTTCAATAAGGACAGGATATTTTGTCCTTACTTCAAAACATGCTTCAATAAGACAATGCAGCTCACTCCATCGCATTGGGCTGCACTATCGAATACTGTCGCTGGGTTAATTGGCGACTTTCTCAAAGTCGATCTAATACCTTACAAGGCCTGGGATGATGATAAGGCTACAGGCTCTTGCTGGAGCTTTACTGAACTCTTCTATTAATAAGCATCTTAAGTCCATGCTTGACACTCAGTAGCAGTCGCTATGTCAAGAACTGTACTCTAAGTGGAGCGCTAAAGAAATTAGCGATCGCAGTCAGTATGCTGATAATTCTCTTAGCCAGGGAAAATCTTTACTGTTTTTAACAATATCAGATGGGCCATAGCCTAATTAGTCAGGTAAGATTGCAGACAATAATTCAGGTTCGATAGCTTTGCTCTAACGCTACCGAACCTAAATTTGCCACTATGTCTCTTGATTGCAAAGTTTAAATTACTTAACTCTTACAGAGTATCTGGA
>JBCDFI010000455.1:0-4726 GCA_039178155.1 Cyanobacteria bacterium P01_H01_bin.105
GGAGCATCCATTGCGACTTTACTGGCCAAAATTCCGTTTTACGGGCCTATGGCAACAGTACGAGTGGGTTTGATCGGTGATGACTTTATCATTAACCCCACCTACAAAGAAATTGAGAATGGTGATTTAGATCTCATCGTTGCTGGATCTCCAGATGGCGTCATCATGGTTGAAGCCGGAGCCAACCAGCTACCCGAGCAGGATGTTATTGAGGCAATCGACTTTGGCTATGAGGTCGTTCGCGATATCATCCAAGCGCAGAAAGACATAATGACGGAGCTGGGTATTGAACCTGTTATTCTGCCTACCCCCGAAGCAGACCCTACCCTAGCAGACTTTCTGGCAGACAAAGCCACCGCTGGCGTCAAAGATGTCTTGAAGAAGTTTGAACTCACTAAGCCTGAACGCGACGTCGAGCTTGATGCCATCAAAGCCGAGATTAGCGACCAGATCGCTGAACTCGATAGCGATAGTCCGATCAGCATGGCTGTCGCTGAAAATGGGAAGGCCTTTGGCAATGCGTATAAAGCATTGACTAAAAAACTGATGCGGGCCCAAATTTTAGACGAAAGCGTTCGCGTTGATGGTCGTAAACTCGACGAAGTGAGACCCATTAGCTGTCGTACCAAGGTTCTGCCTAGCCGTGTTCATGGTACTGGTCTTTTCCGTCGGGGCCTGACACAGGTGATGTCTGTCGTCACATTGGGAACTCCAGGAGATGCCCAGATGACCGATGATCTACATCCAGACGACGAGAAACGCTATCTGCACCACTATAATTTCCCTCCTTACTCTGTCGGGGAGACTCGACCTATGCGCTCACCGGGACGTCGCGAGATTGGCCACGGAGCCTTAGCAGAACGAGCATTACTGCCTGTGCTGCCACCTATGGCAGACTTCCCCTATGTGATTCGGGTAGTATCTGAGGTTTTATCCTCCAACGGTTCTACATCAATGGGATCGGTCTGTGGCTCAACTCTATCGCTTATGGATGCAGGTGTGCCCTTATCCAAACCCGTTAGCGGTGCGGCCATGGGTTTAATCAAAGAAGGCGACGAAGTACGCATCTTGACCGACATCCAGGGTATCGAAGACTTTCTCGGCGATATGGACTTCAAGGTAGCCGGTACCGATAGTGGCATCACCGCCCTACAGATGGATATGAAGATTACGGGGCTATCGATGGAAACAATCGCTGAGGCCATCAATCAAGCTAAACCAGCTAGATTGCATATCCTTTCCAAGATGCTAGAAGCAATCAATGCACCGCGTACTGAGCTATCCCCCTACGCCCCCAGACTCATCAGCTTTAAGATCAATCCAGAGATGATCGGCATGGTGATCGGACCTGGTGGTAAGCAAATCAAGAGCATTACCGATGAAACTGGTGCCAAAGTTGATATTGCAGACGATGGCACCATTACCGTGTCCTCAGTGGATGGTGCAGCCGCTGAACGGGCCCAGGCAATTATTGAAGGGATTACCTTCAAGCCATCGGCTGGTGATGTTTATGTGGGCAAAGTCACCCGCATTATCCCCATCGGCGCTTTTGTCGAGTATCGCCCTGGCAAAGAAGGGATGATTCACATCTCGCAGCTTGCAGACTACCGCGTCAATAAGGTCGAAGATGAAGTCACTCTGGGAGAAGAAGTGCTGATTAAGATTCGAGAAATTGACGGTCGTGGTCGTGTCAATCTGACGCGGCTGAATATTCATCCAGATGAAGCCGCCAAAGCCCGTGAAGCTGCTGGGGCCGCCCCCGAATCAGATTAAGCGCGCTTAGAAACTTACAAAAACCGTCAATATAGGCACGACAGATGTCTGTCGTGCCTAATCAGTATTTACAGGCTCCGTATCCTATTCTTTCGATCCATTAGACCCGATTTGCACTGGGTTCAGGTTTCTCGGTAGGATGCTGGGTGCAATATCGAGAGCGAAATTAAACATCCGTGCGAAGAATTGTTATCGCTGGTAATTGGAAGATGCATAAAACTCAGGCAGATAGCCTGATGTTTTTGAATGGTTTTTTGCCCCAGCTAGAGACCACACCTGAGCATCGAGAAGTTATTCTGTGTTCTCCCTTTACGGCCCTGAGTACACTGTCTAAAACACTCCATGGTTCACGGGTAATGGTGGGTGCTCAGAATGTACATTGGGAGTCATCAGGGGCATACACCGGAGAAATCGCCGGAGAAATGCTCACAGAGATTGGTGTGCGCTATGTGGTGGTTGGCCATAGTGAGCGACGTCAGTATTTTGGAGATACGGATGAAACCGTTAATCTACGTCTGAAAGCAGCCCAGGCCAATGGACTTACGCCGATTCTCTGTGTTGGCGAAACAAAGCAACAACGCGACGCGGGTGAAACAGAAACCCACGTGGTCAACCAGATTAAAAAGGGATTAGCGGGTGTCGATCAAAGCAAATTGATTATTGCCTATGAACCGATCTGGTCAATTGGCACCGGAGATACCTGCGCATCAGAAGAAGCTAATCGTGTCTGCTGGCTCATTCGCTCTCAGTTAGCCAATAAGAATGTACCTATTCAGTATGGTGGTTCGGTCAAACCAGCTAATGTAGACGAGCTGATGGCTCAACCTGACATTGATGGTGCTTTGGTAGGTGGTGCTAGCTTAGAGCCGGATAGCTTTGCTCGTATTGTTAACTATCAATAGATACTCTTAGGTTTAAAGATGCCCTCCGGCCTGAGGCTCAACAGATTGGATATCTGATGGGCTCATATCTTGATTAGTGAGTTCCAAACTCATTTTTTCGGATTGGTCATCCCCATGTACGCAGTAATGGGCGTGAACATAGATGCGATCGCGACCTTGCTGCTTCGCATGATAGAGCGCTAAGTCTGCTGCTTGAAGCAAGTTCTGGGGTACTAGCTGAGGCCTAGGAATAACCGTGGCAACGCCCATGGTTACGGTAACAGCAGCGGCAACACTAGAGGTGAAGTGGGGAATACCTACATTAGCCAGCTGCTTCTGAATAGCGAGGGCCACACTGTGACCTCCTTCCGTATCGGTATTGGGCAGTACTACTGCAAATTCTTCGCCACCGTAGCGAGCGACCAAATCGGCAGGGCGACGAATACAGCTCGTCAAGACGTTGCCTACTTGAGTTAAGCAACCATCGCCGGTTGGATGCCCATAATAGTCGTTGTACCGCTTGAAATAGTCGATGTCACATAAAATTAGCGTTAGGGGTTGTTGCTCTCGGGCAAGTCGATGCCATTCAGCATCGAAATAGCGATCAAACCGTCGTCGATTAGCCAGACCGGTAAGACTATCGGTCAGAGCTAAGGCCTGCAAAGCCTGATTGTCTTGTCGCAATTGCTCATACAAAAAACCATGGTGTAGCGCGATCGCAATTTCATCTATTAGAATCTTTGCCTGCGCCAGCTCATCTGTAGTCCAAATATTAGCCCTATCTTGACGTCCCATTGCCACTACCCCCCAAGGCTTGTCGACGATGTGTCCATGATGGGCTCGGGGCAGATGAATCGGCCCCAATAGCCAAGATCCCGGAAATTGGCTCAACCACTGTTGATCGACTGGTAACTGCCTCACCAATTGTTCGTTCACAGTAATTGGAAAAGGCTTTTCTAACTTAGTCACTACACTCTCCAATCCAAGATAGTCATTGAGTGCATGACTGCTCGTACTGGTTGACGGGAAAGATGGCTCTACAGCATGCCAACAGCTTGGACCGTTCTCTAAGAGAAATATCCAATCTGCTTGAAAAAAGTCCATCAGCGACTGCACAATGATCTTATAAATATCTTTAAGGGCTATACCTCGTCGGATACGTTGAATCGTTTCTCGCAGATAAACTTGTTGATGTAGCTGCAGCTGTAGCTGCTGAATATTACCCAGAGTATTTTCAGGATCAGGGAAACGGGCCATCCTTGAGGCAGGTTCGAGGGTTTGATGAAATTGCTCAATAGAGGCTGAAAATGTATTCCACGACTGAGACCACCTCGGCTGATCGCACACTGAAACTTGCCAGATAGGAAACGGTGTCCTTAGCTGAGATGATTGTTGATTAAAAAGCCTGTGGTACATAGAATGCCCAGGAATAAGAGAAGTGCAATCAGCGACAACACCCATCAATTTTTGACTAACCCTGATGTCTCAATCGTTGCAGCTATCACTCAACATTAAAATTAAAATCTGCGATGGAGGTATCTGCACTAGACACCAAACAGCACATTTAAATTGGGACGTTAGCCGACAGCAGCCTATTAAAACTAATTTTTGGGAGAGGTAGAATACACAGTATTTACATCATCGACCATAATCGGCAGAGACACATAGAACAAAAAATTGAACCATCCAGTCCATTGGTGAACTATTAGAACTAAAAGATTAGCTACAAGCAGTATTCAAGCTTTTCGGACCGATCGTGACCCAGACATAACGAATGGCTCAACCAAACGGCTACTACCATCGGATACCAAGCCCCCTGGTAGTAGCGAGAACCTTAGAGCTTTAAGAAATGATCGAGACCCGTGACCAGCGATGGAGGCCAACGTCGTATAGTTTTGACCCAGTTAATATCGGCGTAGCGTTTGTCCAGCCCCCTTGCTGCCGCCCACTGACTTTCGGCTTCTCCCCAGTTACCTGTCTCCCATAGAGCGACCGTCAAAGCAGCACGTACATCTGCATAGTTCGGATACTTACGCGCCAGACTTTTTAGCACTTGTAATGATCTAGCGCGA
>JBCDFI010000456.1:0-4725 GCA_039178155.1 Cyanobacteria bacterium P01_H01_bin.105
GCTATCAATTAGAGCAAAAGCACCGGTCTGCTGAGTGACTGATTTTGCTTTAACAGAGGGCTTGACGGACGTTGAAGTCATAGTTTTGAAGGGCGGTCGAAAGGGCGTTAGTTAGGAAAAATGCTGTGGAAGGAAAACTACCGATGGTTGTCTATTTTACAATCACGATTCCAAGGATTAGACAAATTTCATAGAAAAACGGGTTTGTCTTAGCCCTTTGCTATCCCAAAGCAATAAAACAGCTGCAGTCTTCTGTGGTAAATGTCATTAAAAGAAAACCAAATTATTCACCAGAAGGCCTGATGTCAAGGTTCCCACCCATTTCACCGTGGTGTCATCTCGACCTCGATCTACGTCAACACCTGATAACAAAGTTAAGGACAACCTAGTTTCACAACGGCACCGATAAACTCTAGTGCTGTCATCGGCTGGGGTGCTGTGCCTATGGCACCGATACCCTTAGTGATTTGGGGCGACTGCCAAAGCTTTAAATGCTCAACCGCAGGCTCAGCATAAAAGTATCCTTCACTCTCGCAGGCTGCAGGGAAATAGGTCGTGTCATGGGTCCATCGATCGTGACTCATGCGATAAAGCGCCTGCATACCTAGTAACGGCATCCCCCATCCATCCAATGCTATCAAGCGACTAGTACCGCCTATCCCTTGCCACGCCATCACCAGTGGATAAGCCGCTACTACACCAGCGCTAAATCCAATAACGTGTAAGACCTGATTTTTGTGAGGAGCTGACTCAGTGTTGAGTAACCAAGGTAAACCAGCCCCAGGAATAGGCCCCATGGGGAGTATCCATAGGCGCTCTGGCTGGACCACTTTCAACAGGGATTGTAAAAAATCATGGGTCAAATCAGCAGAATGATAACCAGGGCAAATCAACAGCTGCATAGTTCTAGGTGCTCTATCTACAATTGAAACAAAATGACGACAAGGTAAAAAAATATTGCAATAGCTGTTAACGATAGTTATTTTTTTACGGCTCTAAATTTAATTTTTAGGCAAATATTTAGTCTTTGTTAAAGATGGTACATCCTTGATTCAGAGTAGGAAAAAATAGCATTGACTCAGGTTGGGGATCGTCTGTTGAAGGGCGATCCCTACTCTAGGTTTGAATAGATTATGGATTGAGATCCATGCTGCTTCACTAACTTCGATCTTTGGTTTTTGACCTGCTTTTGACCTAGTAAAAGTGATTGGAAATAATGTGATTTTGAAATTTCTTGTCAAACCTACTAACTGAGATCGAGTGCTACTAAACCTTATTCACACACATATTCAACTATTCGGAGATCCTCATCATGGCCAACACTCTCATCAACATTGCGCTACCAGTTGTCAACGAAATCATTGATGATGTGTTAGCTAATGGTGCTTCTAGCTCGTATGGAGAAACCTTTACCAGTTCTGATGCGCGCGATCGGTTGGCCACGTTTGTGTTGAGTCGTTTGCCTGCTCGCTATATGACCGTAACTGATAGTGAATGCTCCCTAGATCTACCGAGGAATTGTTACTCTACTGAGCAGCATCGCCAAATTCGTCAGCTAGTATACCAAGGTATTCAAAAGGTGCTGACTCGTCCCGCTGCTCCTACTCCAGAAACCTTAATTCCTTCAATGTGGTTCGGCTAGTATCCTCTGGCTGAAATTAACGATTACCGCTTGATAAGCCACTATCCATGCAGGTTTATGGCTTATCAAGTCTGATGTCGACGTTTAATACCCTCAGAATTCTTTTCATAACCCGCTATCAACGTTCGGTTCTACGCCATAGTCATAGGGGGAATCTTGCCAGTAGTCTCTAAATAGACTGTGTTGTTCGCATCAGCTACGACCAGCTGATACGTGATAGCACAGACTATATGCATCTAAGGGGCCAGTGGTGGAAAAATTTTTACCCACAATTAGTAGTTTGGTGGCCTTAGGAGAGCTAGGGGCAGAACCGGCGAATTGGGAAGATCTAAATTCAATCAATGTCAGGAAAATTCGCCACCAGGAGCAAGCAGAACGGGCTGAAATGGAATGGCAGAGTGCCATTTTATCCCTCAGGCATTTGTTACAACAGACGTTACCTGACACGGTTAAAAAAAAGCAGAAATCTCGCCGATCATCAAAGTTCTTTAAACCTAAGCGCCAACTACCGGCAGGCTTGTTGCTCAGTGGGCCGTTCCCGGTACTAGATGAGCCAGCTTTAACTATTCAGCTATCTAATTGGGTATTTATACCGCCACCGTTAGATCAGCTATCTCAGGCATTCTCCCAATTGATGCCCGCTGATGAACAACCCTCAGCAGACACAGCCGCTGCTCGAATTTTGCCACTGATTGATGGAGATCCCTTAGCCGGTGAGCGATTTTGTTTATTGCTAACCGAGCGGTTTAGCGTTGTTCTTGTGCTGGGTCGTGATGCGGATAATGATCTGCGGTTTCAATTTTCGTTTACCCCTGAGGTGATCAATCAGGTGTGGCAGTTGCTGCGATCGCGAATTTTTCTGACCACCCAGAAACAGCTAGACTTTCTCGACCCACTGGTCGAAAAGTTTGCTCCCACAGCGCCGGATTATCGGATTGTCAGCCAGTTTAGCCGATGGATGCTGTCCTCGTTGCCGACTCCCAAGCCCAATCCAGTGATCGAACGCATCGTCTCGGTACCCGGTGAGGCGGGTGCTAATGAATCCCATGGCCTAGATACAGAACTGCTCAAGGCTATGGTTCATGAGATCTGTACACCTCTGACGACCATTCGGACATTAACCCGCTCTCTGATTCGTCGTAAAGATTTGGTAGACAAGGCAAAGCAGCGGCTACAGCAAATTGACAGTGCCTGCACCCAGCAAATTGACCGCTTTAATCTTATTTTTAAGGCGGTTGAGCTAGAAGCCGCCACCCAAAAAAGACCACGTTCATCACTAACCGCAACGGCGCTCAGTGAAATTATTCAGTCCGTCATTCCCAAATGGGAGCAAGCCGCCACTCGACGTAATTTATCCCTTGATGTCAAACTGCCTCGCGATCTGCCCATGGTGGCTAGCGACCCTGCGCTTCTACAGCAGGTGCTTACCGGACTAGTAGAACTATTTACTCATTCCGTCGCCCCCAAGGGACAGATTCAGCTGCATGTGATGGCTGCTGGCGATCAGCTCAAGCTTGAATTTCAAGCTGATGTGGATTCCATCTGCAATCAAAATCGCCCTACTGTCAAAGCTTTGGGTAAATTGCTTATGTTTCAACCCGACACTGGTGGCTTAAGCCTAAACTTACAGACAACTAAGGCGCTGTTCGCGGCTTTAGGGGCCAAGCTAACTGTTAGAGAACGCTCTAACCAGGGAGTTACTTGGATGGTTTTTCTACCCATTGAAACGGCTGACTATCCAATTGTGTAAGCAAGCTGAAACGGTATTAAATCAGCTATATAGATAGGTGCAGTTGCTAGAACGGCAGCTTCTTCTTACTTTCACGCCCGCTTTCAAAGTCCAGTTCCTTAAGCTTTTTGAGGATGCGGTTAAAGTACTCCCCTAGGTACTCTTCTACTGTGGTAGTCTCGGATTTATCCAAATCAAAGGTGCTGTAGACATCATCCATTTCAGCATCTAAGGGCTCACTGCCTGCACTTACCTCAGCAAAGGCCAAGCGGTCGGCGAACTGCCATCCCCATTGGAAGAAATTAGCAAAACCACGTACACCGCGCAGTAGACCTAGGGACATGGTCGAAACCTTGGCTTCTTCGCCAGAAAGACGCTCACATAGTCTGACAAGCTCGTAGCCACCCCAAGCTCGTGTTCCCGCCAGAGGGAAGGAACGCTTATTGGTCTCGGGCACCTGCAAGGCTCGAATAGCAAACCGTGCGATGTCCTGGGTATTCATATAGGCGATCGGGGCAGCCTCTCCCATCACCCAAATAGCTTGCTTCTCCAAAATCGGAATTGCATACTGCCCTACTAAGCCTTGTAGAAAGCCACAGGGTCTCAAAATTGTGTAGTTTATCCCCGACTCTTCTAAAAACTTTTCTGTACAGTGCTTAATATCCATCAGCGGCACATGGGGATACTTCTCACAGTTGAGAATCGAGATAAATACATATCGCTCCACGTTGGCATCTAGGGCTGCCTTGATTAAGTTCACCTTGCCCTGCCAGTCCACATCATAGGCAGAGTCCTGCGGCCGAGATGTGGCAGCATCAATGACAGCCGTGACGTCTTCAAAACACGGAGGCAACGATTTCGGACCACAGATATTAGCCTGAACCAGCTGTGCTCCCCATTCTCGGAGAAATGCAGCCTTTTGGAAGTTACGCACCAGGCATTTAACGTCAAACCCCTCATCTAACGCATTACGCACGATCTGGCGACCCAGCGTACCCGTTGCACCAACCACCAGTATGCTCATGGAGGACTCTAAACAAAACTTAACACTTTACTCAGCTTAACAGACGTCGCAGCGTTAGAAAATAGGGAATCAAATATTAAAAAGCAGCGAAAGCCTTTCTGTATGGCTAATTCCGCTGCTTTTTAAATAATTCAGGTGAATTGAGTAAGGGCCGATTTAGCTGGTTGAAATTATTAAAATCAGAGCACTAGCCCTCAGAAAAGCACCTATCAAGCTACGAAAATCAAACGATTACTCTTCAGCCCCCTGAAGCTTCAGCATTAAAAAGCCAACGCCAAGGCCCACCATGACAATGACAAACATTGTGACCGCAACCGAAAAAATTTCTCC
>JBCDFI010000457.1:0-4717 GCA_039178155.1 Cyanobacteria bacterium P01_H01_bin.105
AGTAGATAGGGTGATACTCTGTCGGTAATTACGGATTTTAATACGACGATATAAAAAGGCTCGGTAAATTCTTCCCCAAATTCCGTATTCATTACTTCATGATGTGCGGAAGACCCTATGTGCCCAGGGTAATCTTAATATCAGGTAGTCTTGTCAGACAGGTTTTCTATGGAAGGAGCGCAGCCATCGCTTCAAAATCAGCAGCGAGTCCTTGCCGCAATTGTGGTAACTGACGCTGTTGGTTTTAGTGCCCAGATGTCCGCTGATGAAGAACGGGCATTAGCAATCATTAATCGGGATCTCAAGCAGATTTCCGGACTCTGCAATGTGTTTAAAGGACAGGTCCTCAAATCAACTGGCGATGGCCTATTGATGTGCTTTTTTAGTGCAGCGCAGGCCGTTGCCTGCGCGCTGAATATTCAAAAAAAGCTGCGTGGCGATAGCAAGCGAGATAGTTTTGACCATCGCATTGGTATACATCTGGGCGATGTATACATTAACGATTCAGATGTTATGGGCAATGGCGTCAATATTGCGGCCAGACTAGAAAGTTTTGCAGCGCCTGGTGAAATCTGTGTTTCCCAAGTAGTGTATGACGTTGTCAAAAGCCGCTTAGATCTAGATGCTACTTTTCTAGGGCCGCTAAATCTAAAAAATATTCATGAATCGGTTCCTGCCTATCAGCTGCGACCAGCGGTCGAGCTAGATGTGGCCGATATCGAAATGACCCGACCCTTTTTTGCTGAGGGGTACGAAGGTTATGCCTTTGATAGTCCTTTGGAGCAGGCACTCCAAACTCTTGGCGACCATGCGGATCACCTGCGCATCAAAAAGCTAATCTTTGGCACCTGTCAAAACCTATGGGAAAACGACACTACTGTCCTTGATCAGTTTTCGCTACAGCATTTGCTCGAAGCCCTAATGCAGCGAAATCCGTCGGTAGAACACTGCCGTGCTAGCCTTTACCGTATTGTCGCCACCCTCAATCACAAGGAAGTTTATTCCGATGTAGCTGAGGTGGTTTTGCAATCACTGACACCTCTGTATATCGATCGCGCAGCAAACCTTCTGCCTGCCGAGACCGAAGATGTCAAGAGTACGGTAGACGAGATTGCAGAAGAGTCTAAAAATCGCTATCAGCAAGTTGCCGACGATTTAGAGCATGATGCCCAGATCATCCGCATCAAAAAAGTACTTTACTGTCTTTGCCATAAGGTTTGGGAAACGGATATTCAAAAAATTGAACAGGCCGATACTGCAATTTTGGTCAAGCAACTTTATCAGCTTACCCCAACGCCCAACGACCTCAAATATCGGCTGCGGCATTTACTGCATCATCTCAACCGCAAGGCGAAATATACTAAAATCGTCAACTCTATTTTTAAGGCATTTCATCCCCTATACAGCGCCCAGACTGAGCTTATTCCCATGTCGACGCCGGGGTTTCCCAATGCTAACGACACCGACAGTCCAGAAACCTGTTTTGGGGATCTGCCAGTGGGCATTCATCCTGAAAATACCGTTGCCTTCTCAGCCAAGTCTCTAGAAGGTCCGTCCATGGGCGATATTGCCCAGGTTAAAGATCGAGCCGATCTGTTTGAGCTGAGGCTCGATATCATCAAATATTGCAACCCGCTGCGGGCTAAAATTTTGCTGCATTCGACTCTCTACAGCCCGTTTGCCGGTAGTTCTCAAGAGTGGTCACTGCTGCGTAGCAAAACCTTAGAAGACTTTTTACGTGAAGTGTTTAACTACTGTCCCTCTTTTCAAGATCTAGAGAGTAAGCTTTCTATTATCGTGCATTGTCTCGAAGATGTTGATGAAAATGAGCCAGTAGTAACTGCGATTTTGAATGCAATTAAGCCTTACTATGCCGAACCTAGTAAGGTAGCCACTCCCGCAGATAATGGCCGAGCTATTGTTTCTGCTGTCACATCAATGAGGCCTGCATCCTATGGATAGTGCTGAAGAACTACTAGCCTGTTACAACAGTGGTCAAAAAGACTTTACGGGATTGTGTTTAGCGGGGCTACAGCTGGCAAAATCAGACTTGATCGGCGCTAACTTTTCTAAAGCCGACCTAGAGCGCACCGATCTGATGTTTTCCTATTTAAGCCGGGTAAATCTGCAGCAGGCAAATTTGAGCCATGCCAACCTCAGCGGCGTCAACTTAAATCAGGCGAATTTGATCTATACCAATTTAAGCGATGCTAACTTGCATGGAGCTAGTCTGCAGGGAGCGGACCTGCGGGGTGCAGATTTAACCCTTGCCGATCTGTTTGATGTCAATTTAGCCGATGCCGACCTGCGTAATGCCGACCTCAGCGGTGCCAATTTAACTGGGGCTTGTTTACGGGGTGCCAACCTGCGTCAAGAACTGCGTAGTGAACAAACCATTTTGCGTGGTGCCCACCTCCGTCAGGTAGATCTGCGAGGGGCAAACCTCAAGGGAGCCGATTTAGCAAATGTAGATCTAAGCGGTGCCAATCTGAGTGAAGCCTTTCTCAAAGATGCTGATCTACGCAATGCGAATCTCAACGGTGCCAATCTCAAAGGAGCATCGCTAGCAGATGCTCAGCTAGAGGGGGCTAATTTGCGCTATGCCAATTTGACCCGAACCCGCGCCCAACGCGCTAATCTGGCTGGCTGTGATTTTACCGGAGCTGATTTAAAGGGAGTGAATCTTACCGATACCAAGCTTTGTGGTGCCCAGCTTTTCCAAATTGCCATGGCCGATGCACGATTGCTGCGCTCTGATCTCAGTCGCGCTAACTTGAGCGGTGCTGATCTGACCCAGGCTGATCTGACCAATGCTTACCTGGGACGTACTAATTTGGGAGAGGCCAATCTAACCAGTGCAATTCTGTTTAAAGCTGAGCTTAGTAGTGCTAACTTAGCCGGAGCGAAGCTGCTCGGCACAACCATGCCTGATGGAAAAGTCCATGGCTGAGCCCAGCCTTAAACTTTCATTCCCAAGTCTGGTTTCCCGAGTCTCCTGGCTCGTTTCCGTTTGGCTAAGAGTAGGCCAGACCCCGTCAGGCCCATGATAAAGAGAGATTTAAGTGCTCCGGGTTCCGGTACGCTTTTAGTAGTTGTATCCCCATTGTTTAAGGCAGCTAGAGCAAAGTCACTCACAATCTGATAAGCCGCTGTCGTGGGGTGAGTATCATCCCAAAACAAAAATTCGTTGGGGTTCTGACATACTCCGTCAAACTGAAATACAGGTTCAAAGTTAGTCAGACAAGACTCGGTAACATTGGTCAGACCAAATGACATCGGATCTGACAGAATGTCAGTAAATAATGTGTTGATATCAAAGGTGGTGATATTTACATCGGGCTGACGTTGACCAAAGACATTAAGTTTGGCTGACAACAGGTCATTATGGGCTGACGATAACTGATTAAACAGCGTGGGCACATCTTGCTGAGTTTGAGCCTCTAAAAAATCAGCAAAGGGGGCTTCACCGATTGGGGGCAAATTAACGACCAAAAACTCTTTAGCCCCGAGGCTGCTCAACTGCTCAAGTCCGCTAATAATGTTGTTGGTTACAGTATTAGGCAGCTGTTCTATCGGCGACCCTCCTGGGGAGGCTGGAGCAGACAGAGCATCATTGTAATCATTGGCCCCGATCCAAACAACGTAGAGAGCCTCGGGGTCAGCGGGAAGGGTAGCCGAGAGATTTGTAAAAGCGTCGATTTGATCCTGAAATCCCGGAAGAAAATCTTCAAGGAAGGGAAGATCATCATCGAGAACATGAGAATCTGAAGACAGCGCGCCAGCAAACGCGAAGTTGATACCCTCGGTTGGTGGTGAAGTAGTGGGATCAAGCAAGAGGTCTGTTGCT
Organism: Cyanobacteria bacterium P01_H01_bin.105; assembly: GCA_039178155.1. Taxonomy (GTDB): domain Bacteria; phylum Cyanobacteriota; class Cyanobacteriia; order Phormidesmidales; family Phormidesmidaceae; genus Leptothoe. The sequence continues at coordinate 3,848 of JBCDFI010000457.1, forward strand.
AGCGTTGGGGATAGACCGAGTGCTTCGCCTAGGTTATCAACCCAAATAGGACCATTGGAATTAACTTGTGCATAAGGTGGTGGCGGCAAGGCCGGAATACCCAGAGGCGTCAGTAACGTATCGGTTAGATTGAACAGATTTCCTGAGTCAGACAGACTATCGCCAAAAATATTTAACCCGGTAAATGAAACAGCCTGTGCTTTGAGCGGGATCAGACAGGACGATATGGCTATACCTGTGACTAGTAGTTGTTTCCGCATTATATAATTATTGCCTCAACACAGCTCTAAAACACATTACTTGGATATACATCTGCACCTTGATATCAAATCAAGATTTTTTGACGAATCACCTCTTATTTATAACGAACCTGTCAAAATTCACAATCTAGTTCAGGATGCTTTATGTGAAAAATCCATAAATTTTATTCAAGGTTGCATGAATTTTTCTGCCTTTGCTTTTTAAGCATGGTGAGGGAAGAGAGTGCAATTAAGATTGCACAGTATTTGTAAAAGAGATTAGGCGGATGCATCCATCGAACGTTTGACCTTGTTGATCCAGCCTTGGCTCAGATGGAGTACCTCAGTATAGGAGAGATCTGAATCTAAAACGAGATCAAAGACAAATGGTTTGAACCATTGGGGAAACCATTGGTTTAGCTTGCGACCCAGGGTCAATCGGAGAAAAAACTCAACAACGAGCGGTGTAGAGCGTGGGAACGAATAGTCTGATCAGCAATTTAAAATTCCAATATACGGACATAAAGCTGTGCTGAAAAGCTTCTCCTGTCGAGGATGTCATCTAGCAAAAGGTAATTGCTCAACCCGGTTGGAAAAGAGAAAGTCCAGGTGCGAGAGCTATCTGAATAGC
>JBCDFI010000458.1:0-4713 GCA_039178155.1 Cyanobacteria bacterium P01_H01_bin.105
CAGCACCTACTCGACCAGTATCAATCAGCTCCTGAGTGGTAAAAGGAGGAAAAGCAATCCCTTGGTGCGTAGAGAAGGCCACTGGGAAGCCAAACTCGTCGGCCCAATCATCAAGGTGTAGGTGAGGCGTGCTGCTGCGGGGTGGCTTTGACCAAAAGCTCAAGCCGTTAGCTAGACTAGGGTCATTGCCGCTTTCACGATCAAAATTAGGAGCACCTAGATTAATGCCATCGGGTTCGTTATAGCTCCCTGCCTGCAAAAGCTCTTGAGTATTAGTGTCAAAGTTAAAGTTAACGCCGGGGTCGAGGTGGTTGTCGCTGTAGGTGCGTAACAACGTGCCATCGGGGGCAAAGAAAGACACGTTGAGAAAATCTAAATCAGCGGTACTAACAATACCGCCTGTATAGCTCTGGGTCTCATCATAGCCAAAGTCTCCCGACACCTGAAATCCAGCAATCTGCCCTGTCCAGTCAAACTTAAATTCAATCGCTTCAGCCCGAGTTGGCACCGCTAAACCTAGCACTAACCCAATCAGAACCCCTTGCTTAAGCAAAAAAGACATCGCTTAGAAATCTCCAAAGAATAAAATCGTTATCGACTTGAAGAACTGCTATGTAGTCAACAAATAATAATTACCAAGTTCGAAAGAACTTCATCCCCTATTGTCCGTAAATTTACCACAGTCGATGGCTTAATGCAAATTCTTCCCAATAACTCCTCAGGCATCGGCAAGATTAACGTCAAAAGCGCTAGTGGCTGGGCATTTCAAACGATTGTGGCCTAGGCATTGGCAGTAGAGTATCCCAGTGTTGGGCTAGACGGTCTCTGGCCATCAACCTGGCCACATTTGTTGCTGCCATTACCGGCCCTGCTCAAAATTCCTCTTGTAGGGGCCGGGGCAGGCATGACGCTGCTGTTTTTGGGCAGCTGTTGCAGATATTTCTAACTTAGAACACTGCTTGAATACCCACTGTTGCGCTAAAGTCGGTTTCCAGCTGAGGTCCAGAAAGGTTGCGATACAGAGGCAAGTTAAATTCTGCAGCTAGCCGCGCCCCTTGCAGAGCCCCTTCTGGTGCATAAAAGTTCAGCCCCAACCCCAAATCTACTTGGGTGCCTGCTCGCAGGTCTGGGTCTGCGGTGGGGATCACAGCTGGGTTGAGCCGATCGTCTGCGCCGCTGATATTGCCCCAGGTGCGTCCGCCCAAACGCAGTGACGTACTGAACCAATCTGTCCAACTACGTGCGCCCCAAGCATCTACCGTAAGCTGGTTTCCCAGTCTGTAATCGTTATCGTTTTCGCCCACGCGAATTTTGCCCAGGACCTGACTGCCCCAAGACCATCGGCCTGCTTGTCCTAAATAAGTCACACCAGGGCTAAAATCAAAGGTGCCAGAGCCAATTTGCATTGGGTAAGGCAGAATCTGGTCCGGCCCCATCGGTGTAGCATCACGCTCTTCAATTGAACCCGTGGGGACACTCAGGCCCAGATTCAGATGTACCCGCTGCCGATTTTGATCTAATACCTTATAAAGTCCACCAAAGCTGATATCACCAAGACCTTCGGAATTTGTTGTAAATCGCATCCCATTGCGAGTGACATGGTCCATTTCTTTGGTGATGTAGGGCACCATAACCATCAGTGTCAGCTCGTCTGTTGGTGCATACATCCCGCCCAGCATGTGCATTTCCATGTCCATTTGGGTGGGGGTAACCATGAAGTCTTGCAGCACATCTGCCGTGCTCACTGAGTCTGTCCCCTCGCGATTACCGTCCATTTCCATGGTCATGTAGCGATACGAGAACATAAATTCGCCCGCTTCGTGGGTGTGATCGCCCATGATACTTATGGGCGCATGGCTATCAGGCCGAGATGGAGACCAGTAAATGGTCTCTCCAAAGTCGGGTGCTCCGCTATCTGCTAACAATCTGCCGTCGCTGATCGAGTCGCTATTGGCTCGAAATGATAGCTGAGGAAGCGTGTTTATGGGGGTGTCAAAGGCAATATCTGTTGCGAGGGAGGAATGAGACTCCAGTAAGTCTGCTACGGATGGGCTAGCTTTGTACTTAGACTGCTGATCGTTTTGAAGCGTTGTGGACGATGTATCGATGACTTCTATGGCAGTCATATGATCAACCACACTGTTATCGCTTATTGTTAGCTGCTCTGCTCTGGCATCCAGCGAAAATACTGCTGTTCCCAATCCAGCAAGAAGACAAAAGAAGTTAACGGATTTGAAGTTCAAAATTCTCACACTACACCTGTTAAAAAAGAATGACAACAAACTAAAATGCTTGTTGCTTAGGTGCTTGGATTTTACAAGTTTAATTTGGTCAAATCAAGCGAATTTTCCTTGTTTACAAGTAGTTTTTACCCCATGGAAGCAGGATTTCAGCAATTTATAATGTTTGACAGCATGTCTTTTCTCTTAATTACCAGAATATGCTATGAACGGTTTTATAGGGATGAACTGCAGTAAAAAATCTGAATCTCTTGGATATTAGGATAACTGGAATATTTTAACCTTTTAATTGCTGACTACATGCGCACTGAAGCTGATTGAGAAGACAGTTTCAATGCTCACTATAGATTTAAGTCAGCAGTCTCACCGATATGTTCTCTATATATTCTAGAGACTTTCTTAAGATCAATAAATAGAGCGTTGTGACGCTGGCAAATACTGCGTAGATTTGCAAACGTTGCAAACGATGATTGACATAGTGCCCATTGAAGGCTACTGAGACTGATCGCAGTAATAGCCGTTGGCTTTTGTCATGACTGGTGAGTCAGATGCCTCAACAGTTGTAGGTTGCTGATTTGAAAAATAATTAATAATAAGAATGGCTAGACCCTTTGCGGATTAAAGCAATTTAAAGTTTTAGACTATGAGAATCGCATAGATTTACGGGCTCCATACCCCACGTGTACGCTCTGAAATTCACACATGCTTTACATAATTTTCCTTAGAGCTTTACGTTAACTTCACAAAACGGCGACTTTAAACGATAGATGTAGGGTGATAATACCCGTGGGGATTATTGAGAAGGGATCGCAACAATATTAGTTTTGACAAGGTATTGGCATTTGCCTCCACCAGAGGCGACCTGTTCGTGATTTGTTCATCAGCAAGGTTGTTGCTAGCGACACCTGATAAATTTTACGTTTTATGTTTGCTGTAGGGCTTGGATGCGCTGCACTAACCCTCTTGTCTATTGGATTTCATGGATGTAACGGTTGTTATCTGTACTTATAACGGAGCCTCATGTCTACCTAATGTTTTTGAGCGATTAGCCTCTCAGATGTTTACGACCTTGGTGACTTGGGACATTATTGTTGTGGATAACAATAGCCGGGATCATACAGCTCAGGTGATTCGAGGTTATCAAGGCCTACCTGTTTTTTCAGATAGATTGCACTATGAGTATGAGCCAAAGCAAGGATTGGCGTTTGCTCGTCGGCGTGGTGTTCGAGCAGCTAAGGGGAAATTACTGGCCTTCTTAGATGATGACAATTTGCCTAATTTATCCTGGGTTCAAGCGGTGTACGATTTTGGTAAGCAGCATCCTGGGGCCGGGGCCTATGGTAGTCAAATTGTCGGAGCCTATGAGGTTGAGCCCCCTCAAGATTTTGAGCGGATTGCTTGTTTTTTGGCGGTGATTGATCGCGGGTGCCAATCCTTTCGTTATGATCTGCTGGATCGATGGCTGTTTCCAGCAGGGGCTGGCCTGGTGGTGCGAAGACAGGTTTGGTTAGAGCATGTATCTGAAAAACCACGTTTGCCAGGTGTTTCGGCTAAAAAGCTGACGGGCAAAGGAGAAGATATTGAAGCACTCTCTTATATTAGAAAAGCAGGTTGGCAAATTTGGCATAATCCAGAGATGCAAATTGAGCATGTGATTGGCAGGGAACGTATGACCTCGGGTTACTTGCTTAATCTTTTTCAAGGGGTGGGGCTCAGCCGATACCATACTCGGATGGTTCGCTTTCGCCCGTGGCAAAGACCTTTTGCGATCGCAGCCTATGGGGTTAATGATTTACGACGATGGTTACTTCATTACACAACACATTACTCAAAAAAATCCTCCATTGTTGTTCAGTGTGAGCTAACGCTGCTTTATTACAGCTTGCTCTCGCCTATCTACATATTTTTTCAAGCGTTGGTGAAAATTGTTCCTAATCAATGCGATTCGATCTTTAAAATCATGCGGATTGATTCCTCTTGAGGAGATCAGAAATGTTGATTTTTTGCGATCGCACCCCCAGGGGGCATGTGTTGGATTTATCAAACATTTGGCAAGCGTTTAATCTATCGGGTCTAAAACGATTCGTACTTTGACAATTAACCTTAGTAAGGACATATTTTCATGCTTCTGACGTCATCCATTTCAGCGCCATCGGCAACTGCCTACTCAGATCAAAACGCCCTGGTCATTCTTGATGCCGGTGTGGACTATTTGCCACTTCTGGCCGCTGACTTATCATCTGCAGATCTGCTAGTTCTAGATCCACAAAAAGACGGTCTTGCCCAAATCACCGCCGCGTTAACGGCACGTCAGTCAGTTTCCAGCTTGCATATTGTGTCCCACGGTTCTCCAGGTTGTTTACAGCTGGGAAACACTCAACTGAACTTTGAGAATCTAAACCGTGATGCAAATCAACTAAAAAATTGGGCCAATGTGCTCAAAGGCCGTGACATTTTAATTTACGGCTGTCAA
>JBCDFI010000459.1:0-4695 GCA_039178155.1 Cyanobacteria bacterium P01_H01_bin.105
CTGGTTCACAGTGGAGAGATGACTCCTGTGTTCTTTGGTAGCGCCATGACTAACTTTGGTGTGGAGCTGTTTTTAGAATCGTTTTTGGACTTTGCGCTTAAACCTGGGCCAAGAGAAAGCACGGTAGGCATGGTGCCACCGACGCGGGAAGAGTTTTCTGGATTTGTATTTAAGCTACAGGCCAATATGGATCCGCGACATCGCGATCGCGTTGCCTTTGTGCGCGTCTGCTCTGGCAGATTTGAAAAAGATATGGTGGTAAACCATGCCCGCTCAGGTAAAAATGTGCGGCTATCCCATCCACAAAAGTTGTTTGGTCAAGGGCGAGAGTCTTTAGAAGCCGCCTATCCCGGTGATGTGATCGGTCTAAATAATCCGGGGGTATTTGCCATTGGCGACACCATTTATCAGGGTAAAAAGCTGGAGTACGAGGGGATACCCTTTTTCTCTCCTGAGTTATTTGCCTATCTCAAAAACCCAAACCCATCTAAGTTTAAGCAGTTTCGTAAAGGAGTAACGGAACTGCGTGAAGAAGGGGCAGTTCAAATCATGTATTCAGCCGATGAATCAAAGCGAGATCCGATTTTGGCAGCAGTAGGACAGCTGCAGTTTGAGGTGGTGCAGTTTCGTCTAAAAAATGAGTACAACGTCGATACGAGAGTAGACATGTTGCCCTACAGCGTCGCTCGCTGGGTAACCGGTGGTTGGGACGCATTAGAGGATGCAGGTCGCTTGTTTAATACCGTGACGGTCAAAGATAGCTATGGGCGTCCAGTGTTATTGTTCCGCAACGAGTGGAACTGTCAGCAGGTAGAAGGAGAACATCCAAAACTAGCGCTCAGTAAAACAGCCCCGGTGGTTTCAGGCAAAGAACCAGACGAAATCTAACGCAGTATCATAAGCCGACGGCATTAGGGCAGGTTATGCAAATCTACTTAGACTACAGCGCTACGACGCCGCCACGGGCTGAGGTGATTGCGACGATGGAGTCGGCCATGAAAAACGGCTGGGGCAATCCATCAAGTCTGCATAGCTGGGGCGCTCAGGCAGCTACTGTGCTGGAAACAGCCCGGATGCAGGTGGCGGAGTTAATCGGTGCGCCTGCAGATGCGATCTCATTTACCGCCAGCGGCACCGAAGCCAATAACCTGGCGATCATGGGCGTGGCACAGCAATATCGTAAGCCACGTCACATGATTATCTCCGCTGTGGAGCACTCGGCCATTGCTAAACCAGCCGCTCTACTAGAACAGTGGGGCTGGGAAATTACTCGGTTGCCGGTCAACAGCTATGGTCAGGTAGATCCAGCAGATTTAGCCAGTGCGTTACGTGAGGATACAGTGCTGGTATCGGTTATTTATGGCCAAAGTGAAGTGGGAACTGTGCAACCCATTGCTGAGCTGGGCCGTGTGATTCAAGCAAGAAATCAGATTTCTAAACCTCTCTTTCATTCTGATGCTGTGCAGGTGGCTGGGCGCTTGCCGATTGATGTGGAACAGCTGGGTGTGGATTTACTCTCCATATCGAGCCACAAGCTTTATGGCCCCCAAGGTGCAGGAGCCCTCTATGTCAAACCAGGCACTGAGCTAGTGCCGCTAATCAATGGTGGTGGTCAAGAAAACAAGTTGCGCTCAGGAACTGAGGCAGTACCGGCTATTGCTGGCTTTGGAACAGCAGCAAACCTGGCTAGGCAAGAACTCTTGCAAGAGCACCAACGGTTGCTGGGGCTGCGGAATCGCTTAATTGAACAACTGCAAGACCATCCTGAGCTAGTACTAACCGGACATCCACAGCAGCGACTGCCCCACCATGTAAGTTTTTATCTGCCTAATGCTGATGGGGAGCGAGTATCTGGTAAAACTCTAGTCCGTCAGTTAAACCTGGCAGGGATTGGGATCAGTGCAGGGTCTGCCTGTCATAGCGGAAAGTTGACGCCTAGTCCGATCTTGAAGGCGATGGGGTTTAGCGATGTAGCGGCAAAAACCGGCATCCGTCTGACCTTGGGGCATCAAACAACTGCAGCAGATATAGATTGGACAGCGATGGTGCTAAGACAGATTGTAGAGCGGGTAATGGCCAGTCAGTTAGTTACGGTGGGGAGAAATTAGGCTATTGGTCCAACACAAACCTAGCTGCGCAAAAAAGAAGGCAAAAAAAGCAGATAATCAAGAATGATTGATTGCTGAGAACGGAACGTCTAACCATGTCTGAGCTGCCGACTAGCCTTGAGGAAACTATCGATCAAGCCATTGTCTCCACTAAGGCTGCGATCGCAGATGGCATTACCCGACTGCAGGTAGAAATGGTGATTCCAGAGCTCAAACAGCAGCCCATCGCCGAACGCTTTCTCAGTCTGTTTCAAGATCTAGGTCTACAGTTCAAAGTCTATTTCCCCGATGCCGGAGCAGCAGCCCTCGCCAAACGCGACTGGAACAATCCAGACTTCACCATCCGAGGCATCAACGAAGTTCAAGCCACGATCGAGGCTGATGATGAAGCCTTCCTCATCGTCAACCCATCTTCTGTCGAAGTCCAAGACGTCGAAAAACTCTGCAACGACGCCCAAGATCGCATCGTCATTATTCTCAATCCTCAGCTAGAAGACGTCAGCATTGTTGGTATCGGCTATGCCGCCCGTCAGCTACGGGAGCGATTCTTGAGTACCTTGACATCATGCTATTACTACCGTCCAATGCCTGATTCAGCGATATTGCATCAACACCCTAAAGGCTGGCAAGTATGGCAAGAAGTCAGTGACCAGTACGAACTTAAAGCCGAACTATCCGAACGCCCTTCCAGCGAGGCGCTAGAAAATATCCTGTACGGTGAGACCAAAAACAGTGAAGATCCTAAACCGAAAAAAAGCCTGCTCAGCGAACTGCAAAAGTTTCTGAAAGCTCTGAGCCAGTAGAGAATACCGAAATAGAAAATATTGTCAGCCCTGTCAATCGATCGCTAGAGTACACATGTGCGTATTCACCAAGTAGATAGGCAAAGATGGCTATAGGGCTAATTGTTCTCTATTGGATTCTGCTCCTTATCATGGGAGCCGGTATTATCGGCGCATTTGTCCCGGCTTTCCCAGGCATTGGATTAATCGTCGGAGCCATTGCTGTTTGGGGAGTGATCGCAGGCTTTAGCAAGGCAGTCTATATCGCCCTGGGTATCGCCATTGCTATTTTTGCCATCACCACAGCTATTGATTACTTAGCAGGTTACATTGGGGCCAAAAAAGTGGGAGCCAGTAACTGGGGGCAAATCGGTGCCGTGGTTGGCATGGTTTTAGGTCTACTCGGTTTTCTTCCCGCTCTCCCTGTGGGCGGTCCTATTTTTGGTCTTTTATTTGGCTCAATGATAGGGGCATTTGTTGGGGAAATGTTGCATCGTCGTGATTTGGCCTTACCCGCACGATGCAAACTGGGTGCGAAAGTAAGTTTGGCCATCGTTGTGAGTTCTCTGATTGGTAATGTTATTGCCGGGGTGCTGTCTGTTATTGCAACAATAGCGTTTGTAATAGCAACCTGGTCGACAGTTATGTCGCCGGCATTATAAATCAGCATTCAAATCCCCTGAACCATCACAGACCATGGCCCATCCAGAACACCTTGAAATATTGACAACTGGTGTTAGGGCCTGGAATCGCTGGCGCAAACAAAATGCTAAAGTCCGTCCAAATTTGAGAGCAGCTGACTTAAAAAGCACTGATTTAGCCGGATTTAATCTCCGATTAGCTTATTTAAGTGGGGCCGATTTGAGCCGAGCCTACCTGTTTGAAGCCAACTTAAGCGAAACCAATTTTCAAGGAGCTAATCTTAGTCACTGCTGTTTGATTGGCTCCGATCTGACCCAGGCATATTTTGCCGATGCGAACTTATACCATGCCTATCTATCTCAGGCAAATCTGACTGAGACGTATTTTGGCCATGCGAATTTAGAGAAGGCCAATCTGAGTAATAGCCTTGTCGAACGAGCTTATTTTGGTCAGGCGGATGTAAAAGAGACTGACTTCAGCACAGCTAAAAACTTAAGCCCTATGCAGCTGAGGTTAGCACACAATTTTGAGCTAGCCATTTTGGTGGAAAATGAGGCTGAGTAGTCAAAGCAACTGCTGTCACCTAACACCACACCAAGCTATAGGGGGTCTGATCAAGGGATGGAACGGTTTAAACAGTCACCGATGAAGGATAACGTACACCGACATCCTTCAATCGCTGAATCGCTTCCTTCAGACGGTCTTCTTCCGCAATTAAACTAACTCGCACAAATCCCTCGCCACCTTCGCCAAAAGCACTGCCAGGGGTCACCACCACACCGGTATTTTGCAGTACATGAAAAGCAAAGTCAGCGGCGGTCATATCTGGGGGACAAGGCACCCATAGATACATGGTGGCTTTAGTTTTAGGTACATCCCAACCGAGATCTGCCAAACCTGAAATCAGGCAGTCGCGACGAGTACGATAGCGGTGTCGAACGTCTTCAAGATACGAGTCAGGCAAATTGAGAGCGGTTTCTGCAGCAGTTTGAATGGCGGAGAAAATGCCGTAGTCGAGATTAGTTTTGAGGGTGCGCAATCCCTGAATAATATGACGGTTACCCACGACAAAACCAACCCGCCAACCCGCCATGTTATAAGTCTTGGATAGGGTATGGAACTCGACGCTAAATTCTTTGGCCCCAGGAATCTCAAGCACACTA
>JBCDFI010000460.1:0-4664 GCA_039178155.1 Cyanobacteria bacterium P01_H01_bin.105
CACGGGTGCTCCCACCTAGGACGACAATCGCCGCCGCTGCAGGCACTGGATCAGGCGGTAGGTATTGCCATTCTAAGGTTTTGACAAAGGTCAGGGCGATCAGAGGATTGCTGCTGCAAAAAATAATGAGTAGGGCAGTTGAGATCGCAAATAACGAACGACGCGGAAACTTCCAAAGCCAAATTAACGCCAGCAACAACAGCAAACAGCTCAGCCCCAACGGATAAATCAGTAGAGGCAAAAACTTCGATAAAAAGAAAAACATACTAATAATCCATCACTAGTCAATCTATGAGTAGATGGAGTTCTAGGCCCAAAAGATACCTACTTTACTAAATACTTATCTGGCTTTAGACACAGCCACTAACGCTGCCGCCGCCGCAAATGACGACGTTCCCCTCGCAAACGCCATTTTGGTAACCGCAACGGCATAGAAGACGGATTGTCTCCATTAGATATCGGTTCTCCTCCAGGAGCATGCCACCATGCAGAAACCAGTCCACCGGCAAAACCACCGATAGCCCCAAACAAAATACTTGCAGGAACCGAATAACCCAACAATGCAAAGACCAAAAGAAACACAAGCCAAATTCGCAGCGCCGCTGGCACAATCAAATCGGTCATGTCATTGATAACAGGTTTTCCGTGAGGGAATTTCATATCCGTCGCAGCACAAGGCTAATTAGTTAACGCCTATACTATACCGACCGTCCTCAACCGTATACTAAAAAGCCTCGCTTTTTGAAAAGCAAGGCCTGTCAATAGATCAAACTTGAAGCCCTTATGACTTTATTGGGCCAAAAAGCTAACGTGAAAAACCTCATTTTTCCAAGGATGATTTTGCACTTCTTGCAAGACAACCTTGCCATTCCAAGGCATATCCGCAACGTTTAAGTCCAGCTCAACCTTTTGACCTTTTGCCTTACGCAGCAGAGCCTCGACCTCACGGGTATTAGCTTTGAGCGAGACTGAGTTAGTCCCATCATGGCCATAAAGCACAGCTGGCATCACACCTGCACGGCGTAACGCTCCAGGCTTTTCAGTATCAGCACGTTTACTACAGTCGAGAGTCAGTTCCATGGTCATTGTCCAATCGATGAAAAAATAAACTGTTGTCTGTCAAACGTTGTCCGTCAAACTTTTCTAAGGCAACCGGCCCAGACCAAGCTAACCCTAATCCAAAACTTTTACAGAACGTCAGCTCTTAAGAATACCGAGTTTAGCGCTTTATCACCCTAGTGTCTAAGGTCCCAAAAATAATCTAAGCAACCTTAAACGCACCACCATTCTCATAAAGCAGAGCCCGCTTTGGCCCATGGATAGGATCTTCTACAATAATTGTCTGGTCACGGCTAGCTCCCAACGACACAATTGCAATAGGAACTTCCATTAATTTGGCCAAAAACTCTAAATAATCAAGGGCTTGCTTGGGCAGGTCCTCTAGCTTACGACAGTTAGCCGTTGACTGCTGCCAACCGGGCATCACCTCATACACTGGCTTGCACCGAGCAAACAAACTAGCGCTGCCGGGTAAATCGCGACAGCGTTCACCATCTAACTCATAGGCAACACAAACCTTGATTTCGTCCATTTCATCCAGGACATCTAGCTTGGTAATCGCCAAACAATCTAAGCCATTAATACGGACGGCATAGCGACCAATAACCGCATCAAACCAGCCGCAGCGACGCTGACGACCAGTGGTTGTACCAAACTCAGCACCGCGCATGCATAAAGCATTGCCCATATCATCAAAAAGCTCAGTGGGAAAAGGCCCCTCACCAACCCGTGTTGTATAGGCCTTTGCCACTCCAATCACCCGGTCAACGGCAGTTGGACCAATACCAGAACCAATACAGGCTCCGCCCGCCACCGGATTGGATGATGTGACATAGGGATATGTCCCATGATCGAGGTCTAGAAGCGTACCTTGAGCGCCCTCAAACAGTACGTTCTTACGCTTTTGTAAGGCGTTATAGATGTGTAAAGAGCTATCTACAACATGGGAACGTAATCGCTCGGCATAGGCCTCGTACTCTGCATATACCTCCTCTGGATCTAAGGGAGGAAGATTGTAGAGCTTTTCTAAAACAATATTCTTGTAGCTAATCGTCCACTCTAGCTGCTCGCGAAAAGCCGATAGATCCATCAGGTCACAAATACGAATGCCTGTGCGTTCAGACTTATCAGCATAGGTAGGACCAATACCACGCTTGGTAGTACCAATTTTCTTATTCCCCCGACGCTCCTCAGATGCCTGATCGATCAGCCGATGGTAAGGCATCGTGACATGGGCCGTTTCAGAGATAAAAAGATTTTTACTGGAAACGCCTAAGCCATCTAGCTTATCTAGCTCAGCGATCAGCTCTTTGGGGTCAATAACCGTACCACTACCGATCAGACACTCTGTCTCACGGTATAAGATGCCCGATGGAATCAAGTGCAGCTTAAAGGTCTGATCTTTGACAACAACGGTGTGGCCTGCATTGACACCACCCTGATAACGGACAACCACATCCGCAGACTTGCTGAGCAGATCAGTGATTTTTCCTTTACCTTCATCGCCCCACTGGGCACCAATTACAATAACGTTTGCCAAGGGAATTTCGCGCGTTAGAGTTCAAACAAATCACAATTATGATTAGGCAAGGTGGCTAGTGTCAACAAATGCAACGAAATCCTTGCCCGTAACCAAAACCGAATTTGTCAATCTCAGAACCGTTTCATCGACGGGTAAAGATTAACTAAAGTTTAAGCTCCCCAGGGTTTTACACATTTTTTAGGCAAAAAATTAAATCCTGAGGTAAAACTTAATTTAATAGGCATTTCATACTTTTTTAATTTTTGTTTCAGCGGTTTAATCGCTGGGTAACCGCGTACTTTGTCTGTCGATGAGGTTGAATATTACTCCAACTAAATCGAATCAATCGAATCAATCCGCTTAACCAAATATTTTTTCGTTAATCCACCCATACCTAGAGGCATCAGAGGCATTATGAGTCTTTATGCAGAACTCCATCGCCACCTGGGGGGATCTGTCGTACCCAGAATCCTATGGCGTTACTTTCAGAGAAATCGGCCTGACTTAGCTGAACGGTTTACTGACTACGTCGATTTCGAGCAGTTTTATATCAAGCCCAAAGATTCTCTAGAAGAATACTTAGAGCTACATACATTGGTAGAGAGCGTGCAGACTCGCGAAGCGCTGCCCTACTTTATTTATCGACTCATCCGTGGGGCCTATATTTTTGAGAATTTGGCCTACTTGGAACTTCGATATACACCGTTTTATCGAACGCCCCACAGCCTGAGCGAACGGGAGCGGATGGATATGATGGCAGAAATCGTTGAGATTGTTGGTCGGGCTAGTGAGCAAACTGAGTACCCAGTGGTAACTCGCCAAATCCTATGCATGCACTCTCGTCTCCCGTATGAGATTAATCGAGCAACGGTTGACTTGGCGGCTCAATATCCAGAATATGTTTGCGCCGTTGATATTGCCGGGGGTGATGCTGCCTATCAAGAAAAGCTTGACGAGATTATTCAGCTCTATCGCTATGCTCAATCGTTGGGGATCAAGACAACCGGGCATCTGTATGAGACCTCGAATGGATGCTATCCAGAGTTGCTGCCCTATCTGATGCGCATTGGCCACGGTATTCAGATTCCGCTGCACTATCCGGAGTTATTAAAGGATGTAGCGGCTCGCGGTCAATGTTTAGAAGTTTGCCCAACCACCTATTTACAAACAGGCACCCTGGATGAGGTTAGCCAACTCAAAGCAGTGTTTAGCCGCTGTTTTGATGCTGGGGTGGATATTGCTATCTGTACAGATAACGCCGGGTTACATAACGTGCGATTGCCCTTTGAGTATGAAAACTTGCTGACCCAGGATGTCATTGGCTTTGACGGATTGCGAGCATGCCAAGAAGCGGCATTTCGCCACGCCTTTGCTTGGCCCCATCATCAACAGCCAGCATCCATGCTGTCGGATATGTTGCAAAGTCGAGAAGTCATCGGGTAACACGCCTACGGCACAGGGCGGATGGGTTATGGATTTTGAATGGTGAGGGTTGGGTTTTGAGTTGAGGCAACAAAGCTTGGTGGCACGAGCTAGAGGCGCTTAGCTTAAAACCCAAAATTAAGCACTCAAAATTACCTAACAATCCTAGATAATGGGTAGGCTTTGTTGAAACCGACTAAAATCACCCCCTTCCTCTATTCATGCGTACCTTATATTGCGGCCAGCTGCGGGCCGAGCATATCGATAAGACCGTTACCCTATATGGCTGGGTCGACCGCCGCCGCGATCACGGTGGGGTGATTTTTTTGGATTTGCGCGATCGCAATGGTGTCGTGCAAATTGTCAGCGATCCCGAACGTACTCCGGCATCGTATCCACTGGCTGATAAAGTACGTAATGAGTATGTTGTCAAGATTGAAGGCCGAGTAAGTCAGCGGCCGCCAGAGTCATTGAATCCTAACCTGCCCACCGGACAGGTAGAAATCTATGCAGATAGCATCGAACTTCTAAGCGCTGTACGCACCCAGCTACCGTTTCAAATTTCTACAGCAGACGAGGAAAATGTACGTGAGGAGCTGCGGTTAAAGTACCGATATCTAGATTTACGACGAGAGCGCATGGGACGCAATATTCGTCTGCG
>JBCDFI010000461.1:0-4656 GCA_039178155.1 Cyanobacteria bacterium P01_H01_bin.105
AATCAGCAGCAGAGACTGCTTCAGTCAGAGGGGTTTTCATTGCTTGAGATATCTCCCAAAGTTTTTTAAACAGACGGATAGAAAAAGAAGGGTATTGATTAGAGAACTCTTCTTTTTCTGCCAAATACCAACTCTCTAAATGGTCTTTAGTGAGTTAACTTAAGCAACAGCAGCAGCTGCGCGATCAAAGTAACCAGCAACCTCAGCCATTAAGCTGGAGCAGTCACCAGAAGTAATACCATTTGAATCGTTAGCGATAGCAATGGCAGCTTCCTTCATTTTCTGAACACCAACGGCAACCGAAGAACCGGGAGTACCGAGAGCCAGATAAGTCTCACGAAGACCGTTCAAGCAACGATCGTCTAAAACGCTAGCATCGCCAGTGAATGTGGCATAAGTCACATAACGCAAAATGATTTCCATGTCACGTAAGCAAGCTGCGTTACGACGACTGGTATAAGCATTACCACCGGGAGCGATTAGCGAGGGCTGCTCGGCAAACAAAGACCGAGCTGCATTGGTCACGATGGCAGACGCATTACTAGTAATACGGTTAACCGTATCCATCCGCTTGTTGCTTTCAGCAACCATGGCAGATAAAGCATCCAATTGAGCACTGCTGAGATATTCGCCTCTCGCATCAGCTTGGGAGACGACCTTAGCAAACGCATCAAACATAGATTGAATCTCCTAAATTTGATTCGTCGAAATAAGTTTCCAAAAAAGTGGGGACGAGAACCCGTCAAGCAACTGCATCAAAAACAGTTTCAAACTATAGATAGGCGAATGCAGACAATTTGAAACATCCTTCACAGAAGCCATGAATTATCTCAGCAAACTTCGCTCTCCCCACTTTGAAGATTAAAGCGAATAGGGCATGAATCTAAGAAAGTTAAAGAAACTTTACCCTCTGAAATAGAAGTCATTGGCTCGGTGTCAAAGACGCCTACAACTCTGTCTGATCAAAGCCATCAGTCTATTTTATATACTGCGATGGGGTCACAATATATTACGAATTATAAGGGGTGTGCAGGTTTGATAACGAATGGGATTGCCAAATAGTGACTAGTCTCAGCTGCCTGTAGTTCCGTCCGTCGCTATAAAGCCTATGGAAAGGCTTCAAAGACTGACGTGGTCACAGTATTAGAGGTCTGTCAACAGATGTGTCAACAAAGATACGGATGCCTAAATATTAGATGCCCAAATGTGAGTGCTCAAATGCATGAGAAAACACTATGCACCATTCAATGGTCAAGTCACTCTTGGTCACTTAAGGTGATGGCTGATTCGATGAAAATTCCCTATGAATTTTCTGTTATTGGCCCAGTCCTATACGGCTTGTAGATGACGTTCTAAGTCGAACAGGAAGCCATGGATATATTCTTCAGTCCACTCAGCTCCGTAGTAGCGAGTAAGCATGCCCCTAGCTGGGTCTTTCTCAGCCCGATATCGAATGTAGCTGAGCTGGGCGGCTTCAATGGCTTTTAGTTGTTCTGGATCGGTTACAGGCTGGGCTTGTTCAACAAAGTTGAGATAGGTGTTTAGATACTCTTTAAAGGCACCAAAGACGTGGGTGGTAACGGCTTCTAGCTCGGTGGGTCTGGTCCACAAAAACGCAGGAGAAAAGAAGGGCTGTGCCTCTTCTGGAAAATCACCGCCCCATGGAAGATCCTGCTGATAACGCTCGAATATGGGCATGACGGGGTCGCTGTAGCGTCTTTGATAGTCTGGGCTATTGCGAAAGAGGGGCTGCATGTCGATAGCAATCAGGTGCCCGCCTGGCAGGGTAACTAAGTCGCCACCAAAAAATGGTAGGTCGTACTCTAAGCGAGGAAAAATTACAAAGTTGAGAACCTGTAAACTGTTGCCAGCTTGGACATGGGCCGCCCGAATCTGTCTAAGTTTTGGGGAACAGTAGCCGTGACTGGTGGTGCGCACAGTGACTTCACGTTTTCCTTTGCCCGTGGTTGCCGAATTACTTTCAAACCCGGCCGGAATTGGGTACTCGGAGAGGTCTAGACGCTTATGGAGGGTTGCGATCGCGTGGTCTAAAAACGGTTGATACAGAGTCATAAGGAGAAAAGATCAAGGCACCTGATATGAAATGACCCCTATCGTATAAGGATACTTTTCACAGGTGCCCTGTAGTGTTGTGTGGTCGTTACTGGCGCTTTAGCGTCTGCTTTGCATGCTAGTCAGCGAATGCTAGTAGGTCTTGACAGTTAGGGGTACTGCATCCTCAAACAAAAACTCATAGAGAAATCGATCGGCCCATTCTGACCCAAAGTAGCTGCTAAATAGACCATGGGCTGGATCTCGCTCAGCACTGTATTGGTCATAATCAATCTGAGCTTTTTTGACCCGAGCAATTTCCGCATCCGTTGTCAACGGTTCGGCATCCGTTAACAGTTTCCAATAGAGATCTAAATAGTCTTTAAATGCTGCTAAAACTCGTGTAGACACTGTTTCAGTATCAGTCTTGGCAAATAATAAATACTTTGAAAAGTATTGATTTGCGTCGTAGAACTTCATTTCTAACCCTTGGGCTAGCTCTGCGTAGTTGTCGCGCAATTCCTTGAGAGGCATCAAATATTTGTCCTCGTAAGCCTCATCTTGAAACAAGGGTTGAAAGTCTAAAACAATGAGATTTTTTACCTTGCCAAACGACAAAAAGTCTATTCCCAACAGCGGCACGTCATAACAGTGATTGGGATAGAGAACGCTGTTAAATATCTGTGCGCCTTGACCCGCATCAATATAGGTATAGCGAATCTTGCGGAGTTCGGGAGACTGATAGCACCAGCTTTGAATCGATGCTGGGTGCCGCCCTCGCTCGCTGATTTTACATTCCAACCCCTCAGGAATTGTGCGTGGCTGAAGTTCAAACCTTTCTTTTAAGGAGGTTTCTAAATGCTCTAGAAAAGGGCGGTACATTTATCTTCGCCTTAATATTTATAACGGATGTGACAGACATATCTATCATATGCAGCATAGGAGATGGATATGGGTCGTGTCCCGAATCTTAGAGACAAAGACATATTCCGTTACATTACGTTGTTGGTAAACGTTTAGCATTGGCCTGAACCATTGCAGTCAGGGCATCTTGGGTGACAAACCGACGTTCTGAACAATAGGTCATCAGGTTAACGCCGTTGGCAAGGCGGGCTGTACTGACTCGAACTCGAAAATCATCGGAGAGAAACCAGCAGCGCTCTTGCCCCTGATTTTTGTCATATTCATTGTCAATGGTGAGGATGCCATCATGGGCAAAGCCGTATCTTCCAACTACGGGCATATTTTCCACATAACCTCGGTCGCGTAGCAGCTGGCCGACTTGGCCCTGCTCATCATTGGGGATATCGACTAGGATGGCGGCATATTTTGAATCGTAGGTAAATTCTTTGGTATTGGATTGCCAAGCAAACTGGGCTCCTCCAGCTGCTTTATTAGGGTCTACCCCTTGGCTCTGGCAAATTTCTATAATGCGCGGGTCCTGTGCTTCAATCACATCCACAATCAGATTAGATTCACCTGATTCATCAGCCACTGAGTCAAAATGGTGTACGGCTCGCTGAATAAACCAGATGCCTTCGCTTTTACGAAAGAAGTCCATCATGGTTTTGGGAGTCTGAAATGGCATGGAAGATTGTCCGTAATTAAATTAGTTGTTGATCAAAAATAGCGTGGTGAGGCGCTGCTACACTGGGCTCACCTGTTTTGACACCGGTAATGACCTTCCGTTGATGATGTACAGGATTGACGGGTCTGCTGTTGTTGCTGGTTGGCAGCATCTCCCAGATTGATGTATATCGAATATATAGAGGCGCAGCAGCCTTTATCTCTATCCATAAAGTTTAGCTATCTATGAGCCATCTCGAAACACCAAGTTTAGAGGCGTCTTTGCTAGAGCGTCTGTCAGTCCAGCGGGATGTGTCAGGAAGCGATCTCTCAGGTAAAGATCTGCGTGGGTTTGATCTGTATCGAGTTAATTTATCGTTGGTAAATCTGGCCAATAGCTCCCTACAGCAGGTGACTCTGATCGGAGCAAATCTAGCTGGGGCAACGCTGACTAGTGCACAGCTGCAGCGGGCTGATTTGCGCGGTGCTGAACTGGTAGGGGCTAATCTAGAGGGGGCTGATCTAACTGGCGCGTTTTTCCATCGGACTGATTTGCGCGGGGCAAATCTAACTGGCGCAGTATTGACGGACGCTAAGTTTAATGTGGCTCTCTACGACGAGCATACTCAGTGGCCGGAAGGGTTTCTCTACAAAAAATCGGGTGCGGTTGGTCCAGAAGCTGTGCTCAATGGTGCATTTCTAAATACGGCTAATCTGCGCGGGGTTAACCTGCGGGGGGCCAAGTTGTTGGGAACCTACCTCAGCGGTGCTGATTTGACGGGCGCTATTTTAGACGAGGCTAGTTTGAGTGGAGCCAACCTACAAAAGGCGTTTCTAACCGGGGCTAGTCTTCGCCATGCTCGAGTCAGCGGTACTGAGCTTCAAAAAGCTGACCTACGCGCCAGTGACCTGACCGGGGTGGACTTTGAGATGGTTGGTAGCATTGCTGGCGCTGACTTTACGATGGCCCAGGGGCTAACGCCAAACTCTAGAGGGCAGCTGCTTCGCCATCCTACAAATGAACTGGATGTATGGAAC
>JBCDFI010000462.1:0-4649 GCA_039178155.1 Cyanobacteria bacterium P01_H01_bin.105
CGACCATGACCGTTGTCTCAAGACCTATACTACAGCCTTTGAAGAGCATCGCACCTTTGAGCTGGAATATCGCTTACGCCGTGCCGATGGCCAATATCGTTGGGTCTTGAGTCGGGGTGTCCCTCGCTTTAGATCCAATGGCAGTTTTGTCGGGTACATTGGCACCTGTATCGACATTAGCGATCGCCATGAGGTGGAAAAACTCAAAGATGAGTTTATTTCTGTCGTCAACCATGAGCTACGCACTCCGCTCACGTCGATTTTAGGTTCCTTAGATCTTCTGGCCAGCGGGGTGTTGAACACCAAGCCCGAAAAGGGACAGCGAATGCTGCAGATCGCCGCCAAAAATGCCGATCGTTTGGTCCGTCTGATCAACGACATGCTCGACATCGAACGCATTGAATCCGGCAAAATGACCCTTAATAAACAAGTATGTGATGGTGGGGAACTGATGACCACCGCTGCTGACGAAATTCGTACCCTGGCCACACAAGCAGGGATTCAGCTAGCGGTCACCCCCTTATCCGTCAAAATCTGGGCCGATCCAGACCGGATTATCCAGGTGTTTACCAATCTCCTTAGTAATGCCATTAAGTTTTCTCCCCAGGGAGCTACGGTAGAACTCACCGCCACGTTACAAGATAGCTACCCGGCAAGCTCCGACACATCCCTACCGGTATCAACTCAGCAGGTACAATTTCAGGTTAGGGATCACGGGCGAGGGATTCCCCCCGATAAGCTCAAAACAATTTTTGGTCGTTTCCAACAGGTGGATGCCTCCGACTCCCGTAAGCGAGGGGGAACGGGCCTAGGCCTAGCCGTTTGCCGCAGTATTGTTCAGCACCATGGGGGTGGCATTTGGGTTGAGAGTATCCCTGACCAGGGCAGTACCTTTTTCGTTAGCCTGCCGGTACTGCCGCCACCCGCGCTGTTGCCTGCTAGCCCGCCACTGATCTTAGTGTGTGATGACGATCCGTCCGTGCGGACGGTGATCGAAACCATGTTAGAACACCAACACTATCGCGTGATTACGGTGAGTTCTGGGCAGGCGGCTGTGGCCCAGGCAACGACGAAAAAACCCGATGTGATTTTGCTTAACTTGTTGATGCCAGGGATGTCTGGCTGGGAAACGTTGGCTGCATTGAAAGCGCGATCGCAAACCCGAGATATTCCAGTCATCATTCTCAGCGGCCTTAGTCCCGAAGAAGGCGACAATCTACACTCTGAGATCAGTAACTGGATTATCAAACCGCCAGACGAAGCCATTCTATTTCAAGCATTGCAACAAGCCTTAGTATCCTCCCGAAAAAATATTCAGGTCTTGATTGTTGAAGATGATCTCGATCTCGCCCAGGTCCTAACAGCCATTTTCGAGCGTCACGGCATTACCCCTCACCATGCCTCCACAGGACAAGCCGGAATTCATCTCAGCCAGAAGGTTATCCCCGACTTATTAGTCCTCGACCTGACCCTACCCGAAAGCAATGGCTTTGCCGTCGTAGACTGGCTGCGGCAGCATAATCAACTCTGTCGTGTTCCTCTGGTTATCTATACAGCCAAAGATCTTGACGATGCCGAACGTCAACGATTGCACTTAGGACAAACCCTGTTTTTAACCAAGGGTCGTGTCGCCCCAGACGAATTCGAAAAACAAGTTATGCACTTAATTAACCGGGTTACCCACCCCGTACAATAGTGATTATGAAACACATTCTCATTATTGACGACGAAGACGATATTCGCGATGTCGCCCAGGTCGCCATTGAAACAATCGGAGGGTGGCAGGTATCCACTGCTAGCAATGGTCCCGAAGGGTTAGCTCAGATGCAAACTAACCTGCCAGATGCCGTTTTACTAGATGTGATGATGCCCGATATGGATGGCATTGAGGTTTTTAAGCGTATGCAGGCCGACGCCAAAACCCAAGTAATACCCGTCATTTTGATGACGGCCAAAACCCAAACAGCCGATCAGCAGCGCTTTTTAAGCCTGGGCGTGACAGCCATCATTACTAAACCTTTTAAGGCCATGCTCTTGGCCAATCAGATCGCTGAAATTCTAGATTGGCCGCTTTAGAACCTATCAGAGCAAGGAAATGAGTCAACTGGCACACTCAAATTGTAAGGATTGAACCAGTAAAGATACGCTAAAACTCTCTGGATAACTCCGACTGGAAGATAGTTACCCAGACCAGGTCTAGATAACTCATAGTTATGCGGAAAGAAAGCGACCATGATCCGTGGCACGAAAATAACGCTTCGTCCCGCTACCAAAAATGACCGCTGGGACATCTATATGTGGCTCGTCGCGTCTGATGTCACAGCATCCATGATGGGACCGCCTACATTCCCTGAAATGCCGATTCCCACTTGGGATGAGTTCTTCAGTGATTACGCACCGCATTTCTTCGATGGGTCACGACCTCACTGTGGATGCTCTTTCATCATTGAGGTCGATGGCACAGCGGTTGGGCACATCAATTACGATGGACTTGATTCCGAACGATCTATCGCCGAATTGGACATTTGGATGAGATCACAGGACTGCTGCGGTCATGGATACGGAACAGATGCAATGGTTGCATTGATGCACCATCTTCACACCGACTTTGCGGTGGAAACTTTTATCGTTCGTCCTTCACGCCGTAATCAACGGGCTATCCGCGCATACGAAAAGGCTGGTTTTCGATCATCCCGATTATCGCTCGCAGATCAAACAAGCATATATGGTGACGGAGACTACTCTGATACGATTACACTTGAACGCACAATGTCCGCATAACAAAGCGATGCACCAGAGCAGGCTACGTTATCGGTTTTTTTATAATCACTCGTGTTAGTCCGCCTGCCCGGTGATCTTGATCGTTAATTTCACATTGAATAATTGTACCGCGACGCAACTATTCCTCTGAAAGCAAGATTTTTAGAATATAACTAGAAAGTAATATAATCCAAAACCAGGCTCAGAATTCAAAACCGTAGGGTTTTGCACCGATGCCCTCGCTGGTCCTAGATGATTTCAGGACTTTTTCATTTTTAGATTTTAGGCTTGGAAATATAGCTACCTGTGGCTGTCCCTCTCTTGCAGGTAGCTCATGCTCCCATGCCCCTAGAAATAGCCCATGAAGTACAACGAAAATGGTAGCCCGTTACAAAAAATCGTCTACATCAAAGTTGAATGTAACGGTAAAACCGAACTCAAAGCAGTTGAACTCAAAGCAGATCAAATCCTCAAACCGTAACACTTTGATCTATTTTTCTTGTCTGTCAAATTTATTAGAACCTAACCATGTCGATCCCTCACAAACATTTATCCAGGCTGCTACCCCAAAGTGATCGTGGCCGCACCGCTATCTTTATCGATGGCTCCCATCTATTCTATGCCGCTTTACAGCTCGATATTGAGCTGGACTATACCCAATTGTTATCTACGCTTACCGTAGATTCTCAACTCCTGAGAGCGTTTTTCTATACAGGCGCAGATAGTGGCAATGAAAAACAGCAAGGTTTTCTGTTATGGATGCGGCGCAATGGCTATCGAGTCGTCGCCAAAGATTTAGTCCCCATGCCTGACGGGTCTAAGAAAATCAACCTGGACGTGGAAATGGCTGTGGATATGTTAACCCTTGCTCCCCATTACGATACGGCTGTTTTGGTCAGCGGTAATGGTAATTTAGCCTACGCGGTTGATGCCGTGAGCAAGCAGGGTGTAAGAGTTGAAATAGTTGGACTGAGAACTATGACCAGCGATAATCTTATCAATGTCGCTGACACCTATCTCGATATCGCTACTATCCAAACAGACATTCAGAAGACCATTGCAACACGAGAGCCTAAAATAAGCGAAGACCGCTATGTTTACCGGCCATTGACCTCTAAATTGTTATAAATCTAATGCCATAACTTCTCTCGTTGTCTTCCATGAGTTACTGTCATCGCCGTACACTGCCCCTAATATCCCTCGCGCTCATAATAAATAACCAACGGCGAGGTCCCAACACCTCTCCTTGTTCATCCATCGGCTCTCTGAATACGTCGAAAACTCGTCCCAACAAGCTATCATCAACGGGAACGTGTATTGGCAAATAAGTTTCTTCAACGGGCATGCCCTGAGCAATTCCGTCAGTGGGAACAAGCGCAATCCCTAAAACAGAGCTTATTGCTGACCGGCATCTGAGATATCTCCTTCAAAGGGTTGTACCCCTGTCTTAGGGTAGTCATCATCACTGGGAGAAAAGATGCGCTTAGCCGCAGCTAACACCCAACCTGTGGATTGTTTGATGGACTGACCAATAGCATTAAGTCTTCTTTGTACGGCATTCATGATGAAGCTCCTTTATTTAACTCTGCTTTTCTTTAGAGGAATACTGTAATTCCCAACAATCTTCTAAAAAATGAATCTTGTTGTCATGGAAAAACTGCCATGGCTTTAAAACTATCTTACTGCTTTTATCGAACAGTGGTTGATTCAGATAATGCCATAGCCCTATCCCAAAACGCCTCAGGCGAGCATTCCAGATAAACATGGTCTGAATCCTCCTTAGCTGCTTTCTATCGAACACTTTTAATGTACGAAGAAAGTTTGGGGATACTGTGAGGAAATGAGACATTTACATAGAACATCACAACTCACACTAACTAGATAACTGC
>JBCDFI010000463.1:0-4638 GCA_039178155.1 Cyanobacteria bacterium P01_H01_bin.105
AATGGTGCGATCGCAAAAGCCAAAGAGATTACCGCCGAACTGCCCCACGCATTTATGCCCCAGCAGTTTGAAAATCCGGCCAATCCCCAAATTCACCGAGAAACCACCGCAGAAGAAATTTGGAACGATACGGACGGTCAGATAGATATAGTGGTGGCAGGCGTCGGTACTGGCGGCACCATCACTGGTATTGCCCAAGCACTCAAGCCTAAAAAAGAGAGTTTTCGTGCGATCGCAGTAGAGCCAGCCAACAGTCCTGTTCTCTCCGGCGGCAGTGCTGGCCCCCACAAAATCCAAGGTATTGGTGCTGGTTTTGTTCCCTCCGTACTGCAGGTTGATCTAATCGATGAAGTTGTCACCGTTACCGACGAGGCCACCCTTGACTACAGTCGCCGTTTGGCACGAGATGAGGGGTTGCTCTCCGGTATTTCTGCCGGGGCCGCTTTGGCCGCCGCTATTCAAGTCGGCCAGCGTCCTGAAAATGAGGGCAAGCTCATTGTGATTATTCAGCCTAGCTTTGGAGAACGCTACTTGAGCACTGTGTTGTTTAAGGATCTTGCGCCTGCCCATCCCGCTCTCATCCCCAATAGTCTCTCAGCCCACTATCAAATTCCAAATCCTGTTGCTTAACTACAACAAAACACCATGAATACGCCACCCAATCCCTCACCGCTTGATCCTCGTCAGGCTCTATACCTAGAACTTATTGATCGCTTGCTGGCCTGCCCCAATGGAGAAGAACCCAAGATTCTCAATTCTAAACCTGATTTGCTAGATGCTGGTTTTGTGCAAACCCTAATGCAAACTGCCAGCTATTTTGCCCATCAAGATA
Source organism: Cyanobacteria bacterium P01_H01_bin.105 (assembly GCA_039178155.1). GTDB lineage: Bacteria > Cyanobacteriota > Cyanobacteriia > Phormidesmidales > Phormidesmidaceae > Leptothoe. Next base: position 833 of record JBCDFI010000463.1, read on the forward strand.
ACTCTGATGCCGCCAAGTTTCTCGTTTTTATTGCTAGAGAACTGGCCCATCAGTTAGGTCTCTATTCCCAAGCCCAGCCTCAGCCATAATCACCTTGTAAGCCCGAGCTTTACTTACCCATCCATAGTCATGCGCCGTCGCCAATGCCTCACATTTTTTTTAGTTAGCCTATTTTCCTGGCTGATGACTGTTGGCTGCAGTTCCAGGATGGCAACGTCAAGTATCGGGCCTACCGTCACGCTGACGGTATCTGCTGCTGCTAGTTTGCAAGATGCGCTAGATGAGATCGCACCCCAGTTTATCGAAGCCTATCCTCAAATTGCCATCGATTACAATTTTGCTTCCTCGGGGGCTCTGCAACGACAAATTGAACAGGGGGCTCCCGCTGATATCTTCTTCTCTGCAGCTACCCAACAAATGGATACGCTGTCGGACAAAGCATTGCTCTTGCCAGATTCTCGTCAGGATTTAGTGACCAACAGTTTGGTGCTAGTTGCCCCGACTGCGTCAACCCTCAATATTACCGACGTTGTACAGCTCAAAGATGCTAGCGTCAGCCGCATTGCCGTTGGTGAATTTCGCAGCGTTCCAGCCGGACAATATGCTGAGCAGGTATTTAAAAAACTAGGACTGTTAGACAGTTTTCAATCTAAATTTGTTTTTGGCAACAATGTTCGTAACGTTCTCGCGGCAGTAGAAAGCGGTAACGTCGAACTGGGTATCGTGTATGCCACCGATGCGGTCCTCTCCAATCAAGTCAAGGTGTTAGCCACTGTCCCAGCAGATTTTCATCCGCCTATTTTATATCCCATTGCCATTATGCAAAACAGTGCCCATCCTGAAGCAGCCCAAACCTTTATTGACTTTTTGACGACAAATACAGCCCAGACAGTTTTTGAAGACTTTGGATTTGGCTCAGGCTGATGGGACCAATGATCCATAGTGCTCGAACCTGGGCAATATGTCCCCCTTCTTTCCATCGCTCCCATGTTTGATCTTTCTCCCCTTTGGATCTCTCTACGCATTGCAGCAATTGCTACCGTCATCACCTCTGGCTTAGGCGTTGCGGCTGCCCATTTTATGCACAACTATCAGGGGCGATGGCGATCGCTGGTAGACAGTATTCTGTTAGCACCCATGGTCCTACCTCCGACCGTATTGGGCTTTCTATTACTGATATTCTTGGGAAAGAACGGACCGTTTGGATTTCTATTTACCAATGTCGGCATTAGCCTGGTCTTTACCTGGTACGCAGCTGTCATAACTGCAACAGTGGTGGCTCTCCCCCTGATGTATAAAACAACATTGGGAGCCTTTGAGCAGATTGACAGCAATTTACAACAGGCAGCACGCACCCTGGGCGCTTCGGAACTCATCGTATTTCGGCGCATTACTCTGCCTCTGGCGCTGCCCGGTCTGATTGCAGGAGCCACCCTAGCCTTTGCTCGGGCTCTGGGGGAATTTGGAGCCACCCTGATGCTGGCAGGCAATATTCCAGGACGCACCCAGACCTTACCAATGGCCATCTATTTTGCCGTTGAGGGGGGAGATTTTCGTGAAGCGGCGATCTGGACGGGGATAATCATAACTGTTGCTCTAGGGGGGCTAGTGGCTGTCAATCGATGGCAGCCGAGACAGGGTAAACGACTTAGAAGAAGAGACTGGAGGGGAAATGGGAAAGGGGCAAAGGAATCAAGAAAGGCAGGAAAAAAAGAAAACCTTAGAATCTCCTCTTCTCCTCTTTCCCTTTCCCCTTCCCCCACTCTATCTATTACGCTTACCAAACACTTACCTAATTTCACCTTAGATGTCTCATTTTATACTGATAATCAACCCCTAGGACTTTTGGGGGCATCTGGAGCCGGTAAAAGTCTGATTTTGCGCTGTTTGGCAGGGATTGAAACCCCGGATGCTGGACGGATTGTACTCAATGGTCGGGTGTTATTTGACTCAGATAAAGGCATTAATATCCCTATTTGCGATCGCAAAATCGGCACTCTCTTTCAAAACTATGCCCTGTTTCCCCATCTGACCATTGCCCAAAATGTTGCCTTTGGTTTACCCCGTAAGCTGTCACCAGAACAAATTCAAACCATAGTGACCCAACAGCTGGCGGCAGTTCATCTTAAGTCTTTAGCCGAACGCTATCCCCGCGAACTTTCTGGTGGCCAGCAGCAACGGGTTGCCCTGGCGCGAGCGTTAGCCAGCCAGCCTGAGGTATTACTACTGGATGAACCGTTCTCTGCCCTCGACACCCACCTGCGCGACCAGATCGAACGGCAGCTAATCGATCGGCTGCAGAGCTATCAGGGGATTACCCTACTGGTTACCCACAATTTAGAAGAAGCCTATCGAGTGTGCGATCGACTGCTGGTATTAGATCGGGGTACTACCATTGCCCATGGTCCCAAACATCATATTTTCGAACAGCCTCGCAACGTTAGCGTGGCTCAGCTCACTGGCTGCAAAAATCTTTCCCCAGCTTTAGCCAATGGCAATCATCAAGTTGAAGTGCGCCATTGGCAATGCCTGCTTCAAACTCTTGAGCCGCTGCCGTCGAATCTCACCCAAATCGGCATTCGTGCCCACCAAATCGATTTTCTTGAGCAGGCACACGGCCAGCCGCTTGCGCCTAATACCTTTCACTGTTGGCTCGCTGCGACCAGCGAAACACCCCACCGTATGACCCTGTACTTAAAACTCCATCGTCCATCAACTAGCGAGCGTGACTATCATCTACAGGCAGAGGTGTTCAAAGAAAAATGGGTTTCCCTAAAGGATCAGCCTTTCCCCTGGACGGTTTATTTAGATCCGCTACGATTAATTCTCTTAGAAGACAGTTAGGTAGAAGACAGTTAGATTTCACCGATTACTTGGAAATAACCATCATGGAGATTACTGATTGGCTAGTTACAGCAACAGGACAATGTCAGCCTCGACCTGCTGCTAAGGCCTGGGATTTGCTGCGCGATCGCTACTACTTTCATCGTTTTTTGACAGATATTACTGATTTACTTGATCAGGCTCCCAATGAGTCAGAGGAATGGAATTTTTTACCTCAAATTCGTATGCGAGTCCGACAGTTGCTGACAAATTCTTATTGGCTCAAGACTCAACAGCCCAATGAAAACTCCAAAACAGGTGTGGCTATTCTCCCACTCTATGATGAGATCGGCTATCCATTAACCGTTCAAAATGTAGTGTCATCGTCAGGTGCGATTTCTCCCGTTCACAACCATGGCACATGGGGAGTTACGGCTGTGATTAAAGGACAAGAGAAACATATCTTTTGGCGGCCGGTTGATTTTCAGCATCAATCATTTAAAATTGAGCCTATCGAAGAAAGAATTTTTGGTCCTGGTGAAATTGTGAGTTTTATGCCGGAGACGATTCATCAGGTGATTACAATTAGTGAAACCCCTACGCTGACATTTCAACTCTACGGCGATACTCAGCCTGGCTCTCGCTACGAGTTTCAGCCTGAACAAGCAACGGCTAAAGTATTTTAAGAGGGAGGGCTGTTATCAAGATTTCCCTACCCCACAACAAGCATGCTTACTACTATGATTTTTCGGTGACGATTGAGCTGAAGAGCACTAGAGTGCCATACTTGGAAGTCTCATCAGGCATCAGGGCAGCTTGAATGGCAACATCCTGATGGATAAGCGATAGTTGTTACTATCCTTTCTTGGGCAAGGGTCATGGAGTAGTTTTCTCGGGCTAAACAACAACAATCTCTGTATTAGCCAACGGGTCCAAACAATAGTCAGCTAAATGTGGACTCCGATATCCATCTTCACGCCAAA
>JBCDFI010000464.1:0-4624 GCA_039178155.1 Cyanobacteria bacterium P01_H01_bin.105
CAACGGACTAAAGCGTTAGTGCAAAGATTCTGTTTTTATATTTGTTTGTATTGCAGCCAAATACTCCTCTCGGACATAGCGCAGTGTACTCAACACCGGATTCGGAGCCGCCTGACCCAATCCGCAGAGATTCGTATGTTTCAACACATCACAGAGCATCTCCAGCTGTTCTAGGTCCGCTGGTGTTGTCCGGTGTTCTTCGAACTTTGTCAACAGCTGATACAGCTGCACCGTCCTGGCTCGATAGGGAATGCACTTTCCAGGGGACGCGGTCGAGGAATTCCTCGCTTGCCTTTAATAGAGGCCATTAAGGTAGTCTCTTCACCTGAGGACTGAAATTCACGTATCGTTTCATTAAATCTAAGCTTATGCATCATTAGGATGTACGCTATTCATGCGAAGATACTAATTGAGGGTAGATAAGAGTTTTCGTCTACTCTGTCCTGTTCTAGTCCAGCCATAGTTTAGCCGCTTTGGCGACACTCTTTTCCAGACTGTTCTAGGGATATTTTTCAGGCAACATTGGCACTTACCTACCTAACAGGTGGCGTAACCCACTACAGCCATCATGTTGCCTAAGGAGGCAACCATGACAAGACGATATTTAGCCACACTCCCTCTTATCTCCCTCTTAGTTTTGGGAGCTCCAAGTTTTGCAGAAGCCCCTGTTGGGTCAGTGATGGAGGAATTGGTTGCCTCTAACGTCCAGCGGCTTGTTATTACCAACGCATGTCAGGACTGTTATTTAGTTGATGCCGATCTTAGTGGCACTCATTTGATTGGGGCCGACTTGCGGGGTGCAGACCTGATCAGAGCCAACTTCTCCTGGAGTAACCTGGAAGGGGCTGACCTAACTGGCGCAAATCTAACTGGAGCCAACTTGACAGGAGCATTTTTGACTAATGCCAGTCTGGCCAATGCCGATTTGGACAGTGTCAACTTTTCCCAGGCTCAGCTTTACTACGTTGATGTGACAGGAGCATCAATGAATAACATCAATTTGGCCAATGCCATCGTTGAGGGTACTGCCATCAGCATTGGTGGTGGCACAGAGCCCATGGAGGACAACAGCGAGATACCCATCTTTATTCCAGAGGATGACCAGCTCCTATCTCCTCCCAATGCCCCTTGGTATGTCCCAAGACAGACCACCCCGGAAATTTTGGACGTCCCTCCCCAAATCATGCCCCAAACTTAATTCTGCCCAAGTTAAAACCTGCAGTTTTTTCTAAGGTGAAATACCGCACTGGCCATTTCAATTTCATTACATTTTCAGAATTCCTACCTAACCTGAAAAATAAGCAAATTGAAAGCATAGCCCCTCCCACTATGGCCATACGTCAACTGACCAAAACCGAAGTCAATCGATTACTGCTAACGTTAATCCTGTCTGGCTATATTCCAGAGCGTGATTTTAAGCTCGACGAGCATGGTCAAATTCTGGCCCGAAAAGAGATCATGCCAATGATCCGTCGAATACCTGCATTACCTGAGGCTGATGCCACTTTACTCAACAGCCACCAACCTCCGTCAAACGTTTGCAGCTAAATTATTCCGTCAGACTCCATATCCCTATACAGTTCCCTTGAAATCGTAGCGATCTCCCTTCACCATTCTCTTTTACTTACCGTTTGGTTCAGGCTTCGACAACATCTGAACTCTTAACCCTAAGAGTGTTGCAATTTACAAACACCGGCCTAAGTCATCGTAAACTCGCGCTAGCGTGGGCAAGAAAGCTATGGCCTAAAGGTGACCCATGCTGATTTTTGGCAGGGTGGTTGTACTTAGGGGGGGTTAAGGGTGAAAATTCTTCTGATTGAAGATGACACCGTTTTAGTGGAAGCCTTAGTCAGGGCTTTGAGTATAGAGCACTATGCTGTCGATGTGGCCACCGATGGTCAGATGGGATGGGAGCTGGCGTCTGTCTCCAGCTATGACTTGATTTTGCTGGATGTGATGTTGCCAAAACTAGACGGCATTAGTCTCTGCCGCCGGTTGAGAGCCCACGGTATCCAAACCTCAATTCTTTTACTCACTGCGCAGGATGATAGCCAGAGTAAAGTCCTGGGTTTGGATGCAGGGGCCGATGACTACATGACCAAGCCCTTTAACCTGGCGGAGCTACTGGCTAGAATTCGAGCATTGCAGCGGCGGGAGTCCGTTACTCTACTGCCGGTGCTGACCTGGGAGGAGCTATCCCTGGATCCTAGTACCCGCGAAGTCACCCACCAGGGAAAACCCATCTATCTGCGGCCACGGGAATATGACCTACTAGAACTTTTTTTGCGGAATCCCCAACGGGTGTTTAGCCGTGGGGCTATCCTCGACCATCTGTGGTCCTTTGAGGGGTCCCCTGGAGAAGAAACCATCACCGCCCATATTAAGGGTTTACGCCAGCATCTTAAGGCGGCGGGGGTGCGTCATGATCCCATCGAAACGGTCTATGGTATCGGCTATCGACTGCATACAGAAACCCCGGCCCTGTCGCCCCAGACCGTACAGCAAGCAAATGTGGCCACTACGGCCGTTTGGGAGCGGGCTAAACAGCGTCTGAACAAACGTATCTCGGTGATTGAAGCGGCCACCTCGGCTGGTGTCACTAATACCCTGGCAGAAGACCTCCGGCAGCAGGCTGAGACAGAGGCACATAAGCTGGCAGGTTCCTTGGGCATGTTCAATTTTGATCGGGGCTCAAAACTGGCCCAAAAGGCAGAGCGAGCATTTCAAAACTGGCCCACGCTGCCAGACCATGAGCGGACTCAGCTAGCAGACTTAATTGGTCAACTCCGACAAACGGTGCAACGAGCTGTGCATAGCGACACCCCCACCCTGTTTTATCCACAGCCCGCCGCCCCTCAAGGGACGGCACTCCTATCCCATGGTGCTTATCTGCTGGTTGTGGGCAGTGATGGGGCATTTCAAACCGAGTGTGCCTCAGCCCTGACCAATGTCGCTAGCGATTGGATACTGCAGTGCCAACACGATCCAGTGGTGGCTCGCGCCCTGCTGAGTACACAACGTCCGGATGTGGTGCTTTTAGATCTCACACCAGCCCCAGACCAGACCGTAGACCAGCATCCAGTTCGCCTTACCCCTGACATGGTGACCTTTTTAGGGGAATTGCAGGCCTTAACTCCCCCAGTGCCTGTGTTGCTAAGGACCGATCAAGATAGTTTGCTAGATCGGGTCAAGGCATCGCGTTTAGGCGGTCGGGGGTTTATTCCGTCTACCGTACCCGCCGCAGCGGTGATCGACATTGTGATTGATCTGTGGATGCGATCGCACACAGCCATGGCCAAGGTTTTGGTGGTCGATGACGATCCACAGATTCTAGAGACTGTGGGGCAACTGCTTAAACCCTGGGGGCTGAAAGTGTTTACCCTGGTAGACCCCAGGCTATTTTGGGAGGTGTTTAATGAGATCCAACCGGATGTGCTGGTCCTGGACGTTGAAATGCCCTATGTGGATGGTCTAGCCCTTTGTCAGGTGGTGCGCAGCGATTTGCAGTGGTGCCATATCCCCATTTTATTTCTGACCGCCCATACCGACGCCAGCATTAAGCATCAGGTGTTTGAAGTGGGGGCCGATGACTACATCTCGAAACCCATTGTTGGTCCAGAGCTGATCACTCGCATTCTGAACCGCTTAGAACGCTCGCGGCTGACCCAATCACAGGTGGAGATTGATGCCCTGACCCGGTTGGCCAATCGCCGCCATGCGATTCAAACAATCACTCAACTCTTAGATCGGGGACAGCAACATCGTCAACCGGTGTGCATTGCCATGCTGACCATCGATGATCTACACCAGATTAATCGCCACCATGGCTATGAGGTGGGTGATAAAGTCCTGGTTCATTTGGCCCATCTACTCCATCAGACATTTGTCGGCGATGACATGGTGGGGCGCTGGGGCGGTCGATTGTTTATTGTGGCCATGTATGGCCTTGGTGTGGATGAGGGCATGCGGCGTATGCGGAGCGTGCGTAAACAGCTACATCAGGTGCCTTTGCCCTCCCTTGACAACGCCCCCATTGGTTTTAGGGCCGGACTAGCTGCGTATCCTCCAGAGAATGAAACCCTATCCCACGATTGGCCCATGGGAAATTATTCCACCCTGGTCATGGAGGCAATAGAACGCTTAGATCAAGCCCAACCGGGCGTATCGATTTAGGACATCGAGGAGACCTCCATGCAGCCCTCCAATAGACAATTTCAATTCTGGAAAGCAACGTGGCTGCCAATCATCGTGGGAACAGGCATCATTGCCGCCACATTAACCCTCTGGCAGTCCCTCAAGGTGCAAGAAGAAACCCAAATTCACCGACAGGTTGACTTCGCCACCGTTAGCATTAGTCGAGAGATTCGCTCCCAAACCGATAATCGGATCCAGGCGCTGGTGCGCATGTCCCGCAGATGGGCCGCCCAGGGAGGTCTGTCAAAACCAAATTGGACCATTGACGCAGAAAGTCTGCTACATGATTATCCCGGCTACCAGGCCATTGAATGGATCGATGCCAACTTTCATATTCGTTGGATTGTGCCCATAGAGGGCAATGAAGCCGCTCAAGATTTAAATATAGCGACAAAACCTAAACGTAAAGAAGCCCTTGACGTTGCTCGCA
>JBCDFI010000465.1:0-4623 GCA_039178155.1 Cyanobacteria bacterium P01_H01_bin.105
GTTTCAATGCCAAGGCTGATGAGTCGGGGAGTAGATGCTGTAGGAGGTCCATGATGGGATGCACGCAAAGGCCATCCCTATCTACGCCTGGCTACCCCATTCGGATCACCAAAAATGGCCAAGAGCCCGAAGTGGACGTCACTTAGCAAGCACTAGAAATTGATCCCAGTAGCACTATAAATCTCTATCCCTGACTATGCAAATATCGGTCCTGTCTCCCCGATTGCAAACTTATATCATGGGATGCAAAATGCCAAGTTTCAAGAAGATGATTTAGTGCTTGTTTACACGACAGGTGCAGCATCAATAGCGGCCGCCATGGTTATCCGGTGGGGAGATGCAAAACTTGGGACAGCTCCAGCACCTCCCTTAAGTGAAGAACTCTCACAGCAAATCGCAACACCTTACTTTGAGGCAGCTCCAAAATCATCACCGTCTCAGGTGGATTATATTTCCCGATCAAAGATTTTAAACGCTAACCCTGAACAACGTTGGCAAATTCTAGAAACAGCGCTGTTAGAATGGCTAGCGACCTCCTTTCAACGCTCAATTTCTGACTTTAGTGCTCAGGACCCAATGGCTGCCTATCTTGATTCGCTTATGGCGTTCACTCTAAGAACCTATATTGAGCAGCATCTGCAGGTCCAAGTTCCCATTGAGCAGTTTTTTAACGATAGTAGCTTGAATCAGCTCATTGAATATATTTTAAATCAATTATTGTTCACAGACTTGATTGAAACTGAATCGATTGTAGAGAACAAGCCCAGTAGTGAAAAAACAGTATCAAGAAAAAGACTCCTTTTCTAAACAACTTTTTTGGTTTAAATCTTATTCATGTTTGTCGTTGGGTAATTTTTTATCTATTGGAGTATTTGGTTCCTTGCTTCCCTCACAAGGTGTCAGAGCGGAAGGTCATCAACCCATGCGAGTAGGTTAGAGATGAAGGCTTTGGCAAGTACGGCTAAGCGCAAACTCAGCATCTGCCTCTTAATTATCTCATTCGTCTGGAGTGTCTGGTTTGTCCTTTTAGGGCCGATTTCTACCATTAATATCTTGCAGACTTACTGGCCGATAACATTGACGATGCTGTTTGGCTCGATGGTGGCAGGGGGCACTAGTATGGGTGGCGGAGCTGTTGCATTCCCTGTTCTGACAAAACTCTTGGAGGTGCCACCCCACGAAGCTAAGGTATTTGCCCTTGCTATTCAAAGTGTGGGAATGACCGCTGCCACGCTTACCATCATAGCTATGCAAATTAAGATGGACTAGCGACTCATTTGGTGGGCCAGCAAGGGTGGCGTGATAGGTATTGTCATTGGGACGCTGTTGCTGGAACCTCGGCTGCCTCCTGATTTTGTTAGGTTATCGTTCACTATGATGACAAGCAGTTTTGGCTTGGTGATGGTGTTTACGCAACTGCGTAGTAGTGAACGATGTATTCTGCATCCTTTTTGGGGAAATCAAGAACAGGCTATTTGGTGGACGACGGGCTTCATTGGCGGTGTCATCAGCGGGCTGGTGGGTTCAGGAATTGATATTTTTGCCTTTTCGGTGATGGTGCTGCTGTTTCAAATGTGCGAGAGCATCAGCACACCTACTTCCGTTGCCCTGATGGCAATTAATGCGATCGCTGGGTTTGTCCTGCACGGCCTATTCCTCAATGACTTTCTTTTCCCTGTCCGGGAATATTGGCTGGCTTCGGTACCTATCGTTGTTGTGGGGGCTCCTATCGGTGCGGTTTTGTGCAGTTATGCCCAACGTCATCACATTGCGTTCATTCTAATAAGTTTGATTCTTACGGAGCTAGTTAGCTCTCTGTGGCTCATTCCACTTACTTGGAATAGCATTCTAGCTTCCATCTGTGTTCTTACCGTCTTTCTTTGCTTTTATATCTGGATTGCCCACGCACAAGTTAAATAAAGTCTTTAATTATTTCTGACGGATGGAATTGACTAAAGCTTCCAATTAGGAGACTGTCAAGCTTGATGCTGCACCAAGCAAGCTATTGACAATTAATCGCAATAACATAAAATTGTCTGTGTAAGATGCAAGCCATAGAGCTTAGTTGATCGCGTGCGATCTTAGTCCCCTAAACGTCAGTCACCATGTCAGGTCACATCTCCCTTACCGCTCGCGATCTTGAGGAAATGCTGACAGAACTTCAGCAGAAGTCTAAACAGCAAGAAATAGGTGCAAATTATAGGGCAGATAATTATGAGACTGCATGAACTCTCGATCTGCCGGAGGGTAGATGGTCTAATCATTCATTTCATCTAAGAGATTATCTCACCCTAACCTTAACCGAATGGGACTTCCAAGAGAACTTGAGTTTCAAAGTAAACACTCAGATGGAGCCATTGTTTGGGTTTAACTTTTGTATATCCGGTGGGTTTACTGTCAAACCATTTGGTAGAAGTCAAGAATTTATGGCTAATGCCGATGATGCGCACATTGCCTTTTTTCAAGGCGATGTGAAATCCATGTCTGAAGTGGACTCGGGCCAGACGGTTTCCCTGGTGCAATTGGCGGTAAGTCCCGCACTTGTTCACACCCTATCGACAGAATTATCTGACCCATTACAATCGTTTTTGCACCAGATATTTTCTAGCCATCAGGCCAGCCATCGGACTGTAAACCCATGGTTAACAATAACGATCACTCCAGCTATGACAATTGCTCTCCAGCAAATTCTTCAGTGTCCCTATCAAGGAATAACAAAACAACTTTATCTAGAAAGTAAAGCCCTGGAGCTAATTACCCTGAAGCTGCATCAGCTTAGTGAAGACCGCCCCCCCGCATCCACGTCGCTGAAGCTAGACGACATCGACCGTATACATTTGGCTCGGGATATCCTGATTCGTAATCTAGACGATCCACCATCCCTATTATTCCTGGCAAAGCAGGCTGGCATCAACAGTTTTAAACTGAAGCAGGGATTTCGTGAAATTTTCAATACGACCGTATTTGGTTACTTACATGCCTATCGTATGGAAGAGGCCCGACGGTTGTTACAGCTGGGTGAGATTAATGTGACTCAAGTAGCTCAGGCCGTTGGATATACTCATCCAGGTAAATTTGCGGCTGCTTTTAAGAAAAAGTTTGGAATCACTCCAAAGGTTCTAAAATCTAGCTAATCAGGACATGTAGAGTTCTTTAAATACCGGAAGGGCTTAAGAAAGTACCGCTTGGAGCTGTATTTCTAGTCATTATTACTTAGAGTTCTCAACAACCCCTATCTTCTACGGGATGTGTGAGGAATACTGTAGTGCGAAAATTCATGTTCAACAAGCTTAGGGTAATTAGTGTAGCCGCGTTTACCCTGTTAGCATTCATGTCCCCAGCTGTAGCTGAGGAAGCTCTGCGGATTATTGTAACTGCCGAAAGAACGCCTGAAGATGTTCAAGATGTGCCCATCAGCATCACGGCCATCACTGAGCAGGAAATCGAAGATGCGGATATTACGTCGTTAGAAGACATCGCTCGCAATACCCCTAACTTTTCGTTTTTCTCCAGTGGTGACCGCTCCTTTAGTCTTTTCAGCATTCGAGGACTGTCCAATGCGTCTGCGATTCCCAATCGGGATCCGGTTGACTTTTATGTAGATGGCATTCCCTATAATTTTCCCGCATTTGTCGATATCGATCTGCCTGACCTGGAGCGTGTGGAAGTACTGCGGGGTCCCCAGAGTGTCTTATATGGCAGAAATGCCCTGGCGGGGGCAGTCAATTTGATTACCCGCCAACCCACCGACACGGTTGAGGTGACTGGGGCTGCCAGCTACGGTAGCTTCAATGATCTGGATTTAAGAGCTAGTGTCAGTGGACCCATCATCGAAGATGAACTATTCTTTCGTCTGTCCGGTAGCTACGGTTCACGGGATGGCTATGTTCGCAATACGCTGTTAGACGATGGTGTAAATGAAGAATCTGGCGGTAGTGGTCGAGGAAAATTGTTATGGACCCCGTCGGATAATTTAGAAATTGCACTGAATGCCTCATTTGATGACCATCGAGATGGGGCGGGTTCCTATGTCATTCTGGAGTCTGATCCATTTGAGACTGAGCAAGATTTTAATGGATTTAGCGATCTAGTCTCAAATGCCCAAGGTTTGCGCGTTGCCTACACCCACCCAGACTTTCGGTTTACGTCGACGACTAGCCGTCGCTTTTCTAGGAATGATCTTGAAACGGACGGTGACTACAGTGCTTTAGATGCGGCTGTCCGGGTGATAGACGAAGTGAGCAACACTGTATTTAGTCAGGAATTGCGACTGCAGTCTCCCGAAACTGCCGAGAAATTTGAGTGGATAGTGGGAGGATATTATGAATCGAGCCAAATTGACTCAGAAGGTAATGGTCTACGCTTCGGCAATGATGTTAATACGCTATTTGGCCCTGCATTCTTGCCTCCCGGTAGCCTCAGTTTAGCCAACAGTGAGGCTAACAGCGACACATTTGCTGTTTTTGGTCAGGTCAGCTATCGCCCTATTGACGCCCTCACCCTGACTACGGGCCTGCGTTATGAGTCAACTAGTAGTACTCTGAAAAATCTTGAGCGGATTATCTCTATCCCTGGCCTGCCAGATATGCCGCTGTTTTCCCTGAGTGATATTGACCAGGATGA
>JBCDFI010000466.1:0-4571 GCA_039178155.1 Cyanobacteria bacterium P01_H01_bin.105
CTTCCCATAACACTCGTATCAAGGCATCTTTTGCCTCAGGGCTTAGGTTACTTAGGTCAGGAAGGTTTTGCATCCTTCTACACTACGATATTTTCTTATGGTTGCAATCCCTAGCGGGGGGAGTTGAGCAATTACCGTTTATTTACCTGAATTTGGCTGGTATCGGGTTGATGCTAGAGGCAATAAGGAGGGCGTCGATGCTCAATTTACCCCACCTCAAGAACGACTGGCCTATCGCATTCAGTTCCCTGAAGAAGCTGATTTTCAGACAGTTTTTGCTGAACCACTTCAGATTGTCGTAAACGCCTTGCAAGCACAGAGTATATGGGACAATATGCTGCATAACCTGCCAGACACTACGTTAGAGTCTGCGAAAAGTTATGGTCTGGTTGTCCGATAATGAGCCCGTAATTGGTTGATTCGTCAAGTGTTAGTCAAACACTCAAGGAGGTTTAAGATGGATACGAGTTTTTGGCTGCAGAAGTGGAAAAAGAACAATATTGCTTTCCACAAAAGTGAAGCTAATCCTGTCATAGTTAACTACTTCAAACAGCTTGCTTTAGAGCAGGGCAGTCGTGTATTCGTGCCATTATGCGGTAAGACCCTCGACATAGCCTGGTTGCTTGCTAATGGCTATCGTGTTGTTGGAGCTGAACTGATCGAAATAGCTATTGAGCAATTATTTATGGAGCTTGGGGTTGATCCAAATATTTCAACCGTTAGTGATGTCAAGCACTATAGCGCCAAAAATATCGATATCTTTGTGGGCAATATCTTTGAGCTATCTGGCCAGACTCTGGGTTCGGTCAATGCAATTTATGATCGAGCTGCTTTGGTAGCCCTGCCCAAGGAAATGCGCAATCGATATACAGCCCACTTAATGGAGATTACAGATACGGCTCCTCAGCTGCTTGTTAGCTATGACTACGACCAAAGCTTGATGGATGGTCCTCCTTTTTCCATTAGTAATGAAGAAGTTAATCAGCACTATGGAGAGAGTTATACTCTAAAGCTCCTTAAAAGTGTCAATCTCCCTGATGGGCTAAAGGGAAAGTGTGCAGCAAAAGAGAATGTTTGGCTACTCAAAAATGTCTAATCTATATAAGTAGACGAACTCAATCAGATTAATGTATCTCTGGGAAAAGCATTGCCAGAGCTTTACTTGCTTTGCTTCTAGACTTCTGTTGAGTGCAAGTTATAACAGAGACATGTCTAACTGGTTTTTTACTGCCCGACAACGATTTACCCCATCTCAAACCCGAGACTGGCATAGCTATCTCCAATTCTCCGGCTTTACCCACGTTATCGAAGTGGTTACCCTAGACAGCATTCTCTGTCCTGATCTCATCGATGAGATTATCGATGCAGACTGGTTTCATAATGTTCAGGCCGATTACCGTCTTACTTGGTTTACCAATCTCGCTTATCTCCGTCAACGCATCACCTGGCGCACAGGCCAACATCAGCTCCTGGCAATCCTTGAACACCCCTATCAGGTGCATGAAGTTCCTCCTACATTCAAATTCTGCGGTTTCGACATCCTTGATGACCATGACGGTAATAGTGTCTTGACCAATTGTGGGCAATTTTCAGGTATCTTTAGACCCTCAGACGTCAATCCACTTGGGCTATTGTCAGACCTAGACCAAGCCAATACCATAGCTGCACAAATCCGTGTAAATTTCCCAGATGAGCCCCACTGCCGTAACTGTCGCGTTTGGCAAGTCGCTCGTGATACAGGTCTTTAATTGAACCTCAACTCTTTTTTATCTGAACCATTGCATGTCAACAGCCTCATAAGCATCACTTGACACTTAAATCTGCTTTTGATTATATTAGAACGAGCGCTCGATATAAAATGTTATGCCTAAGATCGTTGACTCCGAGCAATATCGTAAGGAACTCCTGCATCAATGCTTTGATTTGTTTGCAGACAAGGGCTATGCCAATGTCACAACGAGACAACTGTCTAAAGCTCTGGGCATTTCAACTGGCGCGATGTATCACTATTTTCCGAGTAAGCAAGCGCTGTTTGAACAGCTGGTGGAGGAGATCTGTTTTCAGGATGTTCAATTATTTCAAACGGCTGTGCATGGGCATACGCCCTCAGACCGCATTGAAGAACTGGGCAACCTTTTGATTGAGCATGAAGAACATTTTATTAAGCAGGCGACAATCTGGGTGGATTTCTACCAAAATCATGCATTAGCGGAAATCAATGAAAGCCTTATTTTTCAGCAGGTTGATCAGCAGTATCAGCAGGCAATGGTAGATTTATTAGGCATTCCTGACTTGAAGCTGGCTCGATTTATTTGGACTTTGATCAATGGCATTTTAATTGAACAAACGGAGGATGAGGATTATCTCTCATTCGAAGATAAAATTCATTTGTTAGTCCAAATGCTGACTGCTTACTTTGAAAAGCATGTTGCAGCGTAAATAGTAGAGACTTCTTGTGCTGAGCTTAATAATTCAGTCGATTTCAATCTGTTAAAGGCTCTCTTCAACTCAGGACAGCAGCTTTGAATTAGTTGTAGAGCGGCAAAAGCGTTAGCAGCTCAGCACTATTTAAGCTATCAGCCTTTATGCCAATCAGGAGATTAGATTTAAATGTCTATTGATTTTAGTCGGTTTGATGCGTTTTCAGAGGTATTCGAAGCTCTTGAGCTAATCGATCTTATTTTTCTCATGGCTATTGTTTTTGAGGCTACATGGGACATTGTTTCTCAACAACGACAAAAGAGTGAGACATTCGCGAATTTTGGTATCGCTCTTGGTGGTTACCTATTGGATCGCACACTTTACGGACTGGTTTTTATTCTAGGTCTACTGGTTGTTGAGACTTTTATTCCCTGGAGAATTCCCTTAACCTGGTGGAGTTGGATACTTGCGCTTATTCTGGCGGATATTACTTACTATTGGATGCACCGATGGGAGCACGAGGTGCGCATTTTCTGGTCTTACCATAGTGTTCATCACTCATCACCCGAATATAATCTGACTACAGCGCTACGTTTAGCATGGATCGAGGGACTGGTCGAATGGATCTTCTTTGTGCCGATGATTTTGATGGGCTTCGATACGGTTCAGTTAATTATTGCCTTGGCTGTGGTGGTGGTTTATCAGACGTGGATTCACACAGAAAGAATTGGAAGGCTGGGTTGGGCGGATAGCATTTTCAATACGCCGTCAGTTCATCGCGTTCATCATGGTGCAAATCCGCAGTATATCGACAAGAATTATGGCGGCATACTAATCATTTGGGACCGAATTTTTGGTACTTATCAAGCTGAAGAAGAGCCGGTGATTTACGGCCTTACAAAGCAGATTGGATCGAGTAATCCAATCGTTATCAACGTCTATGAATTGTGGCAGATTATCAAAGATGTTAGACGCAGCAGGCATTTTACTCATAGGCTTGGTTATATTTTTGGTAAACCGGGTTGGCAGCCTGTTCGTAGATTAAAAAGCTTGAAAAATAAACCCTAGGCGCAGTATTTTATGCGTGGGCTACAGGAGATTGAGGGCAGGATCTGCTCAAAATTGAGCTTGCATTAGAGTGTTAGTTTATGCGCAAGAATTTAATATCAAATCGCCTGTGATGTAAAATCAAATACCGTTCCCTAGAAGCCTAGGTGAGGATTTGTCCAAACGTCAATTGAGGTCACGACGATGAAAAGGAACTCTATTTTTCTTGCAGCCGCGCTGTTAATTGCTGCTTTTCCATTCCAAGCGGCTTTAGCAGATGAGCGGTGGTCAACGGAAGAATATGATGTCGTCTACCACGATGAGCGTAATAGAACTGCCATTTGGACCTATGGTGATGAGACTGGCACAGTTTTTATTGACGGCTTAGCTGGCGTATATACTGATCGGGGTTCGTATTCTGGCTACTGGGTGCAAGAGTCTTCTTCTTTGCGCTGCGATACCTTTAGGGAGGATGTCAATGGTGAACCTACCTATTATTGGGGGCGATTTGAAGTTACCTTTATCGATCCAGACTTTCCGTCTCGTTGGGAGGCCATGATTGGACTTTGCGATCGCAAACCAACCATTTCTTTAACCGGCACCCCCATCACTCCCCTATTTGCCCCCTAAGGTGTATAACAAAAGCCAGGTAACGATTTATTAGGGGATTCTTCTATCAATCAATGTTGGTGTATCTGCGCTAATGGCAGGACTAAACTCTTCTTCAACAATTCTGTGGCTAACAATTCCACAAATTAATATGAAGTTCACATCATATCTTCATGAAATTAGTTCTGTCTTAGCTGCCTTTTCATTGAATGCCTAAGCACGTAGCGTCCTTCTAATTCTCATATGAAAGCCCCCACTGTTCTTGTTTCTTTGCTAGCGTTGTCGGGTACTGTTGCTACTGCCGAGAGTGCTAATGCTGCAGTTGCAAGCATAGAAATTCCCGACGATTTAAGAGAGGCTATTTGTTATCAGGACTGGTATAAAGCCATTGAATTAACCAGTACATTAGTTGTCTCTTCATCGATTACCCCCGACGAGCGTCAGACTTTCCTAAATTTACGACGTGACTTTTATGCCCATCTTAAAGGGAATAA
>JBCDFI010000467.1:0-4571 GCA_039178155.1 Cyanobacteria bacterium P01_H01_bin.105
AGAGGCTATTTGTTATCAGGACTGGTATAAAGCCATTGAATTAACCAGTACATTAGTTGTCTCTTCATCGATTACCCCCGACGAGCGTCAGACTTTCCTAAATTTACGACGTGACTTTTATGCCCATCTTAAAGGGAATAATAAATCTGGTGAGACTGTTATTTGTGAAAGAGGACAGCTATCTCCTTTAAAGACCGAGGGGTACCAGAGCAGCACCCCACAATTTTCTAGTCGCTCTAACCATAACACTGTCAATACACCAGAGCGCTATTGTTATCAAATCGAGACGAATGGATATTTGCAGGAAGTTGATCCTCGCTGTAGTGACGATACTGTCAGACCGTCAGCTGCATCGTCATCCCATCAAACGAATTCCCGGTCTAGCCTATGGGCAGTGGGTGCTCGAGTTGAGGGCAACAGTATCAAAGGTAAGCTGCTAAATAACGGGCTAGCTACGGCTAACAATGTTACGTTAACTATTCGCTCACAAAAAGACAACCAGTCAGAGGCCGTCAAAACTGTTGCCATTGATGCTGTTAGTGCATGGAGTGAAACTGAATTTGTAGCGACGTTTAATCATTCACCAAGAAATTGGATGATTGAACAAATATCTATAAACTAATAAACTGGCTGCGATTGTCTTTTTGCGTTTAGAATAATGTGATTAGAGCACATAATAAAGGGCAAGCGCAATGCAAGAACTAACCTACTATGTAGCCTGTAGCGTTGACGGTTTTATCGCCCACACCGATGGCTCCCATGATGGGTTTTCCCAAGATCGTGCTTACTTGTCAGATGTATTTACCCGTTTTCCTGAGACCGTGCCCTCCCATTTGCGTGATGCCATGGGAGTGTGTGCGGACAATAAATATTTTGATACTGTGCTGATGGGTCGAAAAACCTATGAGATTGGTTTCAAAGAAGGTGTTCTAAGTCCTTACTCACACCTAAAACAATATCTTTTCTCTCGTCATATCCAAGAGAGCCCCCATGCAGATGTTGTGCTTGTTTCAGAAAAAACTGCCGAGGTGGTTAAACAATTAAAGCAAGAAGACGGTAAGGGAATCTGGCTCTGTGGTGGAGGTGTTTTAGCCACATCGCTACTATCGGAAAATCTGATTGATAAGTTGATTTTGAAGGTAAATCCATTTCTGATGGGGTCAGGAATTCCACTGTTTGCTGGAGCGATTGATCAAACAACTCTAAGGCTCACTGACAGAAAAGTTTATGAAAATGGCGTACTGATGCTGCATTATCAAGTACTCCGATAAGACCTATCAAATTACCGTTGACGGTTTTGACGATGCTAAGGAGAATATTGACCTCAATTTTCTCCTTAACGATACCCATCAACCCCTAGTCAAACCGTCAATTTAATCCTTGACTTTAACGGAGATTTGATAACAGTAGGACAGGGATATGATATTCCATCTAACGGCATTGATGGATTTACCTTTTCTGGTTTCACTGCCCTGGATCGCGATGACAGTACAGCTGGAAATGCAACTGAACAAATTCTGCAAATTGTTGCAGGGGTGCGAGAGAATTTTGGTGTGGCTGGCGAGTATGGACCGCTGATATCGGTTCTCATATCAAGTCAGAATGAATAACCATACTATAGAGAAAGTCTTGTAGCTCCTTTCTGATGCCCAAACGTATTTCCATTACCCCCCATTTGAGCCCGTTTGAGCTAGGTCAGCGTTACCGTCAAGCTCAAACGGCCATCGAACGGTCTCATTTCCAGATTATTTGGCTATTAGCTCAAGGGAAGCGAACGGAGGAGGTCGCTGAGGTGACGGGTTACAGTCGCAGTTGGATCTATGAATTAGTACGCGATTACAACCATCATGGCCCTGAGTGTCTGGGGGATGGCCGTCGTGATAATCCCGGTGCGACGCCACTGCTCACTGATGAGCAGCAAGCGATGTTATTGCAAGCGCTTAGAGATCCCCCTCCGGATGGAGGACTCTGGAATGGTCGCAAAGTGGCCGACTATCTCAGTGACCTACTGGACACATCGATTAGCCGTCAACAGGGGTGGGTGTATTTGCGGCAGCTAGAGTGGCGTCTACGGGTCCCTCGTCCCCAGCATCAGGAAGCCGATCCTGAGGTTCAAGATGCCTGGAAAAAGCAACTCACCGAGGAGGTGACCCACGTAAAAAAGAACTACCCCGACGCCGTCGTCGAGACCTGGTGTGAAGATGAGCATCGCATTGGGTTGTGTCCAGTCACCCGTCGTATTTGGGTCGAAACAGGGGATATCCCCACGGCGAGCGTGAACTGGAAACGCGAGTGGCTTTGGCTGTATGGCTTTGTTGAACCGCAGACCGGTGAGACCTATTGGTGGATTTTGCCCTACGTCAGAACAGATTTGTTTAGCCTTGTTTTGAAGGACTTTGCGGAGCATTTTGGCGTCGGCGACAATAAGCGGATTGTGCTGCCCTTAGATCAAGCTGGGTGGCATATGAGTGGCAATCTAGAGGTTCCAGACGGTATTCATTTAGTCCCGATGCCCCCTACTCGCCAGAGTTACAGCCAGCGGAGCGGCTCTGGCCATTGGTCAATGAAGTCTTAGCTAATGAGGCCTTTGACACGATAGATCAGGTTGAAGAGCTGGTTTTTCAACGGTGCCAACGATTGTTTCAACAAAGAGACCTCATTCAGGGACTCACCTTCTACCATTGGTGGCCTGGATATGATGATAGAGACGCTGCTTAATTGTGGGTGTTTAATCCGACTTGATATCAGCTGATTAATTGTTGTTGGTAGAGCTTTTTTTAAGGCTGGAACCTATAAAAAACTCGGCACCTAAGACGGTAATTATTCCAAGGCTGTAGGCTATAAAATCTTCCCAGCTAAATGACGTGCCAATGACGGTTCTAGCTAATTGAGAAGAGCCTAAGCCAATTCTGTCTACGATGTTGAAATGCTGCAATATTTCAACTAAAAAGGAGAATAATAAAACACCAATAGCCGTGGTACCAATTGAATACTTAAAAAAAGTTCGAATAAAAGTATAAATGAGAATAACGACTAGAAAATCTCCCATATAGGGTCGAATAAAGCCATCTTTAACAAAGACTCCAATGTAGATCTCTGTCATTAATAAAAAGGCAGTCCAATAAAAATAGTAAAGGTTAAATCTCATTAGAAGGATAGTATCGGAGGAGTATTAAATTTAAAGCTCACTGTATAAATACGATAAACGGCCCAAGAATTCCAGAAGTATTAGTGTTTGTCGGCAGGCTTATCTATTTTTATTGCGTAAATTTTTCCATTTGTTCTTTATGGATTCTTTGTTGAATGATGTAAGGTAGTTGGCGATTCTTTTACTGAGGAGGATGCGATTCTTCTCTGAAGAGGCTTTGCCAACGTACCTGCTTATTCCTACTATTGCTGTCGCAGCATAGCTACAGAAACCTGAGCCATGTCAGCCATCTACTATTCCTTCTGGTTGGTTCCCCAAGAACCGGATTTAGCTTATTTTCAGGACCTCATCAACACCCTAGCCAAGCAATTTGGCACCGTCTCCTTTTCCCCCCATGTGACGCTCTACAGCGGATTTCTGCCATCCTCTTTATCGGTAGAGACTGTGTTAGCCTCGCTTTCTTCATCAACACCCATGGAGCTTGAGGTGGTTAACCTTAACCACGAATCTCGATTTTCCAAAACTCTATATGTTCAGCTTAAACAGGCATTCTGGCTAGCCCAGCTGGTTAATGACTTAGTTTCTGCGATGCCTAACGTTCAGCCGCCTCAGTTAGATCCCCATCTAAGTCTTTTGTATCATCGCTTAGAGGCTGTGACTAAACAAAACCTAATAGAGACGATTGTATTGCCGCGCACTACGATGCGATTTAATCAGATCCAGGCAATTGCTGCACCTGAGAACTTTGAGACCCAAGCCCACGTCATGAGTTTACGCTGTGTCCATAGTCAATTGCTGACCACCACATCATGACCGTAGATCTCCAAAGAATCATTGGCTTAGTTCCTGCTGCTGGCCAGGGGAGTCGCATCAGTCCATTGCCAATGAGCAAAGAACTTTTCCCCATTGGTTTTCAGAACTTGGCTGATAAAGGGCTGCGGCCTAAGGTCGTCTGCCAGTATCTGTTAGAAGCGATGGGAAAAGCCGGAGTGCAAGAGTCCTTTATGATTTTACGACCCGGTAAATGGGATATTCCTGGCTATCTGGGGGATGGCTCCCAGCTCAATATGCGATTGGCCTACCTGACGGTACATGTACCCTTTGGGGTTCCCTTTAGCCTCAATCAGGCCTACCCTTTTGTAAAAGATGCCATTGTTGCCATGGGCTTTCCCGATCTTCTGTTTAGTCCGGCTGATGCCTATGTGCAGTTGATAGATCGTTTACAGACTACCCAAGCGGATGTTGTATTGGGGCTATTTCCGACCGACCAGCCTGACAAGGTGGGTTTGGTCGATTTTGATCAAGATGGTGTGGTTTTGGGAATTTATGAAAAGTCGCAGCTCACCCACTTGCCTTATATGTGGGCGATAGCGGTCTGGCGGCCTAGCTTTACTGAATTTCTGCATCGGTTTGTTGAGGCTAA
>JBCDFI010000468.1:0-4569 GCA_039178155.1 Cyanobacteria bacterium P01_H01_bin.105
CGGTGGCACCATGCCTACCGTGCTTTCTCTTGGCCCAGGTTTAAGCGCAAAGTCCAAAAACGATTCTAAAAACAGCTCCACACCAAAGTTAGTCATGGCGCTACCAAAGAACACAGGAGTCATCTCTCCACTGTGAACCAGGTCTAACTCCAGCTCAGGACCCAGCTCATCGAGCATTTCCAATTCTTCTAAGAACTGACTATAGACTTCATCGTCACCGATCAGCTCTTCAATCCTGGGATCGCCCCATTCGAGAACTGTCTCAGCCGCAGCTTTACTTCCGTGGGCAGAACGTTCAAACAAATGGACTTGTTTCTTGCGTCGATCAAAGACTCCTTTGAACCGATCCCCCATGCCAATGGGCCAGTTGACGGCGTAGGTAAATAGTTCTAATTCTTTCTCAATTTCGTCCAGCAGGGCCAGCGGCTCTTGTCCAGGACGGTCTAATTTATTGAAGAAAGTAAAAATTGGTAGCCCCCGCATTTTGCAGACTTCAAATAGTTTGCGCGTTTGCGGCTCTAATCCCTTGGCCGCATCTTCCAGCATGACTGCATTATCGGCTGCGGCCAGAGTGCGGTAAGTATCTTCACTAAAGTCCTGGTGACCGGGGGTATCTAGCAGGTTGATACGATAGTCACTATAGGTAAACTGCAGTACCGTTGAGGTAATCGAGATTCCCCGCTGCTGTTCTAGTTCCATCCAGTCAGAGACGGCATGTCGCTGAGCTCGACGCGCTTTGACTGATCCCGCTTCATGAATGGCACCTCCATATAGAAGAAGCTTTTCTGTCAGCGTTGTTTTACCGGCATCAGGGTGGGAGATGATGGCAAAATTACGACGCTGCTCAACAGCTGCATCGATATCTGCCGGAGACGATAGGGTGGAGGTCATAGAGGCGTTTCAGCTCAGCGAGCATTGCACAATCCCCAGGCTAAAACAGCTCCAGGGAATCCTATTGTACTGTCAGGTGCCTACTGTCAGGGAGGCTACCAGTCAGCATTATGAATATCAACCTCAACTCCCTGAGGGGTAATGACTGTGAGTGGTAGATTGGCTTCTGTCTCGCGACGAGCAAATTGAACCACTTGCATGCCTTGGTTACTGGGTTCTACCACCATCACATAGTGGTCATCTTGCCACTGTAGATCAACGATTTTATGATGCATCAACCATGCTTCGGCAAGGTTACCTTCATTGATAGCACTGCCTTCATCATGGCTGTAGCAATTTGCCCATATCTCATCGGATACAGACCATAAGCCAGATAAATTGATGGGTTCCATCCGTGCACTGAGACCATAGGTTGTAAAGCTCAGGACGTTGTGTTGCCAAAATTGATTTGCCAATTGCTGAAAGTCTTTGTCTTGGAGCAGGCCGTCATAACGGTCATCCTCAGCTAGCTGCTTTTGCTGCTGTTCTAGGCTGGGACGTTGCCAGTTGTTCGTTTCGCTACAGACTAAAAAGTCAGTTGTATTATGAGTGTCCAATCTGGACGTTGTTTGGGGTTGAGCTACGACAGCATCAGCAACTTTAACAAAATTGCTTACAGCTTTGACGCCACCCGTAAGACTGACCATGGCTAAAATTAGCAGCCCCTGTTTACCTAGCTGCTTGAGTTTAGATGCGACCATAGCTGATTTCTGATGCGCCCCTCTACAATGTTTTCTCTAAATTTTCTCTAAGCCAAAGTGACAATGCTTAAAGTACTAGGAGAAAGGCTATGGGAATAGCTTATCTCCGCATGGAATAACAGATCTCTGCATGGGCAAAACCGGATCGTGGACGAGATTGCTAAAATCAAGCTGATGCGATCGCACCCTAAAAAGATTCAATAACCTCTAAAACAACGATAGGCGATACAACAACAGCTGCCTGAAGTTAGTAATCTTCAAGTCTCGAATAGCAACTCCGGATCTTTTCGAGGGGCCCATGACTATAGGTAGTCCGGCAACTCTAAAGTAAATCCTCAAAACCTTAGACCTTAGGAGCTAGACCATATCTCACTTGCAAATGTCTACTATGCTTTTACCAGCTCGATGTGTCCATTATGAGGGGTTACTTGCTCGATATATGTACCTCTGAGACAGTTTTTAGAATTTGTAACGACTGTCTGAGGACAACAACCGTGATTTTTGGACAAATCACTAAATCAACGGATATTTTTCAATTTTTTGTTCAAAGCGATATTGTCAGATTTGTTCTGGGTTGATAGAAGCGCTGATATCAATTCCAAAACAATCAAAATTGATAGGACTCTCACCAAGGATTTTTGCTGTTGCTGATTTATGCGGATGTATCGATCAACCCGTCATCTAACAGTACGAAGAGCTAGAGATTAAATCATCTCGATGAGCAGCAATGCCGGATTTTTTAGATCAGATGGGTTTAGATAGAATCAATCGCAAAAGTAATTTGACTTATGCTCAGATTTCTTGCTGTCGTCGGGCCTGCTGCTGAGAGCTAAGGCTGTTTCTTTCCCAAAAATATCCACCTGCATATCCTTGAATATCCAGTTGGGTATCGGCTAACTCTAGACGCTTTTCGGCAAGACAGGCATAATCCTCATCCATTTCAATGCCCAGATAGCGGCGACCAAGCTTTTTGGCGACTACGGATGTTGTACCTGATCCTAAAAATGGATCGAACACCATCTCGTTCGGCTGGCTACTTGCCAAAATAATTTTAGCTAATAATTTTTCTGGCTTTTGAGTTGGATGATCTGTATTTTCCGGCATTGACCAGAACGGAATTGAAATATCTGTCCAGAGGTTAGAGGGATGGGTGATGCGGAATTTACCTTGATCTGTGGTTTGCCAATCTTTTGGGTTGCCGTTGCGATCTCGATAAGGAGCCAACACTCGACGCTTAAGTTTTACTGCCTCAACATCAAACCAATAGTCCTCAGATAAAGTACCAAACCAGATATCTTCCGATGAATTTTTCCAGTTTTGTTTCGAACCCCGACCTTTTTCCCGTTCCCATGTGATTCGACTACGCACTATAAAATAGCGTGAGAAAACACTGTATATCGCAGGAGACGATTGCCAGTCACAGCAAATATAAGCAGAAGCGTGAGGTTTAAGTAACCTAATAACCTGTGACATCCAGCTATCTAACCAGGTCTCGTAAGCTTCTAACGGTCGGCGATTAAAGGTGGATTGATTGAAAACCTTGGAGCGATTATAGGGAGGATCCACAACCAGCAAATCGATAAAGGCATCTGGCAGTAGCGGTAATGCTGTGAAAGTATCCTGCCAGATAGTTTTATTCTCAATCGCCTTATAAGTAGAACTTTGGGTGAGGTGAACGAGCTTTTGACGATACGTGTGCCGATCGTCTGTAGTCAAGACCAACGTGCGATTATTCGGTGCTCGCTTTTTACCACCATTCATCCGTTTGCAATTGGCATCTACAGCAGCATAGCAAGTGTTTGTGAGTTGGATGTTCGGTAGACGGGGATAAAGCGATTAGTATGGAACAATACCTCGGTAATCAATTTCCCTACTTCCCATGTTTGAAGCCCTCTCAGAGCGATTTGAATCTGCCTGGAAAACCCTGCGCGGTCAAGATAAAATTTCTGACTCCAATATTAAAGAGGCGTTACGGGAAGTTAGGCGAGCATTACTAGAGGCCGATGTTAGCTTTAACGTAGTCAAGAATTTTATAGCTGACGTTCAAGAAACGGCTCAAGGCGCTGAAGTCGTCGCCGGAATTGCTCCAGATCAGCAGTTTATCAAGATTGTTTACGATGAACTGGTTGCCCTGATGGGGGATGCCAATGAACCCCTGGCCGATGTTAGGAGCGCCCCCACCGTGGTGCTAATGGCCGGTCTCCAAGGTACGGGTAAAACCACCGCGTCGGCGAAATTAGCTCTACATCTGCGTAAACAAGAACGCTCGGCCATGCTGGTAGCAACTGACGTCTATCGTCCAGCAGCCGTAGATCAGCTGATTACCCTGGGGAAACAAATCGACGTGCCGGTTTTTGAAATGGGCACTAAAGCAAATCCTGTTGATATTGCTAAAGCCGGAATCGCTAAAGCTAAAGAAGATGGCGTTGATACGGTAATTGTAGATACCGCTGGTCGATTACAGATTGACCAAGACATGATGGCCGAGCTGGAGCAAATAAAAACAGCTATCAGCCCGAATGAAGTCCTGTTAGTGGTCGATGCCATGACAGGACAAGAAGCGGCCACCCTAACCCAAACATTTCATGAACAGATTGGTATTACCGGGGCCATACTCACCAAAATGGATGGTGACTCTCGCGGTGGTGCGGCCTTATCGATTCGTCAAATTTCAGGCAAGCCGATCAAATTTATTGGTATTGGTGAAAAAGTAGAAGCACTACAGCCCTTCTATCCAGATCGTATGGCATCGCGCATCTTGGGCATGGGGGACGTCCTTACTCTTGTTGAAAAAGCCCAAGAAGAAGTTGATATTGCCGATGCCGAAAAGCTCCAGGCGAAAATTTTAGAGGCTCGGTTTGACTTTAATGACTTTCTCAAGCAAACTCGCTTGATGAAAAATATGGGCTCTTTGACTGGGATCATGAAATTGATTCCC